>JAFQOP010000021.1 GCA_017403155.1 Clostridia bacterium | reverse complement strand
TATGCCGCCGCATCGTTGACGATCCTTTCATCAGTATCGACGGCAATGACCTCCATGCCGTTCTCTACAAGCTCTTTTGCTACGGCCGTGCCGTATCTTCCAAGTCCGAAGACTGCGTATGTTTTCTTTGCTTTCATTGTTCTTCTCCTTTATCCTATACTGATATCTTCCGTCGGCTCGGAAATCACGTTTTGACTTTCATTCTTTCTGCCAAGAGCCACCGCAAGTGAGATGGGGCCGACTCTGCCGAAATACATTGTTACTATAATAATTAACCTTCCGAAGGTGTTAAGCGATGCCGTCAGATTTCTTGAAAGTCCGACGGTTGCCGTTGCGCTAACCGTTTCATAGACCGCATCAATAGCGGAAGCGTTACTCGTTGCCATCAAAAGTACAGTTGAGGTGGCACATATCGTAAGGAACATTACAACAACCGCAACCGCCTTCTTTATCGATTCTTCGGAAATGCGGCGACCAAACAAGGTTGCGCTATTCTTATTACGGATTGTAGCAAATGCCGAGCAAATGAGGACGGCGATGGTTACGGTTTTCATACCGCCTGCCGTTCCGACGGGTGAGCCACCGATCAGCATCAATATAATAGATACGGCGGCGGAGGCGTTTGTCAAATTCTCTTGAGGAACGGAGGCAAAGCCTGCTGTTCTCGTGGTGACCGATTGGAAGAAGGACACTTGAACTTTATCAAAGAGAGACATCTCTTCAATGGTCAAGGGGTTTGAATATTCAAAAATGAAAATAAGGAGTGCACCGACAAGAACGAGTCCTGCCGTGACCGTAATGGCAATCTTTGAATGCAAGGTCAAATGTCTGAATATCCTGCGGTTCTTTGGCGAACGGCTCTTGATAACACGAAGCACGTCCCACCATACGATATATCCAAGTCCACCGAGAATGATGAGCGCGGAGGTGACGATATTGATCAAGGGATTGGTTGCGTAATTGCAAAGGCTGTTTTCCGCGATAATGTCAATGCCGGCATTACAGAAAGCTGAAACCGAATTGAACACTGATATCCAGATGCCCACAGCCCCAAACTCGGGAACGAACACAAGCATATACAGTACAGCTCCTATTCCTTCGATGATCAGCGTTCCGAACAGCACATTCTTAACGAATTTTGCAAGTCCCGACATCGTATTGAGATTGAAGGCATCCTGAATGAGCAAACGGTCGCCGATGCCCATTTTTCTGTTGAGAAGAAGCATCAGTCCCGACATAATGGTGATGATACCAAGACCGCCGATCTGTATGAGAAGCAGAATGATGATCTGCCCGAACACGCTCCATGTGGATACCGTGGGAAGCGTAACGAGTCCCGTAACGCAGGTGGAGGTGGTTGCCGTGAAAAGAGCATCGAGATACGGCACGGCTTCTCCGCTTGCAGAGCTGATTGGCAATGCCAAAAGTCCGCTTCCTATGATAATGGTAACGAGGAAGCTGAGCAATATGATCTGCGTGGTTGAAAGCGTGAATTTCTTTTTCCTAACCATAAGATTTTCCTCAAAAAAGCATAAAGGAACCAACGTCCTCTGCAGTCAGCTGGTTCCTTTTATTATAGTTATTTTTTATGATTATAGCATATTTTGCCGTGTTTGTCAATATTTCTACACAATAACTATCGTCGCAATTAAAGATATTGCGGACAGTGCCGGCTGAGCGGTTATTTCTTCAACACCTTTTTGCACCAGGTGCGCTTGCCGCAGCACGGACACTTCAGGTAACGGGTAGTGCCTCTGTGCAATGCACAAAGTGCCTGCATATAGGTAGGCACGATCTCGTAACCGCAGCCCTTGCATTTATATGCACCTACACTGACCTCGAGCTTTAGTGCGAAGAAGCAGGGTATCAGGAAGAGTACGCAGAGTGCAAGTATTGCAACGAGCATCCAAGGCCCCTCGGGCAAAAAAAGCGCGACGAGCGCTAGTCCTCCGAGCAATCCGATAATACTCACTGTCATTATCGTCCACATTGCACACCATATAGTATTGTTTTTTCTTTCAAGCTCCTTCGTCATCTCGAGCAGGAGCTGCTCATTTTTCTCGTTGACGTTCTCCGTAATCATCCTCTCCCCGATTAACAGCTCATTCACACTGATGCCGAGAATATCACATAGCGGAAGCATAGCCGAGGAGTCGGGCATCGCGATACCTCTCTCCCACTTGGATACCGCCTTGTCGGTAATGCCGAGCTTTTCTGCCAGCTGCAGCTGTGTCAGCCTGTGCTCCCGTCTGCACTCGGCAATAAATTTTCCAATCTTCAACTGATCCATGTGTCACATCCTCCTTTCATATACAGTATAGCCGATATCACGCAAAAAATAAACCCACCGCAGGTTTAGTTATGGAGTAAATACCTCGGTTTAGTAAATAATTATTAGCAAATCCCCTTCAAATAAGTGCATTTTCAAAAAAGAGCAAGCCACGCGGCTTGCTCTTTTTGCTGTTAGATTGCGGCAAGCGCATCGGAAATGATTTTTGCAATTTCCTCTGCCGCAGTCTCTACGGATGCTGTCGTCTTGATGCTCTTGTCTCTGGACGAGATCTCGACGATATTCTGCTTCATATTTCTGGGGCTGACTACCGCGCGGTAGGGAACACCGAGCAGGTCGGCATCGGAGAACATTACGCCGGCGCTTATGTTTCTGTCGTCGTAGATAACCTCGATCCCGCGACTCTCAAGCTCCTCATAGAGCTTGTCAGCATATGCCTTGACCTCCGCGTCGTCTGCGCGCACTGCGCACAGATGCACCTGCCAGGGAGCGATAGAGATAGGCCAGATGGGGCCATAGTCGTCGTGGTGAACCTCGCATATAGCGGCGGCAAGTCTGCCGACGCCGATTCCGTAGCAGCCCATAATGGGATGCTGGGTGTTACCCTCGCTGTCGGTGTAGGTCATGCCCATCGACCTTGTGTACTTCGTGCCGAGCTGGAAGATGTTGCCGACCTCGATACCGCGGGATATAGTGATGGAGTGCTTGCCACACACGGGGCAGATACCGCCTGCCTGAATCTTTGCAAAGTCGTGATACTCTGCATTCGGTACGTCTCTTTCCATATCGAGACCTGTGTAGTGATGCTCCTCCTCGTTTGCACCGCAAACAAGGTTGTTCATCCCCTTGAGGGAACGGTCGTAGAGTACGATTGCGTCACCGCCGAGTCCTACGGGACCGATGAAGCCCGCGTTCAGACCCGACTCGAGTGTGATAACCGCAGGATGAATATCAAAGCCGAGGAAGTTGGTGAGCTTAGTCTCGTTAACCTCAAGGTCGCCTCTCAGGAAGAGAACAACGTATCTGTCGTCTGAATTTCTCTGGTACACGACTGCCTTGCAGGAGCTCTTCTCGTCACAGCCGAGGAAGGTGCAGACCTCCTCGATGGTGTGCTTATTTGGAGTGTAAACCTTCGTAAGCTCCTCGGAGGGAGTCGTACGGGTATATTCAATAATGTTCTCTGCCGCCTCCATATTTGCGCGGTAGCCGCACTCGGGGCAGATTACGATAGAGTCCTCGCCGATGTCGGTGAGGAGCATGAACTCATGTGAAATGCTGCCGCCCATCATACCCGAGTCGGATGCCACCGATACAACCTCGGGGATGCCCGCTCTTGCAAAGATGCGCTCATATGCCTTGTGGCATCTGTCGTAGTATTCCTCGAGATCAGCCTGGCTTGTGTGGAAGGAATATGCATCCTTCATGGTAAATTCGCGCACGCGGATAAGACCGGATTTGGGTCTTGCCTCATCGCGGAACTTGGTCTGGATCTGGTAAATCATAAAGGGATACTTCATATAGCTCTGTCCGTATTCGCGGACGAGCTGCACCGCTGCCTCCTCGTGGGTCATACCGAGCACCACGGGGCTGCCGTTGCGGTCACTGAAGCGCACCAGCTCCTTGCCGATGCTCTCATATCTGCCCGACTCCTGCCAGAGCGTTGCGGGCATAACGACGGGGAAACTGACCTCCTGACCGTCAATTTTGTCCATCTCCTCGCGCAGAATTCCCTCAATCTTGCGGGTAATGCGCTTGAGTGGCATGTAGGACGAGAATATACCGTTCGCCACGTACTTCATGTATCCGCCGCGCACCATCAGCGCATGGCTGTCAACAACGCAGTCGGACGGTCTTTCCTTAAATCTTTCTCCAACGAGCTTTTCAAGCTTCATAACAGAGATACCTCCAAGTTTTGTTTTTTTGAATACAAAAAGCCCTAAGCCGACCTTACGTCAGCTTAGGGCGAACTATAACAAAGTCCGTGGTACCACCTAAATTCGGATAATATCCGCGCTCTCGGTACGGGATGCGACCGATACCGTATCTCTGTGACGGGAGAACCCGGCGACGCTTACTGCTTTTTTCGGCGCGCAGCTCCAAGATGGGTTGGGTATCCTGTGCGCAGGGGCTCTCACCAACCGCCCTCTCTCTGAACCGCAGGAAGGATACTTACTATTTCTTTTCATAGCCTTTTGTATTCAATTCGGGGACATTATAGCACAAAAAATCACTCTTGTCAAGTAATTTTTCGCCTTGGTTGCGCACGAATATGCTGTCTTTTTAAGGACACACGATCTGCGTGTCAAGATACAGCTCTGTCTTCTCCGTGAGCTCGAGCTCGCGCCCGGTATCCACGCTTACGTTCCTCAGCGATACCGTCTCGGTCACCTTGTAGGCAAAGGGCTTGCCCTCTTCAAAATCCCGGTCGTAGGTAGGGAAGAGGTAGAATTTTCCGTTCCTGTCGGGTGCACCGTCCACAATGGTGAGTCCGTCGACGGTCACCTCATACGGCATAGCGCACTCATATCCGAAGTCGTGATCGCCCGTGTTGAGCCCGTTGAAGACGAAGCTGTGCGCGCCAATAGGCTCCCAGGTGCAATTTCTGACAGTCAGCTTGCCCTTGAAGAAGGAGCCGTAGTCATCGCGCAGATTGATAAATGAGTAAGATTTTACAGTCGTGTTCTCGATTGTAAAGCTGCCGAAGCCAATCACGTTACAGCCTTGATGACCGAGTGTGCAGTTTCGTATCAGCGCGTTTGTAACACCGCAGTGAGCATCGTAACGGGACATAACGCAGTTCTCGATAAGCACGTTTTTGGAGTAGTTGGTGCCGACAAGACCCCAGCGTGAGGTGTCGGTAATATCCACAGTCTGGGTAATGCCGCGCATGGTTACACCAACGGTGCCCGACAGACTGAAGTCATAAGTTCCCATTGACACGGTCTTGCCGGGCTGTGTGCTCTGAGTCTGATAGGTTTTGTGTGGGGTGAGAACGCAGTCCTCTATGGTAAAGTCAGCACATTCTCCGACTAAGATGAAGCCTGCATACGGAGCGCCGCACTCACCCTCTCCCGTTACGAGGTGGGTCAGACCCTTTATGGTAACGTTAGAGCGAAGCACCTCGATGCCGCGCTTGTAGTATGTATAGAGGCAGGGAGCCGCGTTAGCAACGGTGGTAAACTCACCGCCCTCGAGGGTGATGGGCTCGTCGTCCGCGCTTTTCGCATATACCCTTGATACGGTAGGGTAGTCCCAGTTGATATCGGTGAGAATGCTGCCGTCTTCGTCCACGATAAAGCTGTCGGATGCTGCCTGACCGTTGTCCTGGTTGAGACCCTTTCGTCTGTATATGCGGAGCTCATCGTTGAAAACTCTCACCAGCACCCTACCTGTGTGCGGAAAATCAATCTTTTTCTGGTCGTGTGCCAGAGACGTAATCTCGGGGGTAAAGCGCTCGTTGTCAGACGCTATAACAAAGACGCTGAAGTTGCGGTTTTCCACCGCTGTGTCGTCGATTAAGAATTTAGCACCGCGCCAGCACGTGTTTGTGCGCACTGTTGCAGCCATTGCCTTGGGACCTATGTAGTAGGTTGCGCCCTCCTTGGCGCGCACGTCGAGTCCGTGCTCGTTTGCATACGCGTGGCAGGCAACGATAGCCTCCAGGTCGTCGTGAATTCCGTCGCCTAAGGCGCCGAAATCCTCATACTGTGCATATTTGATGTCCATAGCGTCCTCCGAATAAAGGGTAGTAAAGTTCATACTGAATATATTATATATTTACAATAGAAAAAAGTCAATCTGCATGCTCAAAAATGTGCATAAAAAATATTGACAAGGCACAGCCGTTGTGCTAAACTTATTCGTATCAATCGGGCGATACATTTTATGTGAGGTCGCGGGAATAATAAGAAAAAAGATATTTTTCGAGGTTTTCCGTGATAAAAGGTATACTCTCCATTCTGTGGAAAGCTGTGTTTATCGTCCTCGCCGTCTCTTTGGTCCTATCGCATATGTCACCATCGTTTTCAGATGCCGCGAGAGCTCATATATCCCTACCCGTGCGAAATTTTTTCGCTGCATTGACAAACGGAATCGCATTCCCGGCGTTTGAGCTGATTGCGCTTTTTCTTATTTTGTCAATTCCTTTTCTTGTATGGCGCTTTATCTTGGGCAGGGGGAGGCTTAGTGCCTTGCTCCTCGTTTTGCAGCTGTTTGTCGGGGGGTATGCCGTTACCGAGGGGATTGACCTTTCCGCAGAGCCGATAGAATACGTTGCCTCCCCGACAGACGAAGAATATCTTGAGGCACTCAGACTGTGCGCCGAAAGCCTTGGTGGGCTTGATGAGGTCAGGGACGCAGATGAAGATTACAGCAGGGTAGGGGAGACTGTGCACCGCTATGCCCTTGACACCCTCGGTGTCAGCACCTCCTTCATTCCGCGCGCCAAGACCTCCTTACTGTCCTCCCTTTTAACAAGGCTCGGCACACTTGCATATTACCCTCCCCTCACGGCAGAGGCAATCATAAACGCCGATGCCCCGGGGTTTATGCGCATATCCTCCTATTCCCACGAGCTTATGCATTTTTTTGGAATCATGAGAGAAAACGAGGCAACCTTTTTCTCCACCGTCGCCCTTATCAGCTCGGAGGACAGTGAACTTGAGTATGCAGGCTATATCACAGCATATATAAGCATTGGCTCAAAAGTCTATGGATGGAAGAGTGAAGAATATCGCAAAATAGAGGCGAATCTGCCTACCCGTGTAAAAAAAGACCTGGCTGAACGCTCTGATTTTTTGCGCAAAGCCTCCTCATCTTCGTCCGACTCACAGAGCGCCGCATGCCTTGAGGAGCTTGTTGGCGACTCATCCTACGGCGATGCCTCCCGTCTTATTGCTGCTTATCTTTTGGGACAGACCTTGTAAGCAAAAGTTTGCATTCCGAATAGAATGATAAAAAACTGTTCGGAGTGTTCAATGAGTAATCTTGTAGTAAGCGGCGGTGCCCCACTGTCGGGTAAGGTCATACCCTCGGGCTCGAAGAATTCCGCCCTTCCCATTATATTCGCTACCGTCCTCTGCCGCGGTGTTTCCGTTCTATACGGAGTGCCCGATATAACCGACGTGCGTGTGTCGCTCGAGATAATATCCACCCTCGGTGCTTCCTGCACGAGAATCGGTGAGGCGCTTTATATAGACACGTCCGATATGGAGTATAATAGACCCCCGCTCTCTCTTGTTACAAGGATAAGAGCCTCCTCGTATCTTCTCGGCTCCTGCGTCGGTCGCTTCGGCAGGGCACACATATCCGCCTTCGGAGGCTGTGCCTTTGAGAACAGACCGATAGATATGCATATATCCGCCGCGCAGCGCCTCGGCTGCACTGTGTGGGACGACCTCGTTCTTGCGAGCTCTCTTGTCGGCACTGATATCCGCTTTGACAAGGCTTCGGTAGGTGCCACGGTAAATACCATATTGCTTGCCTCTCGGGCAAAGGGTCGTACCAGAATTTTCGGCTATGCCCGCGAGATGCATATAATGAATTTGATTTCCTTTCTCAGAACCGCAGGCGCAAAAATAACTCTTACCGACGGTTATATTGAAATAGAAGGGCGCACCCTCACGGGTGGCGTCTGCCGCATCATTCCCGATATGATTGAGGCGGGCACCTATCTCTCTCTTTCCCTTGCAACGGGCTCCGACATCTCCGTCGTCGCATCGGGCACTGAGCTTGCGAGCTTTCTTGCAGCTATGGTTGATGGAGGTGCTGTGCTGACAGACAGCGGAGGGGAGATAGCTCTCTCGGGCTCGCTGTCGGAGCCCCTCCGTGTTACAACCGCCCCTCACCCGGGCTTCCCGACCGACCTCCAGCCGCAGACGGCTCCCGTCATGGCGCGCTATTCGGGCGGTGAGATAATCGAGAACGTCTGGCGCTCCCGCTTCGGCTATCTTGACGAGCTGTCGAAATTCGGAGTGGAGTACACTTTGATGGGAAACAGAGCCGTAATTATGCCATCCCGCCTTCATTCGGCTGTGGCTGTTGCCTGCGACCTTCGCGCAGGGGCGGCTTTGCTGATTGCCGCGCTTATGGCAGAGGGAGAGAGCGTTATAAAAAATGCAGAGGTAATAGACCGCGGCTATGAGAGAATAATCGAGAAGCTGCGCGAGCTCGGTGCAAAAATAGAACGTACAGAATAACCGAAAAGGAGAACATAAATGAAAAGAATAATAACTATCCAGGACATATCCTGCGTTGGAAAGTGCTCACTCACCGTAGCATTGCCCATCATTTCCGCCGCAGGGGTAGAAACGGCGGTGCTGCCCACGGCAGTTCTGTCCACCCACACCGCGTTTCCCAAGTTCACCTTCAAGGACCTCACCGATGAAATCGACCCTATCAGCAGAACCTTCTCGGAGCTGAATATTGACTTCGACGCAATTTACACGGGCTATCTCGGCTCCTTTGAGCAGCTTGCCCTTGTTGAGAAGTTTTTTGACAGCTTCAAGCGAGAGGACACCTTCGTCCTCATAGACCCCGTTATGGCAGACAACGGCAAGCTTTACAGCGGCTTTACCGAGGAGTTTGCATCCGCTATGGCAGCTCTGTGCGCCAAGGCAGACCTTGTCGTGCCTAATATCACCGAGGCGGCATTTATGCTCGGTGTACCGTATAACCCCAACTATGACGAGGAGTACATACGTTGGCTGCTCCGCTCGCTTACCGACCTCGGCTGTCCCCGCGCTGCCCTCACCGGCATCGGATTTAAGGAGGGGGAGATAGGTGTTTACTATTACGATAGCATCACCGACACCTACTTCAAGTATTTCAACGAGCTCCTTCCCACCTCCTATCACGGCACGGGTGATATATTCGCCTCTGCAACCCTCGGCGGCATTATGCGCGGACACAGCATCGAGCGCGCCCTTACCGTCGCCGTTGATTTTACCCTCGAGTGTATGAAGGCAACCGCGCGCGACGAGCACCGTCGCTTCTACGGAGTCAACTTTGAGGAGGCACTGCCTTATTACATTGATCTCTTGAAATAAAGGGCTTCCTCATTCAGAAATAACCGAATAAAAAATGACCGGGGGCACTGATTTTTTCAGTGCCTCCGGCTTCCTTGTCGGCTGCCTGCCAGTGCAAGAAGAACCGATATCAGAATATATACTCCGTAGTTGAGAGGGAGCAGGGCAGGGACAGAGCCGCCCGATATGATAAGACCGATGACGAAAAGACAAAGACAGAAGGTGAGGGAGGCTGCCGCCGTGTGGGCAACTGCGCCCTCCTTTTTATATTTTGCAGTACAAAAACCGCTTATAGCTCCACCGACGTAAAAGGCGATGACTGCGCCTATTCTCGCGCCCGCAAGGGGATTTTCTGTCGCCCCAACGATGAGCGCACCGATAAAGGTACAGCCGAGAAAAGCTGCTATGCTGATGACGAGCCCCACCGCGAAGGCTCGAAGGGGGTGCACACCCCTCGGGCGGTTTTTTGTCCTTTTCATAAAAGAAGCCTCCGAATAAGTTTACTATAACCTATTCGGGGGCTCCCTCAATTATTACTTAATCTTCCTTCTTTTCTTCGGTAGGCTCTGCGACAGTCTCTTCCGCAGGGGGCTGCTCTACGGGGGTTTCCTCTGCGGGAGTCTCGTCTGCGACAGTCTCTTCTGCGACAGCCTCTCGACTTTCCTCGGCAGCTGCTGCGGCAGCCTCGCGTCTTGCCTTCCTTGCGGCACGCTTGGAGAGGGGCTTGCCGTCGACGAGAGTCTCGCTCTCTGCTACGGTGTCCTCGTCCTTCTCGGTTGCGTCTGCCTCCTTGGTCTCAAGGATAGCTGCAGCAATATCTGCCGCACGCACGTCAACACTTCTGATAGCGCCCTTGAGGAAGCGGATCTTGGTCTTGTCTCTGGTGGTCTCGAGCACGAAGGTCTCGCCCTTGACGGATACGACCTTTCCGATGATACCTCCGATGGTGGTAACCTCGTCACCGACCTGCACTGCATCGCGCATTGCGGCCTCTTCCTTCTCCTTCTTCTTCTGGGGACGGATCATAAAAATGTACATAATTGCGATAACGCCTATAATAAGTATAAAGGGCATTAAATTTTCCATGGATTTCACCTTTCAGTTTGTAATTCTTATACATTATACCCTAAAACGTTTCTTTTTTCAATAGCTGGAGTAAAAAAATAAAAGTTTTTACATTTTGTGTGAAAAATGTCAACAAAAAGGGTGGGCGACGTGATTGCCGCCACACCCTCGGTGTTTTTATTTTTTTTGCGCCTCTGCAATAGCGGCAATCTGCTTTGCCACCCTCTGCGGATTCAGCCAGACGTCTCTGGACCATACCCTTACAAGGCACCAGCCTCTCGCTTCAAGGAAGCGCGGCTTGTAGACGTCGCGCTCAAGTGCGGAGTCGGATGCGGCAAAGGCATCCGTGTCCAGCTCTACTCCGACAAGATATCTGTCGCTCTCCCTGTCGTAAATGGCAAGGGAGATGCGGCTGTTTTGGTTGCCGAGTGCGGTGTCGACGGTGTAGCCCATTTTCTCGAGCCTCTCCTTGAGGTCTGCTCCTGCGCCCTTGCTCGACGCTGCGACGGGTGCTGCTGCGAGCCTCGTCTCGTCAAGCCCGTCGAGGATTGCCCTGACCTCGGCAGAGCTGCCCTTGTGCACCGCCCTCACATATGTGAGATACTGCTTCAGCAGCCTCGGTCCTGCGTTCTTCGCTCCGTCCACGCGCAGCTCCTCGGGCTCAATGCTCGTAACGACGTATATCTTCGACTTGGCTCTCGTTATTGCAACGTTGAGTCGGTTCTCTCCGCCTTCGGCAGAGAGGGAACCGAAGAGTGCGTGGAGCTTGCCCTCGGCATTCGGGGCGTAGCCGATAGAGAAGATTATTATGTCCCTCTCGTCACCCTGAACGTTTTCAAGGTTTTTGATAAAGAGGCTGACGTCCTCTCCGCCCTCAATTCGGTTTTTCTCCCGCAGCATGTGCGAGCGGAATTCCTCGTTGCGTGCCGCCTCGCGGTCTATTCTGTCGGCAATGCAGCTTTGCTGATCGCTGTTGAAGGTTATGATGCCGATGCTCTCGTTGTTCTTCCTCGTGCGGAAGAGCTCGGAAAGCAGTGCCACTATCCTGTCCGCCTCCTCGACGTTTCTGCGCTCTATCCAGCGTCCGTCCACCTTTATTCTTTCTATGGGGCGGTTATGGAGGTTTTTCGAGGTGTTGGGTGCTATCTGCAGCTTGCCCGAGTAGAAGGCACTGTTCGAAAAATCGATAAGCTCGCTGTGGCGGCTTCTGTAATGGTAGGTGAGGTTTGCGCTCTCGTATCTCGCTACCGCAAGGTCGAGCAGGCTTTCCACCTCCAGTGCCGCCTGTCTTGCAGGGTCCTCCTCCGCCTCGGGATCCGTGCCGAGGTACCTCTTCATAAAGGTAGAGGAGGGACGCAGCTGCTTTGAATCTCCTGCCACTACGATGCTCTTGCCTCGGTAAATCGCGGGGATAGTGCTTTCGATAAATACCTGCGATGCCTCGTCGAATATAACCGTATCAAACATACCTCTGTCCAGCGGTAGAATGGAGGAAACGTTTTCCGGAGAGAGCAGCCAGCAGGGGAACAGACGCATAAGATAGTCGCCGTAGACCTCCGTGCATTTTCTTATCGGCCACAGCTTCTGCTTTTTCGATATCTGGTAGAGGAAGTCCTTGTTGTTATCCCTCTCGCCGTAGTATTCCGTGTATTCGTGCGTGCCTGCCAGCGCGCAGATTCGGGTGCTGAGCGCCTCGAGCTCCTCCTTGAGGCGTAGTATCCTGCCTCGTGTACCGAGATAATCCACCGTGCGGGAAAGCTCCTCCTTGCACGCCTCCTCGAAGTAAATCAGCTCGTGGTATATTCTTATCGGGAGTATTCTGTCGATTATCTCCGTATAGTGTGCATAGCTTCTCGCTGCCCCGTATGCAAATGAGAGCAGCTCCAGTCTTGCCCCCGCGAAGCTCTCGAACAGAGCCGCTGTGTCGCGGTGCACCACGTAGCCGTCGATTGCCTCGTATACCTGCTTGAGGTAGGAGGAGTTTGCGCGCAGAAGATTGTCGAGGATAAGCGCGTATGCCTCGTCGGTAAACACAAGATGAAGGAATGCGTAATCCTTTGCATACTCGTCAATTGCCGCAAGCGTTTCGGTGAGGCGCGAGCGCATTTCGCGGCGCACCTTACCCATGAAGAGCTTCTTCGGGTAGAGCTTCTTGCACTCAAGCTTGACTATTGAGTCGAGCACCCGCTCGTCACCGAGCGACTTGTAGTGCGCCATAACAAGTGGGAAGAGGGGATATTTTGCGCAGTCGAAGGGCGTCCTTCTCGATTTCTGCACTGCCTCGAGCTTGCCTCTTACCTCGGATACAGTTCTGATATCCACGTCGCTTTGCGTCATCGAAAGCAGGGGATTCTTTTCCCTTGCCGAGGTGTAGTTATAATAGGTTTTCTCAAGAGACTCGTCCTTGATGGCAAACAGAGCCTCGGACAGCTCCTTGTAGTCGAGGGACATAAGGGTGCTGTTTTCCGTCAGCTTGAGATAAACACCGTATTCTATTGAATTCTTTGCGATGATATTTGAGGAGGAGTACATCTCTATGAGCGACAGACCGAAGGGCCTTTTGTCGCAGAAGGTGTGGCTGATTGCCTCCAGGCTCTTTATCTCCTCGTCCAGCCTTGCAGAGAGGGATGCATACTCCGCACGCAGGGAACCCTCCTCTGCGGTGTGCGCACCCATTCTGCTAAGGTGCGCGGCGAGTGCGCGCTCATAGAATGCGCGCTTTTCCTTGCCCTCGTCGGTGATATACATACACCTGTCGTTAAGAGTGCCGAGACGGTTGTAAACGACGTCGAGCGCCGCCTTCTTCTGAGAAACGACGAGCACCCTACGACCCGCGGAAAGCGCGTCGGTAATAACGTTGACTATTGTCTGCGATTTTCCCGTGCCGGGAGGTCCGTAGATGACCATATTTCCGCATTCTCCAACCCTTCTCACCACCTCCGACTGTGCAAAGTCGAGTGGCTTTACAGTATAGGGCGGCAGGGTAGCAGGGGTGTCCTTTTTCCGTTTGAACAGTCTGAAAAGGGAGAAGTCTCTCTCTTTCTTCGCCTTTTTTATCTTTCCGCTTCGCAAAAGCTCGTTTATCGCATTGTTGGTGAGCTTCTTTTTTTCAAGTGCCGTGTAGTCGTTGTAGATAGAGTTTGACAGAGGGAAGCGCGCGAGCACCGCCGCGTATCTTACCGACAGCTCATAGCGGTCGTCGGGCTCCTTGAAGCGTGAGTAGTCGTAAACGTTTCTGCTTGGAAGCACGTCGATTCTGATGCCCGCGCTCAAAAGATAGTCGGTAACGTCCTTCACCGAGCGGAATGCCGACAGATCGTCGAAGTCCAGCTCGAGCGAGTCGATATTCACCCTTTTCGACTGCGCGTATGCATATACCAGCGCAGGGTTTATGTGTATCTTTTCCTTTTCGTTGAAGCGGAGCTCGACGGTAGAGTCGTCGACAAAATCTACCTTGACGGGGAAGAGAAGGAGGGGAGCCTTTATCTTGAGGCGCTTGCCGCCCTGGTTTATTGCTCCGAATACGAAGGGATAGCCGACAAACAGCTCGTATCTGCCCGTGTCACGCTCGATCTCCTCGGTCTGCCTTACCAGATCCTTGAGCTTGCTTACCTCGAGCTCGATAGCCCTGTCCTTGTCTGCTCTTTTCGGTGAGCGTGCGACCTTGTCGCTCTCGGCGGCATAGGGATTCTTCGCCTGCGCTGACACAATTCTGCTCTCTATATCGATATTCTCGAGTATCTCTCGCTTTTCCTTTGCGCCGATGAGTGTAAGCGGATGCTTGCCGCCCGTCCACAGAAAGTCGATGAATTCGGAAACCTTTGCCTCACGTCCCTCGAATATTCTTCCGAGGTCATAGGCATTTTTTCTGACTATGCTTTTGAGATATATGCATCTGCTGCTTCCGCCGATCTCGACGAGCCTTTCCTTGTAATAGGTGTAAATGCCCTTTGCCATTCAGGTTTTCCTCCCTTCATCCGTGATTTTTCCGTGTCGTCTCTTTTTTTGCTGCTCTCGCGGCTCGTGTGTGCGAGCCGCCTGTGCGAGTGCACGCCTTTTACTTTATATTCCATTTTAGCACGCGCGAAGACAAAAATCAATACAATTATGGCAAAAATATTCAAAAAATATCACCGACACCCCCACCCGTGCGACTTTATTCGGCTGTGTGACTCCTCTTTGTCGCCGCGCCGTTCGGAGGACGCAAAACCCGACGGCCTTTTCTTTGTATAAAAATGACAAAAATGCACCTGTATTTTTTATAAATTAAGGAATTGATTTTTCGCGCGGCTAATGCTATAATACTTATAACTAAAATAATTTATGCGCATAAGCAAAAGTAAGGAGAATCTTATGAAACTTACAAAGAAAATTCTTGTAGCGGTGCTCGCTGTGGTGCTTCTCGCTACCGGCGTGATCTTCTCGTCCTTTGCTACCGACGGATCAGACACGGTTGAGAGCCCCTTCCACGCACAGGGTATCAACAGAATTGAGGATATCCTTGAGTACTACATTTGTGACGATTATCTCGCTCTCGACTACGAGGACGGAGATATGGGAGCGGATTATCTCACTCCCGACAAGGATCACACGGGTAACAACGCGTACTACCGCGATATCGAGGAGATCATTGTAGAGGATCCCGCAGATCCTACCAACCACGTTTTCCAGTCCACCCTTCCTTATTCCAAGGGTGACAGCTACGAGATAAAGGATGCAAACAAAGAGGTTTGGACCGATAAGGTGTTCCTTACTATGGACGTCTGCTTCGACGAGAGCTGCCAGGATAACCTTTCCCGTTTCCAGATAAAGGTTTACTACGCAGTTGACGGCAAGGTAAAGACCTCCGCAGGTAACCTTCTTGAGCTCAGCTTCACCAACGACAACGTTGAGTACGGTCAGTGGACCGCCACGGGCTTCGGCAGCACCACCCAGGAGCTTGAGAACTTCGTTCCCCAGACGGGTGTATGGTATTCCATCACCGTATCCTTCAATGCTGCTGACGACGTTTGCTACTTCGAGATTGCCGAGCGCGACGGAGAGACCTACAGAGTACAGTATGAGATTCCCGGTGCCACAGGTATCTGGGGCTTCCTCTATGAGACTAAGTTCTCCAACACCAAGTACTACCAGTGCAAGAAGGTAGGAACCAAGACAGCAGAGCAGGTTCACAACGAGAACGTTGAAAACTACGAAGCTCTCCTTGCTGCGGGTGACCCCGCCAGCGCATGCGGTGCAGGCACCTGCCGTGCGGGCATCTACGCGCGCTACTTCGTTGACAACTTCGAAATCTATGAGGGCTCTACCATCAGATTCCCCGCACAGATAGAGGATATTACCGAAACCACCCTTCTCGACATCGAGCAGCTCTACCTTGGTGGCACTCTTACAAGAGAGGATAAGTTCCTTGCCGCTCAGGTTATGGATAAGCTTTACAACGGCTTTGAGCACGAGGGCGAGCAGGTTCCCGCCATCAGCGACGCCAGCAAGGCAGTCGTTCCCAACGCATATAAGTACATAAACGAAACCTACGCGTACGAGATTATCGAGCGCGCAAAGGAAATTGGCACAGCAGCCAACTATTACGGCAGAGTTGATTATCTTGAGAATCAGTTCATTTTCTACAACGGTCTCCTTCCCGAGATCGTCGAGGGACTTGACGGTATTGATACCGCCACCGCCGAGGCATTGAATGCTGCAAGAGAGGTATATGCTACCGAGGTTGCAGCGCTTGCGGAGATAAAGAAGCACTCGGACGATTTCATCGCTGTAATGGATGCGTATGAGATCGATAACAAGAACTACGGTTACATCGTTGCCATTTACGAGGAAGGTCTGAAGGATATCTATGCAAAGCGCGATGCTGATTATGAGGGCATTGCAGCGGCAGAGACGGTATTCGATGGCATCGTGGCAAAGTATGAGCGCATGGAGGAGGATAAGGACGTCTTCATCGAGGCGGTTACCCTTCTTGAGACAGATGCTCCCACTGTTACCGATGCATCCTTCGCTGCAGCATATGCAGCATATCTCATCGCTTACGACGGATACAATCAGTATGATCTTGAGGGTGTAACCAGAATTAACCCCGATCTTGACTATACCACCCACGCACTTCTTAACGAGAAGGTTCTCTCCTATGAGGCACTCGCTCCCGAAATCGAAGTTCGCAGAGATAAGTGCAACGCATTCAACACCATCGTTGAAGAGGCGTCCAACGCATCCTATCTGCCCTCACTCAAGGCAATTCTCGCAAACGTAGATGCTAAGTATGAGGCTCTCCAGGATGAGTATGATTACCTCTGTGATTACGCAGGCATCGTTGAGTCCTACGCACTTTATCAGACTCTCAGCGGCTCTGTTGCCGTTATCGAGCAGGCAAGTGCTGCATACGTCAGTGCAGTAGAGGCTATCGCAACCGCAGAGGGCCTCGCAGCAAAGAAGACCGCAATCGCAGCAGCAAACGCTCTCAAGGCAGCAGGCAACAACCTCGGTGTCGAGGGTGTTAAGGAGGCTAACCTCGCTCTTACCGCAGCAGAGGCTGAGGTAAATATTCTCGAGGGCAACAGCAGAGCGCTTATAGGCTACGTTGAGGCTCTTGAGGATGCTACCACTCTTGGTGAGCGCAAGGCACTTATCAACAGCGCACTCGCTGTTGTTGAGAGTGCTTCTGAGGATTACGAGGGTGTAACCGAGGCTATCGCAGCGCTCGATGCCGCAAAGGCAGCATTCGAGGCAGATGTTGCCGCTATGAATGCAGCACTCGAGTCAGCAATGAAAAACGCAATAAACGTTGCATAAAGCAGTTTAAAATCAAAGCGGGGTGTTTATGCACCCCGCTATTGTATTTTCAGTGTCCAAATTCAGAACAATGTTATATTATTATATAATGAATAGTAAACCAAGGAGCTCCGAATGAACAGTAAGGATAAGAATGAGAGGCTCGGCGAGATTCTCTCCGAGCTTGATTCAACCATAGAGTGGGAGTACAGATATTTTCGCAACCGCTCGGTCATAATCCCCTCGCGAAAGGAAATAGTGCGGCTTGTAAAGACCTTTCAGCAGCTTATGTTTCCCGACTATTTTTCCCTCTCCTCCAACGAGGGCAGGACGCGCGCCGAGATAATCGACGATGCCTTTATATCCCTAAAAACACAGATCAGTGCCGCCTTTGCCTTTTCTGCCGGCGAGGGTCCCGTAGATACCGAACAGCTTGCGTATGAAATACTCTCCGAGCTACCCGAAATCAAGCGCATGCTGATAAAGGATATACAGGCGCTCTACGAGGGTGACCCTGCGGCGCGCTCTGCTGAGGAGATAATTCTCGCATACCCGGGCTTTTATGCAATATCCATTTACCGCATAGCAAACCGCTTTTACAAGAAGGGAATCCCATATATCGCGCGCGTTATGACCGAGTTTGCCCATGAGAAGACGGGCATAGATATCCACGCGGGCGCCACGATAGGAGAGTATTTCTTCATCGACCACGGCACGGGTATTGTAATAGGCGAGACAACCACCATCGGTGACCACGTAAAAATATATCAGGGTGTAACCCTTGGTGCAAAGAGCTTTGAGCTTGATGAGAATGGCAACCCCGTGAAGGGAACAAAGCGCCACCCTGACATCGGCAACGGCTGTATCATTTACGCAGGTGCCACCATCCTTGGAGGAACCACCAAAATCGGCGACGGCGCCATCATTGGCGGAAACGTTTGGCTCACGCGCTCTGTCGCCCCGGGCGAGACTGTCGTATATAACGGAGGAAACAAATAATGGAAGTAAAATTCACCTATCCCGGCTTTACAACAAAGGCGATAACCTTCACTATCGATGACGGTAATATCCCTATGGACAAGAAGTTCATCGATATTGTAAAGCCTGCAGGCATAAAGGGCTCCTTTAACCTCAACGGTGCCGAGCGCCTCAGCGGAATGACCCCCGAGGAATACCGCGAGTTTTATCGTGGCTTTGAGGTTACCAATCACTGCAAAAGACATCCAAAGGTAATTCTCCCCACCGATACCTACGAGTATACCGACGAGCCCTTTGATATGGCAAGTGCTGACAGAACAAAGCTGTACAGCTCGGACATTGAAGGACTCTACTACAAGTTTTATACCTCATATTGGGGCTGTATTGCCACTCCCGACACCTATATCCGTCTGGTTGATGAATGTAAGAGCGAGCTTGAGGAGATATTCGGCAAGGGTAGCATTACCGCCTTCGTCTGGCCCTATCACGAGCAGCAGGACGAGAAGGTAAAAGCTCACCTCGCGGCAAATTACACCTCGGTTAGAAGGACGGGGCTTGCCGACTTTAACCTCCCCGAGGACCGACAGGCGTGGTGCTACAACGCAACTCACGCGAATCTTCTCGAGAGGGCGGCTGAGTTTGCCTCCCTTGAGTCTGACTCCCTCACCTTCCTTGCGGTAGGCGTCCACGCCATCGACTTCGAGCGCGCAGGCGTGTGGCACGTGCTCGAGCAGTTTGCGCGTGAGTACGGCAACCGCCCGGGTGATTATTACTATGCCACCGTCGGTGAGATTTTTGCCTATGAGGACGCGACAAAGGCACTAACCGTTACCGACACCGAGATAACCAACCCAACCTCCGTCGCCGTCTATGCTATTGCTGACGGAAGGCGGCTGGAAATTCCTGCAGGCAAAAGCGTCAAAATATAAGAAAAAGCGGACCTTGGTCCGCTTTTTTCATTCCTCATATCATTAAATTGTAGATTTCCGATTTAGGCACGCCTCTTTCCCTTGCAACCGCCTTGATTGCGTCCATCTTCGACATTCCGCCGTCAATATATCGCTGCACGTGCTCCCTCGGGTCAAGGGAGAGCAGGGGATTTTCGTCACACGCGGTGGGGCATCCTGCCTCCTCAGCACCCTCCAGCACCAGCACGTACTCGCCTCTGGGCTCGCCCGTTTCGTAGAGCTGCGCGGCACCTCCGAGGGTTGTGCGTATTACCTCCTCGTTGAGCTTGGTAAGCTCCCGACACAGAGAAATTTTTCTATCAGCGCCAAATATCTCGCACATATCGGTGAGTGTCGCCTTCAGCTTGTGGGGCGCCTCGTAGAATATAAGGGTGCGCTCCTCGCCTCTGATTTTCTCGAGTCGCCTTCTTCTCTCGCCCTTGTTTGCGCTGAGAAAGCCCTCAAAGGCAAAGCGGGAGGTCGCGAGCGCAGAAAGTGCGAGCGCGGATATCGCGGCAGATGCTCCCGGAATGACCGACACGCATATTCCTGCCTCGGCACACAGCCGCACTATATCCTCGCCCGGGTCGCTTATGGCAGGCATACCTGCGTCGGTGATAAGTGCGCAGCTCTCTCCGCCGAGCAGCCTTGCAACTATTCTTTCACCGCTCTGACGCTTGTTGTGCTCAAAGTAGCTGACCAGCTCCTTTTTTATTCCGTAAGCCGAGAGCAGTCGCATCGAATTGCGCGTGTCCTCCGCTGCAACAAAATCAACCTCCGATAGCACCTTTTTAGCCCTCTCGCTTATATCAGCGAGGTTTCCGATAGGTGTACCGACAAGATATAGCGTCCTCGGCAAAACCTTGTTCTTCTCCGTGCCTTCCATTACCAAATCTCCTGCGCCTCAGCGCTTATATTCTGCTCCGAAGGAGCCGTTTTCCAGTATGTAATTCATATCGGCGCTGTATTCGTTATGCGTCGAGTTCTTGTATATGATTAGGGGGCGTGTCACGTTAAGTGTCGGCTTTGCGCCCTTTTTGCCCTCTACCAGCACCATCGAGGGCTCGCTTTTTTCATCCGCGTGGACAAAGGTCATCCTCTTTGCCTCGATTCCCGAGTCGTGCATGGCATAGATAAGCTCCGTGAGCCTGTCGGGTCGCCACACCACGTACATCGCGCCTCCGTAGCGCAGAGCCCTGGCACCCGCGCGGATAAGCTCGCCGATATCTCCGTGTATTTCGTGCCTTGCCACCGTTTTCGCATCGTTTTTGTTAAGCGCGCCAGAGGTTGCCTTCATATAGGGTGGATTTGAGAATACTATATCAAACTCCTCACCGCAACTTAGCTCTCTGACGTCGGTGTGACGCGCCTCGAGTCTGTCTGCCAGACTGTTAAGCACAGCATTTCGCTCTATAAGACGGCAGTATTCCTCCTGCACCTCGCAGGCAAGAATCTGCCCGACCTTCTCGCGCGTCAGTAGCAGCAGTGAGATAATGCCGCTTCCGCCGCCTATCTCCATGCCCCTCTTGTGCTTTCCTGCCACGTATCCTGCAAGCAGGAGCGCATCGGTGCCGAAGGTCAGCCCGTCTGTTTTTTGTATGAGTGAGAGGCGGTCGTTCACGTAGTCGAGCCTCTCGCCGTTAAATAGCTCCATCTGTTACTCCAAAAAAACAAGGTTAAGAAAAAAGCGGAGCAAAATTCTCCGCTTTTTCTATTTCTCCTAAAGAATTACTCTTCAACAGGAGCGCCAACAGGGCAGTTCTCAGCGCAGTTACCGCAGCTGATGCACTCATCAGCGTTGATAACATACTTGTCGCCGCCTTCGGAAATGCATGCAACGGGGCAAGCATCTGCACATGCGCCGCAGCTAATGCACTCGTCGGTAATCTTGTATGCCATGTCAAAATACCTCCGTATAGTGATTTACTGTTTATATTGTAGCACAAATATTCTAAAAATCAAGAGCAAAATATAAAATTAGTTAATTTGACGATAAATTGCCCTTAATCTTCTACAACATCATCATCCGTGTCGTCGGGCTCGGAACGCTTTCCAACTCTTATAACCTTGACGTCGCGGCATTTGTAGAGCTTGGGTGCATCCTTGTCGTTGTCGTTCAGCTTGACCCTTACCTCGCCTGCCAGAGGGCGCGTTTCGGTAACGGTGCCGACACCGTCGGGTGTCTTGACGGTCGAGCCGCTGGGGGGTGTGACCTTTATTGCCTCCTCATAGGTCTCGTGCTCATAGCGCAGACAGCACATAAGTCTGCCGCAAGCACCGGATACCTTGGAGGAATTGAGGGAGAAATTCTGCTCCTTCGCCATCTTGATGGATACCTGCACGAAGTCGGTGAGGAAGCCCGAGCAGCAGTATTTCCTGCCGCATATGCCGAGCCCACCCATCATCTTCGCCTCGTCCCTGATTCCTATCTGACGCAGCTCTATCCTGGTGTGAAAGGTAGAGGCAAGGTCCTTTACCAGCTCTCTGAAGTCGACTCTGGACTCGCAGGTAAAGTAGAAGATGAGCTTCGCTCTGTCAAAGGTATATTCTACTGCAACAAGGCTCATCTCGAGCTTATGCGCGGCAATTTTCTTCTTGCATATCAGCGCTGCGTCCATCTCGAGCTCGTGGTTTTTTTCGTTTCTCTCGAGGTCCTCTGCGGTTGCTGGGCGGATTATCGCCTTGAGAGGTGGAACAATCTCGCTTGTCGGTACCTTCTTGTTTGGTATCTTTACAGTACCTATCTCAACACCGCGCGCGGTATCCACGATAACCCTCTCTCCCTGGGAGAGGGTGAACTTCCCGGGGGCAAAGTAATATATCTTGCCTGCCTCACGGAAGTTGATGCCTATTATTTCGACCAACTCCTCGACAAGCTCGGGCTGGTCCTGTGTTTTCTTTTCTTCTTTCATTTTTTCACCGTTTTTAAATTAGTTTTATCCTCGCGCCGAGGCTTGTGACCACGGCGGTAACGTTTACGTTCTTCATAAGCTCGTCTACCGTCGAGCGGATAACGTCATATATTGCGTTCAGCCTCTTTGCCGTCATCGCTGCGGCAAGCTCGCCCGCCCTCTCCCTTGCGGTAAAGTAGAGCAGAGGAGCACTCTTGTCGTGCTTCATCAGCATAAGGTCGCGCAGCGCCACAGTAAGCATCTCGAGCGCCTGAATGAGCTCGTCCTTCTTCGTCGGCAGCTCCTTTATCGCGGTATACAGCTCAGAGTAGGGCACACTCGGCTTGATTGCCGAGAGGACAGCGTCGCTTGTGCGCCTTGCCGCCCTTGTGTCCTCTCCTCCGTCGGAGAAGAGCTCCTTTGCCCGTCCTATGCACCCGTCCGCGCTCATAAGCAGCTCGCGGTCGCGCTCCCCCGTTCTCCCGAGATAGCTCGCCAGCTCCTCCTCGTCAAAGCGCTCCATTGCTATGTGCTGGGTGCGGCTCTTGATGGTTGTGAGAATAGCGTCGTCCGATGCGCTGAGGAGCATGATATAAACTCCGAGCGGCGGCTCCTCGATAACCTTGAGGAGTGCATTCTGCGCATTCGGTGTCATCTTGTCCGCGTCGGTTATGATATATATCCTCTTGTCCGACTCGGTCGCCGAGAGGAACATATCCTCCCTGAAGTACCTGACCTCGCCGACACCTATCGTTGCCTTGTCCTTCGGCTTTCGCAGTATCTTAACGTCTGTAAAGCCCTCCTCGGCAATCCTGCGGCAGCTGTTGCAGCGGTGGCAGGGAAGCGCGGAGTCGCTGCCCGTCCTCTCGCAGTTGAGTGCGGCGCTTATCTCCTTTGCCAGGGTGAGCTTACCCGAGCCCTCGGGGCCCGAGATAAGGAAGGCGTGCGGAAGCGTTCCGCCGACAATAGCCGCACCGAGGCGCTTCTTCGTCGCTTTGTTGCCGTAAAGGGCGGAAAATATCTCTCCCACGGGGCACCTCCTTGAAAATTAGATACGCATACACACTAAGTATAACAAAAAGGGGAGGAAAAGTCAATCTTTTTTGCGCGTAAAGCAATATAATTAAAATATTTTAAAACAAAATCATCAAAAAACTTGTAAATTACGGAATAATGTGGTAAAATAACGTATTATCAGCAAAAAATGAGTTTCATTAGCTCAGGAGGACGATTATGGAAAAGTTTTACCTAACCACCGCTATCGCATACGCGTCGAGAAAGCCCCACATCGGCAACACCTATGAAATTATTATGGCAGACGCCTTTGCCAGATTTCAGCGCCGAATGGGAAAGGACGTTTTTCTCTGCACGGGTACCGACGAGCACGGTCAGAAGATAGAAAACCTTGCAAACGAGGCGGGAATCACTCCGCAGGCATACGTTGACGGAGTAGCAGGCGAGATAAAGGGCATCTGGGACCTTATGAACGTCAAGTACGACCACTTCATCCGCACCACCGACGACTATCACGTAAGAGCGGTTAAGAAGATATTCAAGAAATTCTATGACAAGGGTGATATTTATAAGGGCTTCTACGAGGGCTGGTACTGCACCCCCTGCGAGTCATTCTTCACGGAGACGCAGGTTGTGGACGGTATTTGTCCCGACTGCGGCAGACCCGTCTCCCAGGCAAAGGAGGAGGCATACTTTTTCAGAATGTCCAAGTATGCGGACACCCTCATTGAGTATATCGAGTCTCACCCCGAGTTCATTGAGCCCGAGAGCCGCAAGAAGGAGATGGTAAACAACTTCCTCAAGGCAGGACTGCAGGACCTTTGCGTCTCCCGTACCTCCTTCAAGTGGGGTGTCCCCGTCGACTTTGACGACAAGCACGTAGTCTACGTATGGCTCGACGCGCTTACCAACTATATCACCGCCATCGGCTATGACCCCGACAAGTCCTATGATGAGCAGTGCGACCTTTTCCGCAAGAATTGGCCCTGCGACGTTCATATCATAGGCAAGGATATTCTCCGCTTCCACACCATCTATTGGCCCATCTTCCTGATGGCACTCGAGCTCCCTCTGCCCAAGAAGATATTCGGTCACCCCTGGTTCAACTTCGGCAACGACAAGATGAGCAAGTCGAAGGGTAACGTAATCTATGCCGATGAGCTTGCCGAGATATTCGGTGTCGACGGCGTGCGCTACTATGCTCTCTCCGAGATGCCCTATAATGCAGACGGCTCGATAACCTATGAGAGCGTTATTGCCGCATACAACAATGACCTTGCCAACAACCTCGGCAACCTCGTCAGCCGCACCCACGCGATGACAAAGAAGTATTTTGGCGGAATAGTACCCGCTCCCGAGGCAACCGACCCGATTGACGAGGACCTCAAGGCAACCGTAAGAGAGGCAATCGACCTTTCCGTAAAGCAGATGGGCGCATACCACGTGGCAGATTCGCTCTCCACCGTGTTCTCCATGCTCCGCCGTGCCAACAAGTATATCGATGAAACAATGCCCTGGGCGCTTGCAAAGGATGAGGCATCCCGTCCCAGACTTGCGACGGTAATATATAACCTCCTCGAGGTTATCCGCACTGCCGCCGTCCTTCTCGCACCCTATATCCCTGCGACCGCCGATGCAATATTCTCCCAGCTTGCAACCGACAAGCACAATATGTCGACAATTGCACAGTTCGGTGCTCTCGAGGCAGGCAGGCCCCTCGGTGAGGCGTTTGTCCTCTTCGCAAGGCTTGACGAGAAGAAGATACTCGAGGAGGTTGAGGCAAAGCGCGCCGCTGCCCTTGCCGCCCTCGCACCTGTGGAGGAGCCCGAGCACGAGGCTGAAATAGGCATCGAGGCATTCGGTGCTGTTGAAATCCGCGTAGGAAAGATAATCGCCTGCGAGCCCGTTCCAAAGGCAAAGAAGCTCCTGAAGCTCCGGATTGACCTCGGCTATGAAAAGAGGCAGGTAGTGTCGGGAATTGCAAAGTTCTATACCCCCGACCAGCTCATCGGCAAGAAGGTTCCCGTCATAGTAAATCTCAAGCCCGCCAAGCTCTGCGGTGTAGAGAGCAACGGTATGATTCTCGCCTCGGGTGAGGAGGACGTCAGGGTCGTATTTATCGACGATGCCGTTAAATGCGGAGAAAGAATAAGATAACAATGAAATACTTCGACTCACACGCGCACTACTACGATGCGCGCTTCGAGGAGGAGATGGAGGAGAGCGTCGATAGTCTTATCGACGTTCTTCTTTCATCCTCCGTATCCCATATCATTAACGTCGGCACCTGTGCCGAGACCTCCCGTCTTGCCATAGAGCAGGCAAAAAAGCACGAAAATATGTATACCGCCATAGGTGTCCACCCCTCGGACGCGCAGCACGTCGGGCGCACACTCGACGAGGAGCTTGCCGACGTCGAGGGGCTGATAAGAGACGCGGGTAGCAAGTGCCTGGCTCTCGGTGAGATCGGACTCGATTATCACTATCCCGACACGGACAAGGCTCTCCAGCACCGCTACCTTGATGCCCAGCTCACCCTTGCGCGCGAGCTTGACCTGCCCGTCGTTATCCACGACCGCGACTCGCATGAGGATATTATGAGCGTCCTGCGCGCACATAAGGGAGTGCGTGGAGTGCTCCATAGCTTCTCGGGCTCTGCCGAGATGGCAAGGGAGGTAATAAAGCTCGGGTATATGATATCCTTCTCGGGTACACTCACCTTCAAGAATGCAAGACGGCCGAAGGAGGTCGCCGCCATTCTTCCGCGTGAGCTCGCACTGATAGAAACCGATTGCCCCTATCTCGCTCCGCACCCCAAGCGCGGCACGCTGAACCATTCTGGCAATCTCTCATACACCAACGCCGTCCTCGCTGAGATATTCGGTATCGACGCGGAGGAGTGCGCCGCCCTGACGGCAGAAAACGCAAGGAGGCTCTTCGGTATAAAATGAAAAAGGGCATGACTGTAACGTATGAGGTTGATACGGGATTGTATATCAATCTCACTAACAGATGCACCAACAGGTGTGAGTTCTGTATAAGAAACAACGATGACGGTGCCTACGGCTCCGACACCCTCTGGCTCGAGAGGGAGCCCACCGCCGAGCAGGTAATAGAGAGCGTATTCTCCCGTGATCTGTCAAGGTATTCGGAAATAGTCTTCTGTGGCTACGGTGAGCCCACCTGTCGGCTCGACGTGCTTCTCGAGGTTGCCCGAGCTGTAAAGGAGAGGGACAAAAATATAAAAATAAGGCTGAATACCAACGGCCACTCCAACCTTATAAACGGCGCACCCACCGAGCATCTCTTTGCAGGACTCGTCGACGTAATGTCAATAAGCTTGAACACACCAAACGCAGAGCGATACGTTGATATGTGCCACCCCGTGTATAAAGAAAAGGCGTTTTCTGCACTTCTTGACTTCACAAGGAATGTAAAGAATTATGTGCAGAAAACAACCCTTTCCGTTGTCAGACAATATCTTACCGAGCAGGAGCTTGCCGAGTGCGAGCGCATTGCCGCCGAGCTCGGTGTCACCCTCAAGGTGCGTGACTATATCTCTGCGTAGCCTGCGCGCGCAAAGGTTGCACTTGCCAGGAGCAGATGCTCCGTCGGTACCCTCATAATATCAAAGCTAATACCCGCAAAGCCAAGCTCGGACACAAGCGCGAGCTTGGCTTTTATGTTTTCGAGTGCCTCATATTTCACGCATTGTCTACGTCCGCGCCTGCCGTATTCAAAGGAGCATATCATCCTTTCTCCGTCGTATACAATCTCCTGCCCCTGACGGTAGGCGAGGGCGTTTGCCTCGGCGTGTGTCATGGCATCACTGCCCGAATATGCAAATGGAGAAAGGTCAATAAACGTCTTTGTGCTGTCGCACTCGGTCGCATAGGTGTGGTAGTGCCGCCTCTCTCCCTCCTCGAAGCTCGGAATTTCGTTGAGGTGGCATTTTTCGTATCTTTGAACAATGAGGTCGCCGAGGTCGCACAGCCTTGGATTTGTCCCATCGGTCTCTATCACCGTCAGAAGGTCCTCTGCCATAAGCGCGCGTCGCAGCTCGAGCACCATCTCGCCAAAGTCCGGGCTTTGCTCCGCCATGCTCATAGCAAGCGTCACCCCTCGGTAACCGTCACCCTTTGCCCTTTGTACTATGCCCTCGATGATCCTCTCGCGGCATCCCGACATTACCTCGTATGCATCCGGAGAGTATATGCGCAAAAGAGGAGCTCTTCCTGCATCCCTCACCCGTAGCAAAACCTCCTTGGTGTCGAATACCTCCTCGAGCACCCCCCACTTAAGACGGTGAGAGGAAATGGTGACAAAGCTAGAGTGCGCGAGCGCCAGCTTCAGCCTCTCCTCGGGGCAGCCCTTGTAGTAATATCCGTTAAAAAGCGCGCTCCCGTGTGGGGGCGTGTCGTATTTTATCGCCACAACCTGCTCGGGTCGGGGCGCTCTCTTTGCGCTCAGCGCGGGATTGGCGCGTATCAGAGCTCCCCTTCCCACGGAAAATCGCTCTGCAATGCTGTCAATCGTGTCTCCACCTCTCACGCGGTATGTACGCGTCGGTGTGAGAATGAGCAGCTTTTGTCCGACTGAGAGTCTGTCGGGGCAGTCAAGCGTGTTGTTTTCAATTATTTTCGTCGCAGGTATGCCGTATTTTTTTGCAATATCATGTAGGCTTTCACCCGCGCTGACGGTGTGTATATGCATAAGCATCTCCAATCTTTTTTATTTCAATCTATGCACATCTTGAATTGTTTGTTAATATCCGTCAATAATATCGGTATTACAAAGGAGGATTTACTATGAAGATAAAAGCAATAAGGGCAAGAGAAATACTCGATTCGCGCGCGACTCCCACCGTTGAGTGTGAGATAACCCTCGAGGATGGCAGAGCCTATTCCGCCTCCGTCCCTGCAGGGGCATCAAAAGGACAGCACGAGGCACTTGAATTGCGCGATGGCGACCCGAGGCGCTATGGAGGCAAGGGGACTCTCGCCGCCGTAAATGCGGTCAACAGCATAATTGCCCCCACCCTCATAGGTCACGAAATAACCGACCTTACGGGCATTGACCGTACTATGATAGCACTTGACGGCACTCGCAACAAGTCGAATCTCGGAGCTAATTCAATTCTTTCCGTTTCCTTCGCAGCAGCTCGTGCTGCGTCGGGCTCTGTTGGCGTGCCGCTCTATGCCCTCGTCGGCGGCGCATATGCGGACAGAATGCCAATCCCGATGATGAATATTCTGAACGGCGGCGCCCACGCAACGAACAATATCGATATCCAGGAGTTTATGATAATCCCCTGCGGTGCCGATAGCCTTGCCGAGGCTGTGCGGATGGGCGCCGAGGTCTATCACACACTTCGATCCCTCCTCATAAAGCACGGCTACTCTACGGGTGTCGGAGACGAGGGCGGCTTTGCTCCAACCCTTGCCTCGGAGGCAAAGGCTCTTTCGATAATTTGCGAGGCAATAGAGAAGGCAGGCTACCGAGCTGGCACAGATATTGCCCTCGGGCTTGACGTCGCCGCCTCCGAGTGGTATTCGGACGGTGTATATACCCTGCCCAAAAGAGGAGAGAGGATGAACTCCGAGCAGCTTTGCGACTATATTCTCTCCCTTGTGCGAGACTACCCGATAATCTCGGTGGAGGACGGTGCGGCAGACGTAGACCTGGACGGCTGGGTCACTCTCGGCAGAAAGCTCGGTGACACGGGGTGCCTCCTCGTTGGTGACGACCTCTTCGTTACCGATGCGGACAGGGTAGCGGAGGGAGCCCTTCGCGGCATTGCGAGCGCCGTTCTTGTAAAGCCGAATCAGATAGGCACCGTGACCGAGGCATATGCCGCGATACGCACCGCATCCCACTTCGGGTATAAGAGCATAATGTCCCACCGCAGCGGTGAGACGGAGGATACGGTTATTGCCGACCTCGCCGTCGGCTTCGCCACTCATTATATCAAGACGGGAGCACCCTCGCGCTCGGAGAGGGTGGCAAAATATAACCGCCTTATGAGAATAGAGAGCAGCCTCTTTTCGCCAAAATACGGATTTTAATATAAATACTTGAAAAATAAAAAAGACTATGGTAGAATATCAGTACAAAATATCTGTGCGGTCGCCCTGCAGGCGACAGAATGGAGGACAATATGAAGATAAAATCAGGCTTCGTCCTTGAGGAGGTCGGCGGCGAGTATCTTGCCGTAGCGGTAGGAAAGAGGGCAAAGGACTTTTCCGGGCTTGTAAGAATGAACGGCACCGGCGCGTATTTCTGGCGTCTGCTTGCAGAGCGCGATATGACACAGGACGAGCTTCTTGAGTCGGTTATGTCCGAATTTGAGGGCGTCGAGCGCGAGCAGGCTCTGTCCGATATCCTCTCCTTTGAGAAGAAGCTCAGAGACAACGGCATACTCGAGTGATATGAGTGAGGAAATAAAGACAGCCACCTCCGACGTGATAGAGCAGGAGCTCGAGCGCCACGGCACCTATGCCTCCGTCACGCGAGGACCGAGCATGCGTCCCCTTTTCAGGACAGGGCGCGATATGGTAATCATAAGCCGCCCGAGCCGCCCCCTTCGTAAGTATGACGTTGTGGTATATACGGGTGCCTCCAATAAATACACGATGCACCGTATCATAGCCGTAAGGGACGGTGTATATATCATAAGGGGAGATAATACCTACCGCCGCGAGTACGTAAGGGCGGACAGAATTATCGGTATTCTCACCGAATACAACAGACGCGGCAAGCGCGGAACAACCGATTCCGTCTCATACAAGCTGTATTCGAGAATATGGCATTACCTCTACCCCGTGCGATTTATTTGCTACAAAATCAAGTGCGTTTTGAGCAGGATAAAGCATACCCTGCTCCGCAAAAAGACTAAAACCGAAGAATAGAAGGAGAGCTTCCCGAGAGGAGCTCTTTTTCTATTTTGTACCTGCTTGGCGTGAGGGTGCCGCATCTGAACACCGTGTAGCTATGCTCCTCGGGAGAGAGAAGGGAGGTGTAGCGCGTGTAGTGCGATTTCCCCGACGCATTTGTTACCGACCCCCTCGGCACCGCCACAGCGCCCATCACTGACCCGAGTGCCGCCTCCTCGCACCCTACCTCTGCCTTGAGCCTTGCACAGAGCCATGCCGACCTGACAAATCTGGAGGGAGAGGTGTAGTCCCCGGGCATGCCGAGTGCACCTACCCCGTTGGTAAACAGCGCCCCTTTGTCGTGCGGCGCACGGTCCTCAAGGGCGGAGTACAGCCGCATATTATCTCTGTGAAAGGAGAAGTCAGGCGCGTTTGTAAGAGTGCCGAAGGGATTGTCGTAGATTTTCACCTGCTCCCCCTCTATCTCCACCGCCACAGCTCCCGTCCTGTCAGCTATGTGATAGTGCATTTTTGTGTTCTTTATTTTGTCGGAGAGCGGTGTGTCCACAATTCTGCACCGAGAGAGCACCTCTCTTGCCTCGTCCAGCGAGCGGCAGTAGCCGAGAATGTAGGGTAATACCTCAAACGGTGCGAGATTAATGAGCCCATCTCCACACCCGTCGGCATATCTCCCCATACAGGGAAAGTCGAGTGCCGCGGCGCACAGCCCCGCCTCGTTCATCCCCTCGGCAAGGAGCGGATATCCGTCTGCAATGCACCCAACCCCTGCGCAACCAAGCCGCTCTCCGAGTGCCTCCGTGTGTCGCAGGGGGAGAGCATACCCCACGGGCAGGACAACCACCCCCTCCCCGAAGTCGTAATCAAGGTCTAAATTCCTTCCAAAGAGAAATATGCCGTTGATAGTTTTGCAGACACTTGTACACATAATTTCGCCCCTCTTTTTCCTAACAGTTATTGTATGAAAAAAATGTCCGTAATATACCGAACATTATGAACAAAAATCGAACGTATGCTTATTTAATTATTAACAATTTTTGGACATTCCGAGAACTTTTGTGCCCCTACGTACTTGACAAGGAGTGAAGGTAGTGAAATAGAATGGAATTATCAAAGTAAAACTTTGAAAATAAATTTTCGAAAGGATTAAAACAATGAAGAAGATTATTTCTATGGCACTTGCACTTATGCTTGTTGTAGGTATGGTATTTATGCTTGCATCCTGCAGCGGCATCAGCAACGGCACCTACCTTGTAGCTGGCGACGAGGAGGTTGAGGGCGCATCCATCGAGGTTAAGGGCGACAAGATGATTCTCAAGCTCGAACAGGAGATGATGGGATATGAGATCGTTGCTTCCGTTACCGTAACCTACGTAATCGATGGCGATAAGATCACCACTACCTACGAGAGCTGCGAGATCGGTGGAGCTGACATTCCTCAGACTGTTAAAGATATCATCATATCCGGCATTGAGGAAGGCTTTGCTGAGCCCCAGGTAGCATCCTTCGAGGAGACCGAGAACGGCTTCAAGATGGACGGCGTTGAGTACGTAAAGCAGTAATCAATACGAAAAAAGAGGCGCACCGCGCCTCTTTTTTTGTTGTATATTGTTCTGAATTTTGCGCAAAATAAAAAAAGAAAAATTTTTCCTAAAAGTAGTTGACTTTCAAAAAAGTATGTGTTATAATATCGCTTGTGAAAAACAACCGACATTCCTCCTTAGCTCAGTCGGTAGAGCGCATGACTGTTAATCATGATGTCGCGTGATGAAGATAGCGACACAGATTAAGAGTTTTGTGTTTTAGTGGCAAGGCGATGGTTGGATAAAAACACGGATTGATAGATCCGTCATATTCCTCGATAGCTCAGTCGGTAGAGCGCATGACTGTTAATCATGATGTCACAGGTTCGAGCCCTGTTCGGGGAGCCACAAATTAGCCTTGAAAACCTTGTTTTCAAGGCTTTTTTCGTTTAATAATGCGATTTTGTGGGTGTTTATCTTCTTTTTCCATAAATAATCTGTACGCTAAAAGCCCATCTTTACGGTGAAATTTAGCGTATTTTTTATTAAAAGGAGAGAAAGATGGATACCAAAAAGATTACTACAAATGAATCCGGTAATGACGCGAAGCGAGAAAAAGTCAGAGTAATACCGATCCAATTCTTTGACGATTTCCCAAAGCATCCGTTTAATGTCAAAATGGATGCGGAAATGGAGGCATTGATTGAGAGTATAAGGGAATTCGGTATATTAACCCCTTTGATTGCTCGTAAAAAGGAAGATGGTAGATACGAGATCATTGCCGGGCATAGACGCAAATACGCAGCCAAGGTATTAGGACTTACTGAACTTCCCGTTATTCTTAGAGAAATGACAAGGGATGAAGCCGTAATCGCTATGGTGGATTCCAATCTGCATAGAGAACGGATACTGCCATCTGAACGAGCTTACGCATATAAAATGAAAATGGAGGCACGAAAGCGTCAGGGTAAACGCACCGATTTAACTTCGCCACCATTGGTGGCGAAGTTGCGAACCGACGAAGCTGTAGGTCTTGAAAATGGGGATAGCAAGGAGCAAGTCAGGCGTTATGTTCGCCTTACCTATCTTATTAAAGAACTTTTGGATATGGTTGATGATAGCAGAATTGCGTTAAGACCTGCTGTTGAGCTTTCGTACCTTACGGTTGAGCAGCAAAAGGATCTTATTTATACAATAGAAAGTGAGGATGCCACGCCGTCTCTCGCTCAGGCAATCGAAATGAAGAAACTCAGCCAACAGGGAAAACTTACTGCGGATAAGATTTTTTCGATTATGTCTCAGCAAAAGCCGAATCAGGTAGAGAAAATAAAGATTCCTGCCTCAAGATTTGAAAAATACTTTACTCGTGGCACACCGCAATCGCAAATTGAAACCGTAATATTCCAAGCATTAGAGGAATATTACGCAAAAAGAAGATAATAAAAGCATTAAGCACGGTGAATTGATGATGAAAAATCATTGATTTACCGTGCTTTTTTACTTTTTCGAAAAAATTTATGAAAAACTTTAATTTTCTTTGCAGAAAACCGCAGCCACCTGTTCTGTTTATGGGCAGAGAGGAAAAAAACTGCTCTCTCTCAAAACTGAATAGCCTTGTGCCGAGAGTTATACAGGATCTACGGATAGTGTGCGAAGATATGAGCTCGCCCGTAGGAGAATCTGTGGACACCACATACCTGCAATACTCGGTCAAGAAAAGGGCGAAGGAAATGGCTCGGTATCAAGGTGCGGAAATCTATTATTATAGTATAAAGGAGGATTTATTGACAGAATACCAATTAGAAATCAAACAAATCGTGGAGTATCCAAGATGTAGGGTACAAAAGAAATTCGTAGAAATGCTGATGTGCGATCCCGATATCAAGACAAGTGGGGGATGCGGACTTTATCATTATACGGTACTTTCAAGCTTTGTAAGGTTTGAAACGACGAGCAGAAAAATTTCGGGTGTGAACTACACCGTGTCTCCGGGAGAGCTTCTCTGTACGATGGACGAGCTCTTTGTTCTTCTTCGTGTTAAAGGCAAGTGGCAGGCGCTGTCCATTCTATCGGATCTCCAAAGACGCCATTTCATCGAATTCAATATTCTCGATGATGGGAATTGCGTGAAGTACCGAATTAAGGATTGGGAGAAACACAACCGAGCTTTAGACGAGTTCGCGCCTTGCTATGAGGATAAAGGATACTTCTATCTCCCAACCTCAGTCATATCCAATCTGATCGGCAGACGGCATTTGTCCGAAATGGATGCGCTGCTTGACCTTTGGTTCAATACCGTATATGACGATAACCGAGTTCAAAACTCTGTGGTCGATCCGGTCGTGTATATGCGAAATGAATCGGGAAAGCCGACGCTTGATTGCGGTCAGCTTGCCAAGCGTTGGAACGTATCAGCCTCCACCGCTGAAAAACATTTGCAAAAGCTCAAGAACAACGGCTACATTTACTACAAGGAAACGATAGGAGAAAATGGCTTGGTCGTTTACTTGGGCAAGGATCTCACGTCAATGTTCCGCGTATCCGACGTGTTATTAGATAAGGAAGAAATTCCGATGAAGGTAAGCGTAAAATTGGAATTGGATGAGGAAGAACTGCAAGGCGGATTTAGCAAGATACCGCAACTGAGAGAAATCATCATGAAAAAGGTTTCCACGCTTCTTTCCTCTCAAGGCTTTCCTTGCTTCGGCTGCCGCAAATTCTCATACCGCTTAACGCGAATATCCGATACCGATGAAAGACCTACACGCTATGTGCTGACTCTACTTTGTGGTAGTAACGAAGTAAGAACAGCCGTATTTGAGCTGTGTTTCCGTCCGGTGAAAAAAAGATAAGGAGGTAATTATTTGAGTAAAAAGAGAGAAACTGATGTATCCGAGAATCCGTTATACCATGACACCTGGACGCTTCTTCGCAAATACCGAGACGTCGTATGGAGCTTGGAGCTTTCGGTCCAACGAGTAAGAAGGCAATTTCAAATAGAGTTCGGGAGCAGTATTGAGGATTTCTTGGAATCGATATATATCGCAGGTCTGGACTTTGAGAATACGGACATAGCCGAGCAAGCAAAAAGCATTGAACGAAGTCACAAGATGCTGAAGCTCGTAGAGCATTCGGTCAATCTACTCCGTGAGAAGCATAAAAATGGGGAAGAGTATTACTGGATTCTCTTTTACAGTTTTCTCTCTCCGCAACAATATCGCAGCGTCGAGGTTATTATCGAACAGCTTGAACCTCATATCCGTGAGATCAGCTTTCGCACCTATTACAGAAAAAGAAAGGAGGCGATAGATGCGTTTTCGTCTATCCTGTGGGGCTATACGTCACGGGACAGTTTAGAAATTTTGGATAAGTTTTTCCCGAAAGATGAAAATGGCACATAAAAAGCAGAGAATTGCACGAAATTGGCACAATTAGGCACTTGCGCCGCAAAAGGGAATATGGTATAATAAATATGCTCAAAACTATATCCAAACACGCCTGGAGGCAATCAAAGCACCATTTTTACGATGGTGCTTTTCTTATTGCCGATCACCACCACAGCGCCCACAAAAGGTTGAAACAAATCAAGCAAAGGAGGTATTTATTTGAAGAAACCAATCAAAACAGAAAAAAAGAAAGAAGGTAAGTTTAATTACGGCAAGCTTCTCTATATGGGATTCTTGTGTGCCGTGATGCTCGGTTGCTTTGCGTTACCCGCATTTGCCGCATCCGACACACCGACCATTTGGGAAAAGGCTACCGAGAT
>JAFQOP010000020.1 GCA_017403155.1 Clostridia bacterium | reverse complement strand
CAGTTATAAGAACGGCGGCAACACCATAGACGCAGTGGTAAACAATAGTATCCTTTACCGCGGCTACTATTTCGACCGCGACCTCGGTCTTTACTACCTTATCTCTCGCTATTACGACCCCAACACAGGCAGATTTATCTCTCCCGATGACCTATCCTACCTCGGCGCAAACGGAGACCTCTCCAGCTATAACTTATATGCATACTGTAGCAACAACCCCATAATGTACGTAGACCCTACGGGGCATTCAATTATTTCGACCTTGATAATAGGTGCTATTATAGGAGCAGTAATTGGTGGTGGAGTGAATTTTGGAACACAGCTATACCATAATGGCGGAAATTTTGAAGATATTGATTGGGGAAGCGTTGTAAACAGTTCAATTGTAGGGGGCGCTTTAGGCTCCTCATTGGTGCTGGGTGTAACTTATTTGGGACCAGTTTTATCTGGTGCAGCTACATTTAGCTCGGGAGCAACACTTGGTGCGTTTGGTGCATCTGTGGGATTTTCTGCAATTGCAGGCGGCAGTGGATATGTATTGCAAGAAGTTATAAATGGTCGTTCTGATGAAATAACTCTTGGTAATGTTTTGGGTCACGCAGGTGTTGTTGCCGTCGAAGGGGCATATAATTTCGGTGTTGGTGGATTGGTCGGCTCTATTGGAAATGTAGGAACAAAAGGACCTGTGTTTAGCAAAGAATGGATTGGAAAAATATTGCTGGGACAAGAATTTTCTTTACCACTTAGATATCCGTTGGATCTTATGAGAAAGGGTTTGTGGCGATAAGTGAAAAAAAGAATAATTAATGAAATTCGCATATTCCTTCTATTCCTTGTGGCAAATGCTTATCTTGTAGCTATGTTGGTTTTAGGCGTAACATATTCTAAAAGTTTTACAAGCGCCATTATAGTGTCGATTGTATTCGGCGTCTTTCTTTCTTTGGGAATATATATCCTTGTTATATCTTTCGAGTTGATTGTTTTCTGTGATGACAAAATTATATCAAGAAAAATATTCAAGAAAACTAGAATCTTTTACAAGGATATAGTCAGCATTCATAAGGTTAAAGAGGGGTTTAACTCTGTGGAAAACGCAAATTCTGCTTGGAAAATTTTATCTGTTGACGATAAAGTAGTTAACCTTATTAGCACGAAGAGAAGGGATAAATTCATTGAACAACTGATAGAACATATAGATAACAAGAAATAGCAAGTTTTTGAGTTGGGATTACTCCCCCACCCGTGTGAAATTTCACACGGGTGGGGACAACCCCGACAACCTACACCTACGGATACAGCACAGGTGCTCCGTGCATAATTTCGGGAGGCGGTTCGCCTCCCGTTTAATTTTCCTTACGTATTGACAAATCGCACTGTTTAGTGTATAATACGGCATATAACAAAAAGCGCTTATGCGGAATAAGTAGCAGATGGGTCGGGTAGACTAAAGAGAGGAGCGGTTGGTGAGAGGCTCCGTCACCCACTTCTGTGAAGCTCTCCGCCAGTCGGGGGTAATGCCCTGCGGGTCAGCCCGTTACAGCTCCGAGGTCACACGACCCGATAAGGGTGCGCCCGTGAGGGTGTGCCGAAGCACGGTGGTAACACGGTATTTCGTCCGTTGCATACATATAGGTATGTAACGGGCTTTTTCATTTTTATAAAAAGGAGAAAAACAATGAAGAAAAGAATTCTGGCACTTCTCACAGAGAATGCAAGACTGAACAATAAGGAGCTCGCCGCCGCCCTTGGCGCAGATGAGTGCGAGATAGCCGCCCTCGTTGGCGAGATGGAGAGCGAGGGTATTATAAAAGGATACCGCACCGTCCTCGATTACGAAAAGCTCGAGGAGGACACGGTAAGCGCAATAATCGAGCTCAAGGTGACCCCCGAGGCAGATTACGGCTTTGAGGACGTGGCAAAGCATATCTCGCAGTTTTCCGAGGTTGAGAGCGTTTATCTTATGTCGGGCGCGTGCGATATTATAGTGGTAGTGAAGGGCAAGAGCTTCCGCGAGGTTGCCACCTTTGTCGCAGAGCAGCTGGCGGTTATGGAGGCTGTCACGGGCACTGCAACTCAGTTTATAATGCGCCGCTATAAGGAGTTTTTTACTCCCCTCTACGGTGAGGAGGACGACGGGAGGGCAAAGGTATCGCTATGATAGACTACAACAAGGTCTTGTCCGATACCGCACTCTCGATGAAGCCCTCGGGCATTCGCCGCTTCTTCGATATCGCAAACACGATGGAGGGAGTCATATCCCTCGGTGTGGGCGAGCCCGATTTCCGCACACCGTACAAGATAAGGAAGACGGCTATTCGCACCCTTGAGCGAGGCAGCACTCGCTACACCTCAAACAAGGGGCTTGACGAGCTGTGCCGCGAGATAGTAAATTATTCGGACAGAAAGTATAACATAAAGTATGACCCGACCTCTGAGGTGCTTGTCACCGTCGGTGGCTCCGAGGCAATCGACATGGCAGTCAGAGCAATGGTAAACGCAGGAGATGAGGTTATCATTCCAGAGCCCTCCTACGTTTGCTATCAGCCGATAGTGCGCCTTGCGGGAGGCGTGCCCGTCGTGATAAACACAAGGGCAGAAAACGACTTCAAGCTCACCGCCTCCGAGCTTCGTGCGGCCATCACCCCACGCACCAAGGCGGTCATCCTCCCGTATCCCTCGAACCCCACGGGCGCAATAATGGAGCGCGAGGACCTTATTGCCCTCTCCGAGGTGCTTCTGGGCACCGATATTCTCGTCATCTCCGACGAGATATACTCCGAGCTCACCTTCGGTGGGGTAGGGCACACTTCGCCTGCCTCCATAGATTCGCTCCGCGAGCGTACGGTTGTAATTAACGGCTTTTCCAAAGCCTTTTCTATGACGGGCTGGCGCCTCGGCTATGCTCTCGCACCCGCCCCCATAATTGCCCAGATGACAAAGCTGCATCAGTATGCCATAATGTGCGCGCCCACCACCTCCCAGTATGCGGCTGTAACCGCCCTGCGTGACTGCGAGGGTGAGGTTGCCGAGATGCTCTCCGAGTATGATGCCCGTCGCCGCATAATCGTCGACGGCTTTCGCTCCCTCGGACTTGAGTGCCGAGAGCCAAAGGGCGCATTCTATGCCTTCCCCTCAATTGCCTCCACGGGCATGACGAGCGAGGAATTCTGCGAGAAGCTCCTCTACTCCAAGCGCGTTGCGCTTGTACCGGGCACCGCCTTCGGTGAGTCAGGCGAGGGCTTTGTCCGTGCATCCTATTGCTACTCCCTGGCACACATCAAGGAGGCTCTGCGACGCATTGGCGAGTTCCTCGAGGAAATAAAAAAGTAAAAAATATATGGAGGCACTTCTTTTTTGGAGTACCTCCATATATTTTTATTCGTTTATGCCTAAATCAAGCTACCCCTTCAGAGAATGTCGTCGTGACCCATATACAGCTCGCGCTTCTCCTCGGGAGAGAGCTCGGATATATCCTTGCCCATTCTCATAGCCGTCCACGCGCGGTTGGGCACGGGGGGATTGAATGCGGGGAGCTCGACACCGGGGGTGTTTATGCCGGGAACTGCGGCAGAGCCGCCCGAGTTTCTGCCCTTTGCATCCTTCTTTTCCGAATTAGGTACCGATAGCTTTTTGCTTTCCTTCATAACGTTTCTCCTTTTGCAGTCGGCGTCTTTTGCCGTACTGCTCTTAAATTCCCCATAAGGGTGGACAATTATACTCGGAGTGCTTGATTTTGGTATAATCTTTGTGATAAAATAGAGAAAAAGAAAAAGGGGAGGGGCGACTATGCTATACAACAATTTGTCGGGATATCTGCGCGCGAAATACGGCAAGAGAATGAAGAAGATATGCATAGACGGAGGCTTTTGCTGCCCAAACCGAGACGGAAAATGCGGCACGGTTGGCTGCATATACTGCGGAGAGCGCGGAGCAGGCGAGCATATCGACCCGACACTCTCAATAGGCGAGCAGGTCAGGGCGGCTCTTTCTGCCGCTACCGCCGATACATTGTTTATTGCATATTTTCAGAATTTCACCAACACCTATGCACCTATCCAAGTCCTCCGCGAGCGCTATGATGCCGCACTTATCGACCCGAGAATCAGGATACTCTCGGTTGGCACCCGTCCCGACTGCATAGACGAGGAGGTCTGCGCGCTTCTCGCAGAGTACAGCAAAACTCGCGAGGTGTGGGTTGAGCTGGGGCTGCAAACAAGCTCCGATCTCACCGCTGACAGAATCAATCGCGGCTACCATCTCGACACCTTTGAGCGCGCGTGGGGGCTGCTGAAAAAATACTCACTGAAGACGGTAATTCACCTTATAATAGGACTTCCCGGAGAGGGAGACGAGGAGTCGCGCGCGAGTGCCGAATACGTTGCCGCCCTTTCTCCCTTCGGTGTGAAGCTGCACTCGATATACGTAATGCGAGACACTGCACTTGCCGAAATGTACCGTCAAAATCTTTACACGCCCCCCACTCTCGACGAATATGCCTCTCGTGCCGCCTACGCGCTCTCGGTTATGCCCGAGAGTGTTGTAATCCACCGACTTACGGGGGATTGCCCCGAGGGCGAGCTGGTCGCACCCGAGTGGAATAAGGATAAAAACAAGATAATAGCCCACGTCAACGCCACCCTCGAAGGAGAAGGGCACAGACAGGGCTCAAGAGCAAAAAAATAACGAACAGATATAAATTAAAGGAGAAGAAAATGGAAAAGAATACTATAGTCCTGAATGAGGAATTTTCCGTAACTCTCACCCCCTATCTTAATGCGGAGAGTGGCGTCCACGACGCTATGCTTGTCGTGCCCGGGGGTGGCTACGGCTGTGTATGCTCCGACAGAGAGGGCGGCCCGATTGCCGACGCCTTCGTTGCCGAGGGCTACTCCGCCTTTGTGCTGGAATACAGAGTTGCACCTGCGCACCGCTATCCTGCGCAGCTCATAGACATAGCGAGCGCGGTATATTATCTGCGCACCCACGCCGCCGAATATGGAATAAATCCCGAAAGAATTTTCACAGTCGGCTTCTCTGCGGGCGGACATCTCGTCGGCACCCTTGCCACGAAACACAAGGAAGCGGAAAAGCTCCTCGGACTGCCCGAAAACTCGACACGCCCCACGGGTACGGTCTATTGCTACCCCGTAGTTGGCACGGATTATCCCACTCACGGCGGCAGCTTTACGAGCCTTACGGGACTCCCCTTTGACGAAATACCCGCTGACACCCGTCACGCGCTCTCAATTGACGAGAATATAACCGCGTCGACACCTCCTGCCTTCATCTGGCACACAGCCGAGGATGACGCCGTGCCCGCTTGCGGCTCGCTTGCACTTTGCCGTGCGTATATGGATGCAGGTGTGCCCGTATCCCTCCGCATATACCCCTACGGTCCGCACGGTGTTGCCCTCGGCAATGAGGTAACCCACTTTGGCAACGGCAGCTGGCTTCAGCCTCTTGCAACGGGCTGGGTGAAGGACGCCTCCGACTTCCTTAAAACGGTAAAATAGCAGATAAAATACGAAAAAGCATATCGCGCCCGTGACAATACTCCAAAGAAGACTCATCAAATCGACTTGACAACGCGCGCGCTTTAGTTTATAATTATAAGAGTAAATTAAACAGAAAGGGAAAACCGAAATGGAAAGAACCTATATAAAGGACGTTGTCCCCGGCATATGCCGAGTATCGGGCTTCGTCGAAAACTTCCGTAACAAGAAAACGATGGCGTTTATCGTCGTCAAGGATATCACGGGCAAGCTCCAGGTAACTATTGTGAAGGAGGAGCACCCCGAATTTAGCGAAATGCTGGACAAGCTCACTCCCCACTCCGTTGTTACCTTCGAGGGCGAGGTCGTTGAGAGCGAGTACGTAAAGCTCGGTGGCAAGGAGATGTATCCCACCTCTATGAAAATAGAGTCCATAGCCGAGGCTATGCCTATCAAGGACGACTCCGAGATAGACGTAAAGATGGACTACCGCTGGATCGACCTGCGCCGCGACGTAAACCGCGTTATGCTCTCCCTGCAGACTACCCTCACTGCCGCAATGCGTGAGTTCCTCGTGGAGCGCGGCTTCACCGAGATTCACACTCCCAAGCTCATCGCTGCTGCAAGCGAGTCGGGCTCCGACGTGTTCGCTGTTAAGTATTTCGATACCACCGCATACCTTGCACAGTCTCCCCAGTTCTATAAGCAGATGGCTATGGCGGCAGGGCTGGAGAGAATCTTTGAGACAGGACCTGTATTCAGAGCAGAGAAGTCCTACACCAACAAGCACGCGACCGAGTTTACGGGCTTTGACCTTGAGTTCTCCTACATCGACTCCTTCGAGGACGTTATGAAGATGGAGGAGGAGCTTCTCGCATACGCACTCGAGAAGGTTAAGGACAAGCACGGCAGAGAGGTTGCCGAGCTCTATGGTGAGGAAATTGTAGTGCCCTCCCTTCCTTTCCCGAGAATGAAGCTCGCTGACGTATATGCAGAGCTTGAGGCTCGCTACGGCTACACTGTTCCCGACGAGCTCAAGGGCGACCTCACCACCGAGGCTGAGCGTATGTGCAAGCAGCTTGCGAAGGATATGTTCGGTCACGAGTTCCTCTTCATCACCGACTACGCGGCATCCGAGCGCGCGTTCTATCACATGCGCGACGAGCGCGGTGTGCCCTGCGGCTACGACCTCATCTGGCGCGGTGTCGAGATAACGACGGGTGCTCAGCGCGAGCACAGATATGACATCCTGAAGGCGCAGGCAAAGGAGAAGGGGCTCGACGAGGACGTAAAGTTCTACCTTGAGTTCTTCAAGTACGGCTGTCCTCCCCACGGTGGCTTCGGCATCGGTATCGACAGACTTACGATGCTCTTCCTCGGTCTGTCCATCAAGGAGGTTCAGTTCCTCTTCCGCGGACCCAATAGACTCACACCGTAATCCAAAACCTAAATAAAATATAATAAAATAACCATAAAGGAGCGATTTTTGAAATGAAAATAGCACTTATCAATGAAAACAGCCAGGCAGCTAAGAACGCGCTTATCTGCGACACGCTTAAGAAGGTAGTTGAGCCCCTTGGACACGAGGTTCACAACTACGGTATGTACTCCGCAGAGGATAAGGAGCAGCTCACCTACGTTCAGATAGGTATCCTTGCTGCAACCCTTCTCAACTCCGGCGCGTGTGACCTTGTTATAACGGGATGCGGCACGGGCGAGGGCGCTATGCTCGCCTGCAACTCCTTCCCCGGAGTTCTTTGCGGCCACGTAGTAGATCCTACCGATGCATATCAGTTCACTCAGGTAAACAACGGCAACGCAATTGCTATGCCCTTTGCAAAGGGCTGGGGCTGGGGCTGCGAGCTCAACCTTCAGTACGTATTTGAGAAGCTCTTCGTATCCGAGTGGGGTCTTGGCTATCCCCGTGAGAGAGCAGTTCCCGAGCAGAGAAACAAGAAGATTCTCGACGAGGTTAAGAAGGTAACTCACACCGATATGCTTTACATACTCGAGAACCTTGACCGCGAGCTCGTTCGTGGCGCATTCGCTGGTGCAAGGTTCCGCGAGCTCTTCTTTGCTAACTGCAAGTGCGACAAGATTGCCGATGCAGTAAGAAAGATTATTGACTAAAAAGAAAAGGAAACCGCCGTTTTCCATCCGTGGGAAGCGGCGGTAGCCGATAGAGCAGGGAGCTGCCTGCCGTTGGCTGACGGATTAATTTATGGAAATAGCTCTTGACATCGTATATAACGTCGGTATTCTCTTCATTATGATGATTCCCGGCGTTATTCTCAAAAGATGCCGACTCTGTCCCGATGGCTTCGGCAAGGGTATCTCAAATCTTGTTCTGTATATCGCTCAGCCCTGCCTTATATTCAAGGCTTACCTGATTGATTACAGTGCCGAGATACTGAAAAGGGCGCTTATGACACTTCTTTTGTCGGTTGTTGCGCATCTTGTATTCCTCCTTGCGCTCCTCTTCTTCAACAAGGCGAATGAGGACAGGCGCAGAATGCTCCGCTTCGCTACTATCTTTTCGAATGCGGCATTTATGGGTATCCCCCTTATCGAGGCTGTGCTTGGTGCAGAGTTCACCATCTATGCTTCTATATACAACATCACCTTCAATATGTTCCTCTGGACGCTTGGTGTGCATATCTGCACCGACAGGAACGTGCTGAACGACGGCACGGTTATGACGAGCCAGGCATCGGTAAAGCGCGCGCTTCTTCACCCCGTTACCCTTGCTGCCGCTCTCGGACTTATATTCTTCCTTCTTCCCATCAACGGCTACGTGCCCGAGCTGGTAAGAGAGAGCGTGAGTATGGTATCCGCGCTCGTCGCACCCCTTTCAATGCTCGTGCTCGGACTTCGCATAGCCGAGATAGATTTCCGCGGATTTTTCACGGACATCAATCTCTACGTATTTCTTGTTCTGCGTCACCTGGCGCTCCCCGCGCTCGTCTTCGGTGCTCTTTCGCTTATGAAGCTCGTCGGTCTGCCCATCGATGCGGAGCTCTTTAAGATTATAATGATTATGGCGTCGGCTCCCGCCGCCTCCAGCGCAACAATGTTTGCGGAAAAATACGATTGCGATGCGGCATACGTATCCAAGCTTGTAGCCTTTTCGACGATTATATCGATAGCTACAATGCCCATCATGGCGATGCCCGTCGACCTTTTGTACTGATGAAAGGAGAATAGCGTGAATTATTACAGTGTAATGGCTGAGCCTTTGGTTAATTCACGCGCAAATTTTCGCTATTCGAAGCCTTATTCCGAATATCCGCCAAAGCGGTTCCGAAAATTTATTAAGCATTTGTGCGGTCGCCTTCAGGCGACAGAATGGAGATTAATATGGAGTTTTTAAAGCTTCTTGAGGGTATAAGAACCCCGTTTCTCGATTGGTTCTTTTCTCTTATAACGTACCTCGGTGACGAGGTAGTATTTATGGTTGTTGCTATCGCCATCTTCTGGTGTATCAACAAAAGAGAGGGCTATTACGTTCTCACCGTCGGACTCGTCGGCACTATGGTAAACCAGCTTCTGAAGCTGTTCTTCCGTGTTCCGCGCCCTTGGATAAAGGACGCAAGCTTCAAGCCCGTTGAGAGTGCTGTGGAGCGCGCATCGGGCTACTCCTTCCCCTCGGGACATACGCAGAATATAGGTGGCACCTTCGGCTCGATTGCTCTTTTTGCAAGAAAGTGGCTCGGAAGAGTATTGTGCGCGTTGATAATTATTCTCGTTGCATTCTCCCGTATGTATCTCGGTGTTCATACTCCCCTCGACGTCCTCGTATCCCTCGGAATCGCGGCAGCTCTCGTAGCTGCGTTCTACCCGATATTCAAGAGCGAGGAGCGCTTTGAGCGCTTTATGCCCTTTGTTGTAGCGGGTGCTATGCTTCTGTGTCTTCTTTATATACTTTATTTCCCCATCTTCGGTGCCTCGGCAGGTCACAATCCAACAAACCTCGAGAGTGGCATGAAGGCGGCATATACAATGGCAGGCTGCACGATAGGACTCGCGATAGTCTATTTCGTTGACTCTACCTTCGTAAAATTTGACACGCATGCCACCTGGTATGTGCAGCTTATAAAAATTGCAGTGGGTCTTGGAGTTATCCTCGGCATAAAGGAGGGCTTGAGAGCTCCTCTTGAGTTCATCTGCATCGGCAACGTCTACGTTGCAAGAATGCTCCGCTATCTTCTTATGGTAATTTTCGCGGGAATTCTTTGGCCGATGTGCTTTAAATACCTTGCAAAAATCAAGTGCAAGCCGCTTGATAATTTTGCGCTCTGGGCAAAGAATTTGTTCAAAAAAGGTGACACGCCCCCCGAGGTAGAGCCCGTTGGCGCTTTTGCTGAGGAGGCAGAACGCACCAAGGACAACAGCCGCACTCTGATACGCGACAGACTTCGCGACGAGGGCTCCACCCCTCACACCGATAAAAGGCGTAAGCCGAGCTGGCGCAGCCGTAACAAGAAAAACAAAAAGCGCTACAAGTAAACAACTGTTTGCATAACTGCACAAGGGTCACCGAAAAGCTCGGTGACCCTTCTTTGATTCGGCACAGTCACGCACAAAATATTTTCGCGTACCCCTTTACTTTTAAAAAATTATGTGTTATAATATATTGGATTTAGTGTGCGTACGCACGCACACGTGAAGGAATAACTTCGAAAAGGAAAAGACAAAAGGTATGAAATGTCCCGTATGTAACTGTCAGGATTCAAGGGTACTCGACTCCCGTCCCGTAGAGGAGGGCGCCAGCATAAAGCGCAGACGTGAGTGCGTCAGCTGCGGCAGGAGATTCACCACCTACGAGGTCGTTGACACCGTTCCCATCACCGTTGTAAAGCGAGACGGCAGAAACGAGTTCTTCGACAAGCGCAAGCTGGTTATCGGAATTATGCGCGCCTGCCAGAAGCGCCTTGTAAATGCCGAGGAGATAGCTGCCTCGATTGAGCAGGAGCTGCAGAACAGCTTTATCACCGAGATTAAGTCGGCGGATATCGGCGAGATGGTTCTGGACAGACTTCGTGACATTGACATAGTTTCATATATCCGCTTTGCATCCGTCTATCGCGAGTTCAAGGATCTTGACGCATTTGCAGAGGAGATAAGAGTTCTCAACCGCAAAATGCGCTCGAAAAAATCGGGCAAGACGGGAAAGGACGAATGATATGATAAAGAGCATGACCGCCTTCGGCAGAGCAAAGCAGGAGGCAGCGGACAGAGACGTTGTAGTTGAGCTTAAAAGCGTCAACTCGCGCTACTTCGATTGCTCGGTAAAGCTCCCCCGAGCGTATTCCTTCCTTGAGGAGCGGATAAAGGCATATATACAGAAGAATGCCGTATCCCGTGCCAAGGTCGACGTCTACGTGAGCGTAAGGGAGCATACCTCGGGAAACGCGACAGTGTCGCTCGACACCGATTTTGCCAAGAGCTATATCAACGCACTTTACGCCCTGCGCGATACCTTTTCCCTTAAGGATGATATAAGCGTTATGACCGTAGCAAGGAATGGCGACGTATTCACCCTTGACCGCCCCGAGGCAGACCTCGAGGAGGAATGGGCTCGCTTTCTTCCCGTATTCGACGAGGCGATTTCCGTCTACTGCGACACCCGCTCTGCAGAGGGCGCGCGCATCGAGGCTGATATAATTGCCAAGCTCGAGCACATAAGGGAGCTCTCCGTCGAGGTTGAGCAGATATCGAAGGAGGACACCGTCGGCTATCGCGATAAGCTCGAGGCAAGACTGCGCCAGATACTTGCAGACCATTCGGTTGCAATAGACGAGAACAGACTCCTTACCGAGTGTGCCGTCTGGGCGGATAAGATTGCCATTGACGAGGAGCTCGTGAGACTGCGCGCCCACTTCGAGGCATTCTATGAGATTGTGTCCTCTCCCGAGCCCTCGGGCAGAAGACTCGACTTCCTTATGCAGGAGCTTAACAGAGAGACGAATACCATCGGCTCCAAGTGCAACAATTCGCGCATAGCGAGAATCGTCGTAGAGATGAAGGGCGAGCTCGAGAAAATTCGCGAGCAAATCCAGAATATAGAGTAGGGAGGCTGTTATGAAATTCATCAACATTGGCTTCGGCAATATGGTTTCCGCCAACAGAATCGTTGCCATAGCGGGACCCGACAGCGCACCGATAAAGAGACTTGTTCAGGATGCCAAGGAGGATGACAGAGTCATCGACGTCTCCTGCGGCAGAAGAACGAGGGCGGTTATAATAACCGACTCCGACCACGTGATTCTCTCCGCTATCCAGGCGGAAACAATAACCAACCGTCTTGCAAACGACCTCCAGGATGACACAGAGGACGAGGAAGACGAATAAAAAACGAAACAAAAGAAAGTGAGATAAAAGAAATGATTTACCCTACCGTAGACCAGCTTTCAGGTGGCAAGTTCAACCGCTACGAGGTAGTAGTCGGTGTAGCAAAGTGCGCCCGCCTCGTTACCGACGAGTACGTTGAGATGAAGGAAAAGGCGCAGAAGCTCATCGACACCCAGAGCGAGAAGGCGTCCATCGCCTCTCTCATCGATCCCGAGTACAAGGATCAGAAGGCGGTTAAAATCGCAGTCGGCAGAATTATCGACGGCAGATACAAGCTCGTTCGTACCTCCGACAAGAAATAACAAATCAAGACAAAAATAAGTAAGGAGGGATGCTGTGTGTATTGTGAAGTATATGTTTTTGACACGCCGTATCACCTCGACCGCCCGTTTGACTATGAGGCAATTCCCGACGTCGTACGCGGTGCGATAGTGCGCGTGCCCTTCGGTCGGGCGGATAAAACGCGCCTCGCGCTCGTCACCCGTTTGAAGGAGAGTGCGCCCGCGGGCGTTAATATTAAGCCCGTGCATTCGGTCCTAAAGGACCGTCCCGTCCTCTCCGAGGAGATGCTCGGGCTATGCTTGTTTTTGAAGGAGCATACCCTTTGCACGCTTGGCGAGGCTGTAAGGACGGTGCTTCCTCCCGGGGCACTCAACGAGAGCCTCAACGTAAAATATACCCGTACCTGCACTCTGGCTATATCGAGGGAGGAGGCGACAGCCCTCCTTTCCGCATCGGGCAGGGCAGGCGTGCGCAGCGAGGGACAGCGCCGAATTGTTGAATATCTTATGGATATCGGAAGCGCGGACCATACTCTCGTCCGTGCGCTCCCCTCGGTCACAAGTGCCAACATCACTGCCCTGCGAGAGCGCGGCGTGATACGCATAAGCGAGGAGGAGTGCATCCGAAATCCGTATGCCCACCTTGCGCGCGAGAGGGATGAGAGCGAAATCGTCCTCTCTATGGCGCAGACCGAGGCATACACGCGCATCGAGGAGCTTTACCTCGAGGACGCGCCCCGTGCCGCACTTCTGTACGGTGTGACGGGCTCGGGTAAAACCAAGGTAATAATGAAGCTGATGGACAGGGTCATCGGTGAGGGGCACGGAGTTATTCTTATGGTGCCCGAGATTGCCCTGACACCCCAGACCGTCGGCATTTTCTGCAAAAGATACGGTGAGCGAGTTGCGGTTATACATTCCTCTCTCTCTCAGGGAGAGCGTCTTGATGCCTACCGCAGAATCGAGCGCGGAGACGTCGATCTCGTCATAGGTACGCGCTCGGCTGCCTTCGCCCCACTTCATGACGTCGGTCTGATAGTGATAGACGAGGAGCACGAGCATACTTACAAGTCGGAGTCCGACCCGAAGTACCACGCGCGCGACGTTGCCGCGTACCGCGCAGGGCACCACAACGCACTTATGCTTCTCGCATCGGCAACCCCCTCTCTTGAGAGCTTTTATAAGGCGGAGTGCGGAAAATATACCCTCGTTCCACTGCGCGAGCGCTTCGGCGGCTTCAGACTGCCCGAGGCTGTTATCGTCGATATGAGAGAGGAGCTTCTGCAGCACGGCAATACCACTACCGTAAGCAACCGACTTCTTGACTCGCTGCGCGAGGTAGAGGAAAACGGAAGGCAGGCGATTCTCTTTCTGAACCGACGCGGCTACAACAGCTACGTCAGCTGCAAGGAGTGCGGCGAGGTCATAACCTGCCCGCGCTGCTCGGTGTCACTGACGCGCCACGCCTCCCCCTCGGGAGGTAAGCTACTCTGCCACCTTTGCGGATATACTGCCCCGATACCGAGGGTGTGCCCCTCCTGCTCGTCCGACAGACTCGATTTCCAGGGCTTCGGTACACAGAAGGTGGAGGGCGAGCTCGGTCAGTATCTGCCCGATATGTCGGTCATGCGTATGGATGCCGACACCACCTCGGGCAAGCTCTCGTATGATAAAATGATTGACGACTTCCGACAGGGAAGAGCGGACATTCTCCTCGGCACCCAGATGGTTGCCAAGGGCCACGATTTTCCCCGCGTCACCCTCGTCGGTGTCCTCCTTGCAGACACATCGCTTTATCTGTCCGATTTCCGCGCCTCGGAGAGAACCTTCTCTCTTCTCACCCAGGTAATAGGAAGGGCAGGGCGCGCATCGGATAACGGTGTTGCCGTTATACAGACCTACTCCCCGAAGAACGAGGTCATCCGCCTCGCGTGCTTGCAGGACTACGATACCTTCTACAAGGGCGAGATTGCCATCAGGCGCGCTCTCTCCTACCCCCCCTTCTCGGATATGGTAGCTATGACCGTAACGGGAGAGGACGAGAGGGAGGTGCTTGTTGCCGCACGCGAGATATCCGAGAGCCTTGTTTCCAAAATAAAAGAAAAATATTCATCCCTGCCCTTTACTGTCTACGGACCCTTTGAGGCGCAGGTATATAAGGTGAGCGACAAATACCGCATGCGCCTCGTTGTAAAGTGCCGTCTTAACAGGCAGAGCCGCGCTCTTTTCCACGAGCTTCTGTGCGAGGCGTCGCTGCGTCGCGGCGTGAGCCTGGCGGTCGACCTTAATCCCCTCACGGTATGACCCGTGTAACCTCTTTCGAAAGGAGAAAACCAAAATGGCAAAGAGAAATATACTTAAATTCGGTGATCCCACCCTTCGTATGACCTCGCGCGAGGTCAGTGAGATAACCCCGAGAATAATCACCCTTCTCGACGATATGATAGAGACTATGAGGGCGGCAGGGGGCTGCGGACTTGCAGCGCCTCAGGTCGGTGTTCTTCGCCGCATCGCCGTTATAGAGGTTGACGAGGGCACGGTTTATGAGCTCATAAATCCCAGGATCATATCCTTTGCAGGCGAGCAGAGAGAGCAGGAGGGCTGCCTCTCAAATCCCGGCGAGTTTGGCATCACCAAGCGCCCGAAGGTTGTTGTTGTCAGAGCGCTTAACAGAAACGGTGAGGAGTATGAGCTCCGCGGCACCGACCTGCTTGCCCGTGCAATATGCCACGAGTGCGATCACCTCGACGGCAAGCTCTATACCGACGTGCAGATAAAGAGAGGCTGACAAAGCTATGAGAATAATGTTTATGGGCACTCCCGATATTGCGAGAGAGACCCTTGCCACCCTTCTTCGCCGCGGTCACGATATCGTGGCGGTAGTAACGAGAGAGGACAAGGTGCGCGGCAGAGGAAATGCCACCACACCCACCCCCGTAAAGGCACTGGCCCTTGAGCACGGTATTCCCGTATACACCCCGTCAACGTTGAGGGACGAGACATTCGCCTCCCTTCTCTCTGAGTATGACCCCGAGCTGATTGCGGTCGTCGCATACGGCAAGATATTGCCAAAATCCGTGCTCGATTACCCGAAGCACGGTTGCCTCAATCTTCACGTATCCCTCCTCCCCGCATATCGCGGCGCCGCCCCCATACAGCGCTCGGTAATGGATGGCAACACAGAAACGGGTGTTACCGTAATGTATATGGACGAGGGGCTTGACACGGGTGATATTATCAGCCGCGCAGTATTTGAAATTTCTCCCACCGATACGGCCGGGGATATCCACGACAGAGCGGCGGAGGTCGGCTCCGAGCTTCTCAGTTCCGCGATATACGACATTGAGGCAGGCAGAGCAACCCGCACTCCGCAGGACCACGCTCTTGCCACATATGCCGCAAAGATAGAAAAAGAGGACTGCAGAGTTGATTTTTCGCTCCCCGCATTTGAGTGCAACTGCCGTATAAGAGGCGTCACCCCCTTCCCGGGTGCATTCTGCTTCCTTGGCGAGAGGCAGCTAAAGATACTTGACGCCATTCCCTTTGACGCGAGCGAGAGTGCCCCGTTTGGCACGGTTGTCGCTGTGTCTGGCACAGCAGACGGATATATAGACGTTGCCTGTGGAGGAGGTATTCTTCGACTTACAAGGCTGAAGCCCGAGGGCAAGGGCGCAATGAGCGCAGGGGATTTTGTTCGCGGCAGGAAGATTGCCGTTGGCGACGTTCTGAAATAAGATAAATATGACGAAAGGAGGAAGCGCGGTTATGACAGTCCGTGAAATAGCGCTGAAGCTGCTTCTTGACTATGAGGAAAACGGCAAGTACGTAAACCTGTCGCTCTCCTCCCATCTTACCGACTCGCTCTCCCGAGAGGAGCGCGGTCTTTTGACACATCTTTTATATACCACAGTAGAGCATAAGCTTACTTACGACTATATCATAGGAGCCCTTACGGGCAGAAGCCTTGATAAGCTCACCTCCCATACGAAAAACATCCTTCGACTCGGTATGTGTCAGCTTCTCGATTCCTCGGGTATGCCCGACCATGCTGCCGTAAACGCAACCGTCTCCCTTGCAAAAAACAAGGGAGAGGCAGGGCTTGTCAATGCTGTGCTTCGTGCCCTCGTGCGCACAAGGGATAACCTCCCCTTCCCGAAGAAGGAGAAGAATGCGGCGAGATATTATTCGGTATATTATTCGATACCTCTGCCCACAGTGCGCCTCTTCCTTGACGGGCTCGGTGAGCAGAGCGCGGTAGCACTCTTTGAGTCATTTAACAAAACACCGAAAACCACCCTCACCGTAAACACTGTTAAAATATCGGTCGAGGACTTTATACAAAAGCTTGCCGAGACGGGGGTCGTGGCTACCCGTGTTGAGTTTTCGCCAATTTCCGTTGCTATATCCGGCAGTGTAAATCCGCGTGAGATATACGGATATTCCGAGGGACTCTTTCTCGTTCAGGATGCCGCCTCCGCTGTCGCTGCCTCGCTTCAGTCGCAGAGGGAGGGCGCGCTTATAGTCGACGTCTGCTCCGCCCCGGGCGGTAAGGCAATGACTGCGGCAATCCTCTCGGGCAACAAAGCGCGCGTATATGCCTTTGACCTCCATGAGAGCAAGCTCTCCCTTATCCGCGACAGCGCCGCAAGGCTCGGACTCTCTTCCGTTAGCGTAGGCGTGCGCGATGCACGCGTGCCCGACGGGACGCTCCTCGGCAGAGCGGACTCGGTTATATGCGACGTACCCTGCTCTGGTCTTGGCGTTATAGCAAAGAAGCCCGATTTGAGGTACAAGCCTCTCGAGGATACGGAGGGGCTGCCAGCCCTTCAGCTTGAAATACTGAAGAGCTCGTCGCAATACTTGAGGGTTGGGGGCAGGATAGTTTACTCCACCTGCACCCTCGCCGAGCGGGAAAACGAAGAGGTTGTTAGGGAATTTCTTCGCGATAACCACGATTTTGCCCTCGTCCCGTTTGAGCTTGGCACGTTGAGTGCCGAGTGCGGAATGATAACCCTTTATCCTCACATCCATGACACAGACGGCTTCTTTATTGCCCTCTTGGAGAGAAAAAGATGACAGAACAGAAAAAGACAGACCTATATTCACTCGACTACGGCGAGCTGCTTGAGTTTGTAAAATCGATAGGCGAGAGTGCCTTCAGAGCAAAGCAGATTGCCGCGTGGCTGCCGCTCGGTGTCGGCATTGACGGGATGACAAATCTCTCCAAGACCCTGCGGGAGAAGCTCAAGGCGACGACTCTCGACACCCTCCCGAGGGTGAAGGAAAAGCTCGTTTCAAAGCTCGACGGCACGGTAAAATACCTCTTTGAGCTCCATGACGGTGAGTTTATTGAGAGTGTATTTATGAGATATAAGCACGGCAACACCCTCTGCATATCCAGCCAGGTCGGCTGCCGTATGGGATGCCGCTTCTGCGCCTCGACGATAGGAGGCAGAGTGCGCGACCTCTATCCCTCCGAGCTTCTCGGACAGATAATTACCGCTCAGCGCGATACGGGCGAGCGCGTATCCAATATAGTAATGATGGGCATAGGTGAGCCTCTTGACAATTATGACAACGTGGTGAAGTTTCTCCGCCTCGTTAACCGAGAGGACGGACTCAATATTGGCTACCGCCACATATCTCTTTCCACCTGCGGTGTTGTGCCGAAGATTCGCGCCCTCGCAGAGTGTGAGCTGCCTATAACCCTCTCAATCTCCCTGCATGCCGCTACCGATGAGCGCCGAAGCGAGATAATGCCCGTCAATAAGAAGTGGAATATTGACGAGCTGCTCACCGCCTGTCGGGACTACTATTCCCACACGGGCAGGCGCATATCGTTCGAGTATACTCTCATAAGCGGAAAGAACGATACCGAGCAGGACGCGCGCACCCTTGCCGCCCTCCTGCACAAGTACCTGGACCCCGTAAAGGCACCGATACACGTGAATCTCATAAGAGTAAACGAGGTTGCCGAAACCGGCTTCAAGGAGGGAAGCACCACCTCGGCAAATAACTTTGCCGCGATGCTCGAGTCGCTCGGCATCACCGCCACGGTCCGCCGACGTCTCGGTGCCGACGTAAACGCAGCCTGCGGACAGCTAAGACATACCAGAAGGTAAGGAAATGATAGAGAATAAAGAAGGTAAGGTTGTAAAGGGGCTCGGTGGCCTCTATGAGATAAGACTGTGGGACGGCGAGAGAATATCCTGCCGTGCCAAGGGGGCTCTGCGCCGTGACGAGGATAAGGTGCTTATCGGTGATAACGTAACCGTAAGGATTGACTCGGATACGCAGGGCAGTGTCGTCATATCAGAAATCCACCCACGCAAAAATTCTCTCATCCGTCCCCCGATGGCAAATCTTGATTATCTCTTTATCGTTATGGCATCTGCCAAGCCTGCCCCCGTGCTTGAAACGGTGGATAAGCTGATATCGATTGCCGAATACAACAATATTAAGGTAGCTCTCGTCATAACCAAGAACGACCTCGGCGCCGAGGAGGCGCAGCGCCTCAAGGGAATATATGAGCGCTCGGGATATCCCGCCTTTGTAACGGGTAGTTATGATACCGAGGGCGTGCGAGAGCTTTCCGCCTATATCGACAGCCACGTAAGAGAGGGACGCTCTGCCGCGTTTGCAGGCGCCTCCGGAGTTGGAAAGAGCACTCTTCTCAACGCCCTCTTTCCCACACTTTCCCTTGCCACAAGCGAAATATCACGCAAGATTGAGCGCGGCAGGCACACCACCCGCCACGTTGAGATTTTTGCGCTCTCCGACACCCACGACACGGGCTTTTTTGCAGATACGCCCGGCTTCTCTCTTCTCGACTTCGCCAGGTTCGACTTTATGCCAATGGAGGCACTTCTATCTACATTCCCCGACGTTGCGAGGTACGCCGACGGCTGCCGCTTTGCCGATTGTGCCCACCTCGGAGAGGGAATAACGGAGTGCTCTGTTGCCAGAGCCGCGCACGAAGGCACCCTTGAGCCGACCAGACTCGACTCCTATCGCTCGATTCTTCGCGTTCTGAAGAGCAAAAACAGATACGAATAAAAATAAACAGAATTTTTTTTGAAAAAGGTATTGACAAACGGTGCTTTGTCGTGTATAATACCAAAGGTAACTTAAGACAGCAGGTTCCGGTAAAAGCGACAGCTTTCCTGCCGAGGTGACAATTTTTATCTTAATAGATTTGAATTTTGTCTTTTCTCGGTAGCACTGCGCTTCGGAAAAGGCTTTTTTATTTGAAATTTATATGGAGGTGAAAATAATGCCCAGCAATAAGGTTCTTGAACAGAAGAAGCAGGTTGTAGCAGATCTCGCAGCAAAGATGCAGACCGCAGCAGCAGGCGTTCTCGTAAAGTACGAAGGCATTACAGTAGCAGAAGACACCGCACTCCGCGCCGCACTCCGTAAGGCAGGCGTTGAGTACACAGTAATGAAGAACACTCTTACTGGCAGAGCTTGCGAAATCGCAGGCTACGGTGACATGAAGCAGTACCTGTCCGGCATGACCGCAATCGCAATCAGCCAGGACGACCCCATCGCTCCCGCGAAGATTATGAAGGAGTACGCAGACAAGATCAACTGCTTTGAGATCAAGGCAGGCTTCGTTGACGGCGGTATCCTCGACCTCGCAGGTGTTGAGTCTCTTGCAGCAACTCCCTCTAAGGAAGTTCTCGTTGCTAAGATGATGGGTAGCCTTATGTCTTCTCTCTACGGCTTTGCATACGTACTTCAGGCAAAGATCGACAAGGATGGAGAGGCTCCCGCAGAGGATGCAGCTCCCGCTGATGCAGCTCCCGCAGAGGATGCTCCTGCAGAAGCATAATTAACTAACTTAAAAAACAATTTTGAAAAATATTTGGAGGATTTAAAAATGAACGAAAAGTCAGCTCAGATCCTTGAACTTGTAAAGGGTCTTACTATTCTTGAACTCGCAGATCTCGTAAAGGCACTTGAGGAGGAATTCGGCGTATCCGCAGCTCCCGTTGCAGCAGCAGCTCCCGCAGCTGGCGCAGCAGCTCCCGCAGCTGAGGAGAAGACCGAGTTTGACGTTGTACTTAAGGGTGCAGGCGCAAACAAGCTCGCAGTTATCAAGGTTGCTCGTGAGATCACCGGTCTTGGTCTTAAGGATGCTAAGGACCTCGTTGAGTCCGCTCCCAAGACCATCAAGGAAGCAGTTTCCAAGGAAGAGGCAGAGAAGATCGCTGAGCAGCTCAAGGCAGCAGGCGCAGAGGTTGAGGTTAAGTAATTTAACCGATTTTCAAAAAAGAGGAACGATACACTCGTTCCTCTTTTTTATTTTTATTGGTAGATTTTTGCAACAAAATAAAGCTATATGTACTGCAATCATGCAAATAGCTTGTTAAAATTGCCGCGCTAATTTCATATAATATATGCATATTAATAATGCTATAAGCTTGGGGTGCGGTATGGATAAGGAACTAATTGGAAAAAGAATTAAAGAGGCGCGCAAGAGAATTGGACTAACTCAGGAAAAGCTCGCGGAAAAGATCGGCATAGCCGAGGTGTATCTCAGCGAGATAGAGAGAGGCATAAAGCTGCCGAGCCTTTCTACGTTTGTTGATATCATCAACGCGCTTGAGGTCAGTGCTGATTTTGTGCTCGCAGGAGAGATAAAAGCGGCTAATGCAAATCTCGGAGACGAGCTGTCCTCACTGCTATCATCCGTTTCGCCAAAGCAGAGACTTGCACTTCTTGAGATAATTAAGGCATATGTAAGCAGCGTATAAAAAGGCCCCCGATAGGGCTTTTTTATTTTCTCGACATACAGTGACAGGTTTCGCCAGCATTCAATGCTATAATAGTGCCAGAAGCAATACTTTCTAATGCAAATAGCATAGGAGAAAATTATGAAATCATTGGGATTGATCAGAAAAATCGATAATCTTGGAAGATTAGTTATACCGAAGGAAATACGTGAGGTGTTATTCTTAGAAGAAAACAGCAGTGTGGAGATAATACTTACCACTGAGGGAATAATTCTGCGCCCCGCATCCTATGAGGTAGTAATAATTCCTTCAGGCGAGAAAAAAGAAGAATGACGGAGATAATCCGTCATTCTTCGCTTTTCCTTTGCTTCAGATACACCCGTCTTACCTTCTCCAGAAAGTCGAGCACAAGCGCAGACTGATAGTCCATATACGTCCACATCAGCTTCTGCCACCTGCCGCGCGCGTAGAAGAGAGTCAATTCTGTATATATTCCGCGCTTGAGGGGGATGCGGAAGCTCGCATTCTTTGTTGTTGAGAGCATAAAGCGACCGTGGCTCATCAGACCCGGGTCGAGGTTGATGAGGCGGCCTCCGTCGGGGCTTGAGTGCTTCTTCTCAAGCTCGTTTGTGAATTCCTTTATCTCTGCCTGGAGTGATGGGTCGACAAGTCGACTGAAGCTGTATATCCGTCGCTTGCCCTCTCCTCCGAGCTCGCCGTCGTAATAGGTCGAGTAACCTCGGGAAAAGGAATATTCCTCGCTCACCGCATCAATCTCACCGAATTCGGCGCGTAGCTCGTCTAGGACGGTATGAAGGATTTCTTCGTCGTGATATATCACGCCAACGAGCAGCTTTTCGCCCTCAAAGGGGTAGATCTGTCCCATCTTATTCGACCAGCCTCCTTACAAATTCGTCATAGCTTTTTGGCGCATCAGCGGCACCCGTGTCAACTTTTTCGCATAGCTCGGCATATCTCAGCGAGCGCCTTCTTGATAGAATATGCCCCTCAATCCAGTAGGAAAACTCGGTTTTGGCAGACAGATGCTCGAGAGCTTTCATTTTCTCATACATTGGAAGACCGTCCGATGCATCTCGCCAAGTATCAACAAAGGCGTAGTCAAAGCCCTCCTTCGGCATAACCTCCTCTGCATATCTGAATGCATCCGCGCACACGATTCTCACCTTCTCGGGGTGAGAGAATCGGGGAAGTATTCTTTCGCGGAAGAGCTTGATTACCGACTCGCTGAGCTCTACGACGGTAATGCTCTCGACCTCCTCCTTCTCCGATACCATATAGGTGTAATATCCGAGCCCGAGTCCGAAGGTAACGACCTTGCCGTGTGCGGCAGAGATGGCGTCCTCCACAGTGTCTACGTCAACAGGGGTAAGCGTCATCCATTCGTTGCCGTCCTCCAGCACCGCAGGGAAGCGAAAACCCTCGGTAAAGAAGCCGAGCGGAGGAATCTCGGTGAAGTCACGGTCGAGTGTCATATCTCCCGAAATCGCTGCACGGTATGGGGGGTAATATTCCCACCTTATTTCAAACCGTCCCTCCTTGCCCTCCTCGGGCGCAACGCTTTTGTAGTAGGGGTTTTCGGTGTATTTTTTTGTGTCGAGGAGTGTGACGGAGCGGTTGAGATATTCTCTGATGAGCCGTCTGTCATCGCCTCCGCGGGCATCGTCGAGGTCGAATATTGATGAGAGAAGAGCGACAAGCGCCTCCTTCACCGTGATATCTCCATCCTCGGTGAGGGTGTCCACCATCTCTTTTTTAATAATCTCGGGATATCTCTCAAGGTAGTCCGCATACAGTCTTGTGAGTCTGTAATTGAGCGAGAGGGTGCGGTGCAGCCTCTTGAGCTTTTCTTTGTCGTAAAAGGTCATTTTGCTTACTCCTTTTCCCAAATATTTTACTACATTTGTCAGCATAAGTCAATATTCTGACCGTTAGTTTTTCCCAATTTGAATACAGAACTTGACAAATTGTCAATAAACTGATATACTGTTATTTAATGAATACCCTATAAAATATTTAAGTGAGGAAAATATGTCTATATTTAAAAACAGACGTAGGCTCGCCCTTATAGGAATTGATACTCTTATATTCGTTGCTGTCTATCTTCTCACAGTGTTTGTAACCTTCGTTGAGGATTACGCAGAATACAACTCAAAGCCGCCCTACGGATATCTTCTTAACGCGGCAATATTTTACGTGCTTATAATGACGGCACGTGTTATGATAGGCACCTACAAAAATATGTGGCGCTATGCCAACTCCAAGTCCTTTGTCGGCTTGGTTGTTGCGGATGCCGTGGCAGGAGTTGTTGCAGTGCTTATAACGCATTTCATCTCCTGGGCATTCATTTCCGTGTGGCGCAGCTGCGCGTTTGTAAGCATGACAAACGTCGTTACCCTCGTTTCGAGGTTTATATATCAGCACATGCACCGCTCCAGCAATGCAACCCAGGCAAAGGACGGCAGCACCGAGCGCCGCGTTGCCATAGTCGGTGCAGGACAGATAGGTACACTTCTCGCAGAGGAGCTTATATTCGATAAGTCCTCAAAATATACCCCCGTCTGCTTCATTGACAAAAACCGCAACAAGGTTGGCACCACCCTCCTCGGACTCAAGGTCTACGCAGGTGAGGAGGCTGTTATCGAAACCCTTAAGGAGCTTTCGGTCGATGAGGTTCTTATAGCGATAAGCGACCTCGGAGAGGACCAGATCAAGCATTTCTACGAATTCTATTCAAAGAGCGGCTGTAAGGTAAAGGTTTATGACTTCCCGATAAAGGCAGACGGCTCCGACGATATCTCCTCCAAGCGAGTAGTCAGAGACGTGAGAATAGAGGATCTGCTCTTCCGCGACACCCTCTCGGTCATCAATGATAAGACCGTGGAATTCTATCGGGGCAAGACGGTCCTTGTAACGGGCGGAGGAGGCTCGATAGGCAGTGAGATATCCCGCCTTATTGCCAAGTGCCGTCCTAAAAAGCTCATAATACTTGATATATACGAGAACAACGCATACGATATTCAGCAGGAGCTGAAGCGCAAATACGGTGAAGAGCTTGACCTTGCGGTCGAGATAGCCTCCGTCCGTGACAGAGTGCGTCTGGACGCGATATTCGCACACTATCATCCCGACGTTGTTTTCCATGCCGCAGCACATAAGCACGTTCCTCTGATGGAGCATTCAAACTGCGAGGCAATCAAGAACAACGTCCTCGGAACCTATAACACCGCCGATATGGCAGAAAAGCACGGAGTCTCCAGGTTTATCCTCATCTCCACCGACAAGGCGGTAAATCCCACCAACGTTATGGGCGCCTCCAAGCGCATGTGCGAGATGGTTGTGCAGTGCCGTCAGGACAGCAAGACCGTCTTTGCGGCAGTCCGCTTTGGCAACGTCCTCGGCTCCAACGGCTCGGTTATCCCCCTCTTCAAGCGTCAGATTGAGGCTGGCGGCCCCGTAACCGTAACCGACAAGCGCATCATCCGATATTTCATGACAATTCCCGAGGCATCGGGACTTGTGATGCAGGCGGGAGCTATGGCAAAGTGCGGTGAGCTCTTTGTTCTCGATATGGGCAAGCCCGTAAAAATCATAGATCTCGCTACAAATATGATAAAGCTCTCGGGCTTTAATCCCTATATAGATATCGATATTATAGAGACGGGTCTGCGTCCGGGTGAGAAGCTCTATGAGGAGCTTCTTATCAAAACCGAAAATCTTGATAAGACAGACAACAATCTTATCTTTATCGAACGCGACACACCCCTCACCCGTGCGGAGGTAGAGGAAAAGCTGGAGGCTCTTCGCCGCGCGGTTGCCGACGGAGAGGGTATGGTTGCCGACCCTGCTATCACCGAGGCAATGAGGCAGGCTGTGCCTACCTTCCGTTCCCCTGAGGAGGTAAATGAGCGAGCATCGTCAAGCGATGAAATGAAGCTTGTGAATACATAAAAAAAGAAGGATAAGCCGCGAGGCTTATCCTTCTTTTTGTCAGTTGAACTCGTGGGGCGGCAGCACAACGGTGCCTGAGTCAACGTTCGCACCGCAGTTGTCACAGCTTCTGTCGCCGTTTTTGTCTGCGTGCTCTATGCATATAGTGCAGTTGTCGCATATCTTGTCGTTGTTTTCATCCTTGTGAGTTATGCAGGCGTCACAAACGTCACACTTGCCATCCTCGTCAAGGTCGGAGTCGTCCCCGTGATCTGTCAGGCAGCTCTCGCATACGTCGCATTTGCGGTCCCCGTTCTCGTCTCTATGACCGTTGAAGCACATTGCGTTGCATTTCGGTGTATCGCATTTTCCGTCCCCGTTTTCATCGAGGTGCACAGTTGCGTTACATCTTGAGCATTTGCATAGCTCGGCTACGCGCTTATGCTCCATTGCTGCGTTGCATCTGTCACATATGCAGTCATTGCTGTTGTCGGTGTGCTCGAGCGGTACCTTGCATACGTCGCACACACAGTCTCTGACGAGGTCCTTGTGAGCATATTCGTAAGCGCACACGTCGCATACACAGTTGTTATCGGTGTCGGTGTGGGGAAGTGCAACGGTGCATATATCACATATGCAGTCGCCGTTTTCGTCGATATGCTCTACGGGTGCGCCGCACTCGTTGCACAGATTGTTTGCATCGTGGTCACTGTGGCTGTCACCGCAGTCATAGGCATAGTCGGCACCGCATCTGTCGCACTTGTCGTCTCCGTTCTCATCGTCGTGGTCAAGACAGCTGCCGCACTCGTCACAGCGGAGGCTTCCGTCCTCGTCCCTGTGCTCGCCATCACATACAAGGTCGTAATCGGCACCGCATCTGTCGCACCTGTCGTCTCCGTCTCCGTCATCGTGATCGAGGCAGATTTTGCATACGTCGCATATAAGGTCGCCCTTTTCGTCATTATGTAGACACTCTCCGCATACGTCGCACAGATAATTCTTATTTGCGTCAGTGTGCTTGCTGCATTCGGGCTCGAATGACTCTCCGCACACGTCGCACAGTCCGTTGCCGTTCTCGTCCTTATGTCCGTCACAGCTCTCGGAGCAGGAGGTGAGAAGGAGGAGAAGTGCAAGAGTTAAGGTAAGCGTTAAGAGTAAAGCCTTTCTCATTCCTTGTTATCCTTTCCCTGACCAGGGCGAATGAAATCGTCCTCGTCAAACGTAATCGTTTCACCGCACACGTCGCATATCATATTTCCGCCGGGGGCGTCTATATCAACGTGTCGGACGTGAAGCCCGCAGCCGTCACACTTTCCTGCGCCGTCCCAGTCAACGTCCTCGTGTCTTTCGTGGTCGCAAAAGTCGCATTCGCAGGGGTGATGCTCATAGGAGTGCATCTCGGTGCCGCAAACCTCGCACACACAGCCGTAGTAAGCACGCGTGTGGGGAAGTGTGGCTCCGCAATTGTCGCACCTACAGTCGGGTGTCTCCGTATCTATGTGGTCAAGGAATCCGTTGCACACGTCGCATATGCAGTTCTTGTTTTCGTCCTTGTGAGGCAGCTCTGTTCCGCACTTGTCGCACAGACAGTCTGCCACTTCATCGACGTGCGGCATCGTAAGCCTGCACAGGTCGCACACACAGTCTCCGTCTGCATCCTCATGCACAACCTCCGTACCGCACTCGTTGCACAGATTGTTCATATCCGGGTCGAGGTGATTGTCTCCGCACTCAAAGGAGTAATCTGCTGCGCAGATATCGCATTTGCCGTCTCCGTTCTCGTCATCGTGGTCGAGGCACCTGCCGCACTCGTCGCATCTGTGAGAGCTGTCGGTATCCGCGTGGTCCCCCTCCGCACATACAAAATCGTATGTCTCGCCGCATAGGTCGCAAAGCTCGTCGTCATCTCCGTCTCTGTGGTCGAGACACGCGTGGCAAACGTTACATTCGTTGTCCTTGTCGGGGTCATTGTGGAAGCACGATCCGCATATATCGCACAGATAGTTTGAGTTAGCGTCGGTGTGCAGCGTGCACTCAGCGATGAATTCCGCACCGCACAGATCGCATTTTCCGTTTTTATTCTCGTCCAGGTGCCCCTTGCACACCTCACCGCAGCCTGCAAGCAGCAGAGCTATGGAAACGGCAAGCAGCAGCACGAGGTAGCTTTTAAATATCTTTTTCATTTCAGCCCTCCGAATCATATATACCATTGTACCACCCTTTAAGTACAAATGCAACTGTTTTTTTGTTAATAAATAAAGAAAAAGGCTCGAACGAGCCTTTTTCTTATATTCAGACGGTTCCCGTTACCGTAAGCACGGCAACACCGGGGGTGAGAGTCACAGCTCCCGACAGAGGGTCCTGCGTGTAGGTCGCCGCAGGCACGGTGATCTCTCCCGCAGTAGTGACAAAAGCACCCGTCGCGGTGTCATAGGTGTAGGACGTGGCAGGGAAGGGCTGCCCGTTAAGTCTTACAGAAATTCCGTTGAGTATAGGTGTGAAGACGTCGCGTACACTCACACCTGCCGTCTCATCTGCGGCAGTGTTGCCTGTGTTCTGGATTATGAAGGTGTAGCTTATCTCCTCGCCGCAGGAAACTGCCTCGGGGGAGATTGCCTTCGCTATTGTGAGCGAGGTCTCCTCGCGCACGGGTACTGTCGCGCTTGCAATGACGTCCTCGCAGCTGCCGCTCACTGTAACGGTGTTGGTTATCTGTGAGCCGACCGCAAGTGGGGCTGTGTCGTTTACCGTTGCCTGGTAGATAAGGATTGCCGAGGTATTCGCGGGAATGGAAATACCGCTGAAGGTCAGCACCCCCTCCGTGCTTACGGTGGGTGGAGCAACAAGTGTTCCACCGATAAAGAGCCTCACCGACCCGTCAAGGTAGTCGAGCGGACGGTAGGTCACGCCGCCGACCTCGTAGCTGCCGAGGCTGTCAGCCAGTGTTACGCCGCCCGTCGTGCTCTCCGAGGAGTTGAGTATGCTGACAGCATATGCGATAGTGTCGCCTTGGCGATAGGAGGTGGAGATTGCCGTCTTCGCCACCTCAAGCGCGCCGACTATTTCCCCCTCGGTAACGTTAGAATCGGTGACAATGCCGTTGTAGGACAGTGTCGCCTGGTTGTAGAAGGTTGCCATTTAATTCTCCTTTGCTTTGATTTCTTGTGGTTATCCCACAGTAGCAGTATATGAGAAAATGGCAAAATCCGTCAAAGGGTGCGAGAGCGCGAGCAGCACAAATATATTATTTGTCTCTCACGTGCAACCTCTTTAAGCGCGGCGAGAGCTGCCGCGCATCTGTTGTCGTCAAGATGGCAGAAGGGGTCGTCCAGAATGAGCGGAGGCGCCTCCTCTCCGTACAGAGAGTCTGCGAGTGCAAGCCTTGCCGCAATGGCATACAGCTCCCTCGTTCCAAGGCTGAACGCCTCCTCGGGCCGTCCCTTTGCCGCCTCGTCCTTCGTTATCGAGAAATCCACCGCCAGTGTGAACAGCTCGGGCTTCTCGGTCGAGAGCAGGGACAGGTAGTGAGCAAACCGTTCTCTCGTCTTTCCTAAATATTTCGTTGTGAGCGAGTCCTTCGCTCCGAGTAAATGCTCCCTTGTGAGGGAGATCAGGCGAACCTTTTCCTCCGCGAGTGCCTTCTGCTCCTCGAGCTCTGCGCGTCTGTCGCGCACCTCGTCCACCTCTTTGAGTCTGTCTCTGTGCGCGTTGCACCTTGTTTCAAGTGTCGCTATGCGCACTCTTTGCGCGTGTATCTCGGTGTCGAGCTCTCTTGGGTCGGAGTGCTCCTCCTTGTCCGTGGATGGCGTGCCTACGAGTGAGGGGTCCAGCCCCGAGGTGCGAGCATATCCGTCAAGCTCACGCTCGAGCTCCGAAATCAGTGCCTCGAGCTGTGTATGCTGAGAGAGAAGCCTGCGAAGGGTGAGATAGGGGCGCTCACCAAGTCCTGATATTCCTTCGAGCGGCTTCTGTGCCTCCGTCCTTTTCCTTGCAAGCTCATCCTCAAGCTCCCCGAGCTCGCGGCATTGCCGCCCGATTATCGCGCCCTCTGCCTCGAGTGCCGCGATAATTGCGCTGAGTGCGCGGACGCACTCGTCGGGCGAGGTGCAGGTGTAGCCGTAGGTCCTTGCAAATTCAACGGCGGCAGGGCTGATTTCCTCCTTGCTCTTGCGTGATAGCACAACCGCGCCGACAGCCAGGCTGACCAGAGCACACGCGATAAGCGCGATACCGACAGCCGTCACCAAGGACACCGCCAGAGCACCCGCTGCCCCGAAAATCGCCGTGAGCAGGAAAATCCACACGGGTGCCTTCCTTTTCACTTTGACGGGGATACCCTTGAGATACTCTCTTGCCCTTGCGAGCTCGTCTGCTATCTCGCCGTTTCTGCTCCTTATCCGAGCCGCTCCCTCAAGCCTCTCCTCAATGAGATGCGCTCTCTCTGCCGCGCGCTCTGCGTAGTAGAGTTCCGCCTCGTCCGGCACCTTGCCGCCGAGCTGCTCGGTGAGCGCCCTCTTTTGGGCGCGTTTTGCCTCCAGCTCCTCAGCCTTTTGTCTGTATTGGCGAACGGCCTCGCCCTGAGTCGAGCGCTTTATCGCATCCTGCCGCCTTGCCTCGAGCACAGTGAGGGTCGCCTTCGCCTCCTCAAGCTCTCTCTCGCATGCGGCAAGCTCCTCTGATGAGCGCGTAATTTCTATAATTCTGCTCTCGCACGCGGCAATTTCGTCTCGCAATTCACCGATATGTCCGCCTCCGCCGCGCTTGTGCTGATAGTATTTCCTTCTTTCGTCGAGCGCATCCGTCGCATCGTCAAGCGCCCCGACGTCCCATTCGAAGCCGACAAGGTCGGATAGCTTTGCCGAAACGGATTTGTTATCATTCTTTACCGAGAAGCGTCTCTCGGAGAGGAATACCGTCCTCTCGAAGCCGTCCGAGTCTATGCCGAATATCTGTTCTCCAAGTCCGCTCGGGAACTCGTTTGATACCTTTCCCGTTTCGGTTCGGTAGAGTGTGTAGGTATCCTCCGAGGCGCGCGACCCAAAGGTGCGCTCCACCTTATATTCTACTCCCCCGTGCGAAAAGATGAGCCATCCTCCGCACACACCTCCGCTCCAGGGCAGATAGTGCTTTCTGTCGTTTTCGGCAATGCTGTGCTTTTTCGTTTCATCAAAGCCATACAGCATTACCTTTATGAATACCGTCAGTGTCGTTTTTCCGAATCCGTTATCCTCGCAGATAACGTTCAGCCCGTCCCCGAAGCTGTGGTGATAGCCGTGCAGCTTGCCGAAGCCTTCAATATAACATTCAATAAGCCTCATCGGTGCCTCCTTAATCAATGTCGTCGCCGCGCAGAGCACCGAGACCCATTGCGATTATTTTCTGCTTGTCCGAACCCGAGAGCGACTCGTCTGCCAGCACTCCGCGGATAAACTCACCCTTGAGAGTTCTGTCGAGCTTTATCTTCTCTATATCGAAGCGCACGCGAGAGTCGTCCCGACACTCAAGGTGGAAGAAGGCATCACTGTGCCTTAGCCTGATCGCATCCGTGTCAAAGCTCGTCTCCATATCGTGCTCACCGATGAGCAGAATGCGCACAATGTCGGAGTATGGTATACCCCGTGTCGCTTCTTTTATTGCTGCGTCGAGTCGGTACTCGCTTGTTATATCATCTGTCGGTATCGTGATTTCGTGTAAAGTTCTCTTTGCATTCTTGACAAAACGGTGTGCGTGCGAGGTGCCGTCGAGCTCCACGATTACAACGCCCTTTTCTCCAAGCTCGTCAAACCCACGACCTTCGGGTGTCCCCGCATAGACGGCGCAGCCCCTCGCACTGATAGGATATTCTCTGTAGGAGTGATAGTGACCGAGAGCCACGTAATCCACGGGCAACTCACGGAGCTCCCCTATACCGATTTTGTAGTCCTCGTCCGAGTGGTCGGCAACGTCACCGTGCAGGATGAGCACGTTCCTGTCCTCGGGTGAGAGGGTGAGGGATGAAAACATATTCCTTTTCGTCTCGCTTCTTCCCGCGAAGATAACGTTGCCTATTCTGTGATATCCCCATTCCTTCCCGAAAAGAATGAGATTTTCGGGTAGACCTGTGCCAACAGGGCGGAATATGCTTTCGTCGTGATTTCCCTCTATCGCGAGGAATGCGGTTTCGGGTGTTCCCGAGATGACTGCCATGACCTCCTTGACAGTCGAGGGGGATACCTCTGCCGAATCGAATATGTCTCCCGCAAGAATCACCGCCTCGCATTTTTCCTTTCTTGCCAGGGCTGCAATTGAGCCGAAGGAGCCGAGCAGCTCCCGTCTTCTCAGTCTCGCCTTTTCCGCAGGAAGGCGCGAGGAAAGGGGAGAGCCCAGATGAAGATCTGCTGTATGTAGTATTTTCACGTTCTTAATTCCTTTCTGTATTCACTCGGTGACTGACCGACCTTTTCGGAGAAGACCTTTGAAAAGTACGACCCGTCATAGAAGCCCGTTGCGTCAGCAACGTCGCTGATGCTCATATTAGTTGAGGAGAGCAGTCGCTTTGCCTCCTTTATTCTTATTTCGCACAGATAGCTGTTCACCGTCGTCCCATATTCCGATTTGAAGGAGGAGAGCAGTGCTGACTTTGAGCAGCCCAGCGAGCGGCAGATGTCCTTTATCATTATCCTCTCGCCGAAATTCTCGTGCAGATATATCTTTGCCAGCTCGGGGAGCCTTGGTGCGTGTGAGGGCAGTGCGTTTGTGAGAGTCATATACTCCGCACATATCCGCATTATTCTGACAAACGAGTCCGTCAGCTCAGCATCAACGGTAGGTATCCCCCGCACGGTCTCTCTCGCCTCCGCCATTCCGTATCCGAGTGAGATAAGCACAGCCTCGAGCCGCGCCTTGTCCGTATCCTTGCTTGCAACCTGACCCATCATCAGATAGCCCGTCAGCGTGCCGAAATTATACAGCGGACATACCACCTCGCACAGCCCGTGGCGGCAGGTGTATATCAGCGTTTCTCCCGTACGCTCCACCTTCTGCGACGCCTCGCTGTCGCATTCCTCGCATCTTCGGTATTCATCCTCCCGACGCTGTATCAGCCTGCAGAAGCCGAGCCTCTCAGCGGGATACGCGGCAATTTCCTTGAAGTCCGTGCCGTGCAGAGACACTCTGAAGCCCGATGCTTTGTGCAGGTCGCATAAAATAGAAACTATTTCTTCTCTCTTCATTGTAGCAAAACCATCACCTTACCAAAAAAAGTTTGTATAAATTATCAAAAAATGTGCTATTCTACAAATTATTATACTATTTTCCCTTGTATTTGTCAACACGTGCATATATAATAAAGCTAGGTCAGTGCGAATTTATTTTATAAAAAATAATGTCCCATAAAACGGACTTGCTTCAAAAATAAACGCGCGTTTGTACATTTTCGATAAAATAGCAAAAAATTTCACCATAGCTATTGTAAAAATAATAAAAATAGTATATAATAAGGAGAACGAAAAAAATGTTGCAGAAGAATTATTGCATCGGTGTAGACCTCGGTGGCACCAATATCGCCGTAGGTATTGTTGACCTCAACTCGAGAAAGATTGTAAGGCAGATGAGCGTCAAGACCAACGCCCCTCGCCCCTGCACGGAGATATCCAAGGATATAACCTCAGTATGCCAGACTCTTTGCAAGCAGGAGCGCATCAAAATGTCCGACATTCGCTGGGTCGGTGCCGTAACCCCCGGTATTGTCAAGGACGGCGTTGTCAAGAGTGCAGTTAATCTCGGCTGGCGTGACGTAAACTTCCGCAAGATACTCGCCTCCGCTACCAGAAGACCTACCTTTATTGCAAACGACGCCAACGGCGCCGCGTATGCAGAGGCTCTCTGGGGCTCGGGTGAGGGTGCGTCCTCCCTTGTTGCTATAACCATCGGCACAGGCGTTGGTGGCGGTATCGTCTTCAACGGTATGATGTGGGAGGGTATCAACGGCTTTGCGGCAGAGATGGGTCATATGGTCATCGCTGAGGGCGGCAAGGCATGCGGCTGCGGCAAGCGCGGCTGTATTGAGGCTTATTGCTCGGCAACCGCACTGATAAGCGAGACGAAAAGGTATATGAAGCTCTATCCCGAGAGCGAGATGTGGAATCTCGTTGAGGGAAATATAGAGCGCGTAAGCGGCAAGACCGCCTTCCTCGCAAAGGCAGCGGGTGACAGAGCGGGCACTCTCGTCGTTGACGAATTCATTGACCACCTCGCAATCGGTGTTGCCAACGTTATCAACATTCTCCAGCCCGACGTAGTGTGCATCGGCGGAGGAATCTCGAGAGAGGGTGAGGTGCTTATGGCGCCCCTTCGCGAGCGTGTCCTCCACGAGAGCTTTGGCACAGAGGGCGCGAGAACCAAGCTTGTTGCCGCAACCTTCAAGAACGATGCAGGCATCTTCGGAGCAGCACTACTGGGACTTCAGGAAGGAAATAACACTGTGAAAACAAGAGAAGAAGCGATTATCGAAAAATTCAACGTTCGTGGCGAGTTCTTCAGTGCCACACCCTACGGCTCGGGTCATATCAATGACACAAGGCTCGTTACCACCAAGGATAACAGCGGCGAGCATATGTACATACTTCAGCGTATAAACACCAACGTATTCCGTGACCCTGTGAGCCTTATGAATAACTTCACCGCGGTTACCGAGTATCTTGCCGGTATAATCAAGGCAGCGGGCGGCGACCCGATGCGCGAGACTCTCAACGTTATCAAGGCAAAGGACGGCAAGCATCACGTTGTTGATGACGAGGGCGGCTTCTGGCGCCTGCTCACCTTCGTAACCGAGAGCCTCTCCTACGATAAGGTAGAGAAGCCCGAGCAGTTCTATGACAGTGCCGTTGCATTCGGCAACTTCCAGTACATGCTTCGCGACTATCCCGCCGCATCCCTCGTTGAGACTATTCCCAACTTCCACAACACCCCCGACAGACTCCGTCAGTTCCGCGAGGCGGTTGAGAAGGACGTGTGCGGCAGAGCCGCCACCGTAAAGAGCGAGATCGATTTTGTCAACGCTCGCGAGGAGTTTGCCAAGACCCTCGAGACAGCACACGCACAGGGCAAGCTCCCCCTCCGCGTTACTCACAACGATACCAAGCTCAATAACATCCTCTTCGATGAAAAGACGGGCAAGGCGCTTTGCATTGTAGACCTTGACACTATTATGCCCGGCTACTCCGTTAACGACTTCGGTGATTCTATCAGATTCGGCGCTACCACCGCGCTGGAGGACGAGGCAGACCTCTCCAAGGTGAACTTTGATATCTCTCTCTACGAGCTTTACGTCAAGGGCTTTATCGAGGGCGCCAAGGGCGGACTCACCGAGTGCGAGCTCGAGCTTCTTCCCATCGGTGCGATTATGATGACCTTTGAGTGCGGCACCAGATTCCTCACCGACTATCTTTCGGGTGACACCTATTTCAAGACCTCCCGTCCCGCGCATAACCTCGACCGTGCCCGCAACCAGTTTAAGCTCGTTGCCGATATGGAGGCAAGGCTTGACGAGATGCGCGCTATCGTGAAGAAATACGCAAAGTAATACGAAACCTAAGAAGGGAACAAGAAAGAAATGATAAAAATCATAGCAAGCAAGACCGCAGCCGAGGCAGGCGTTGCGGCAGCAGAGGTAATAGCAAATATCGTAAAGGCAAAGCCGAACGCAGTTCTCGGTCTCGCAACGGGCTCCTCGCCAATAGGAATGTATAAGGAGCTTATTGCAAAGTACGAGAGAGGCGAGCTTTCCTTCAAGGACGTAAAGAGCGTAAACCTCGACGAGTACGTAGGACTCTCCGCTGACCACGACCAGTCCTATGCATACTTTATGGCTACCAACCTCTTTGACCATATCGATATCGACAAGAAGAACACCAACCTTCCCAACGGACTTGCCAAGGACCCCTCTGCTGAGGGCGCGAGATACGACAGCGTTATCGCATCTATGGGCGGTGTTGATATTCAGGTTCTCGGTATCGGCAACAACGGTCACATCGGCTTCAACGAGCCCGCCGACCACTTCACCTACGGCACCAATCTCGTTGACCTCACCGACTCCACCATCGATGCCAATTCACGCTTCTTCGCATCCCGTGATCTCGTTCCCACTCAGGCGCTCACCATGGGCATCGGACAGATTATGGCAGCAGATAAGGTTCTCCTTATCGCGCTCGGCAAGGGCAAGACAGACATCCTTGAGAAGTCTCTCTTCGGCCCCGTAACTCCCTCCGTTCCCGCATCCATCCTCCGCTTCTTCAAGGGCGAGGTGATTGTATGCGCTGACGAGGAGGCTCTCTCGGTTATCAGAGAGAAGCACCCCGAGGCTCTTTAATAAATCAGTATGAAAAAAACCGTTGCAGGAGTCTGCAACGGTTTTTTATTTCTTCAATGCTTTTTCTATCAGTATAATATCTTCAATATCCTTCCTTCGTCCAAGCTCTCTTTTCATTTCAAGAAGCCCGCGGAGGGATACAACGGGTACCCCGTCATTTTTATTCTTCTTCAACCTTTTCCTTCATGAATCTGTTCGTCAGCATAGCCGCCAGCAGCATTGCCGCGACAAATATTCCGATAATAAGAACGTACTGGAATACCATATACACGACCTCTGACGTGCGATAGCCCGAGCCGACGTCGATGAAGTAGCTTACCGTCGTAATGATTTCAAGCACCAGCTCAACGAGAAATATTGCAAATGGCAGTATAGCAAGTCCGCGCACCAGAGGGCAGGAAAGATTGCTTATCCTGAGAGGGAAACGGTCGACGGTTCTGTATTCTGCACCCGAGAGGCGGAAGGAGAGCCTGACAAGCCCATACACCGCGCAGAATGCCGCATAGTAAACAAGCGTTATAGCCAGCGAAAAGAGTATCGACCACAGCAGTGCCTCGCCGAGGACCGTGCGGTAGTAAAGCACCGTAAACATATATGAATATAGGAACGAAAAGGGCAGCCTGACAAGTGCAATATACCCAAGGTGGCGCATAGTCCCACCAAGACCGAGTCCCTCCCGTATTACTGCCGCCGCCGCCATAACGGGCACCACGGATACCGATATCCTTATGGGGAGGAGCACGTATTCGCTAAGCCCATCCGTAAGCAGGTATAAGCCGTGAAAGGCGAGATATTCAATAAATGAAAATACCGCAAAAAATGCGAGTATCCGCTTAATAGAGTCTCGGTAGCTCATAGCTCTACCTCCTTGTGCGCAATTTGTATCTATTTTAGCACATAAGAATATGCAAATCAAGTGGGGGCGAGAGGGGGCAAATGTTAATAAATTGTAAATAATGAAAGAAAATGAAATAACCCCTTGCGTTTTTTACGCGCGTATGATAATATAATAAAGCTGCGCAAAACGCAGACAAATATTACACACATAGCGAGCGGGTTTGCTGTCGGTGCTTGCGAAACCGTAGGTTACAGCAATATGTCGCTATGGAGGAAAAACCAAGGAGGAACATAACAATGTTCGAAATCACAATCAAGCAGTTGCTTGAAGCAGGCGTTCACTTCGGTCACCCTACCAAGAAGTGGAACCCCAAGATGGCAGAGTACATCTTCACCCAGAGAAACGGTATTCACATCGTAGACCTTCAGAAGACCGTTAAGAAGTTTGAGGAGGCTTACAACTTCGTTTCCGAGCTCGCTCAGGAGAACGGCACCGTCCTCTTCGTAGGTACCAAGAAGCAGGCAGCCGAGACCATGAAGGAAGAGGCTCAGAGATGCGGAATGTACTACGTAAACGCACGTTGGCCCGGCGGTATGCTCACCAACTTCAAGACCATCCGTAAGTCTATCAACAGACTTAAGCAGCTCGAGGCACAGCAGCTCGACGGAACCTTTGACAGACTTCCTAAGAAGGAGGTTGCAAAGCTCCTGAAGGAGATGGCAGACCTTGAGAAGTCCTACGGCGGTATCAAGGAGATGACCGAGCTTCCCTCTTGCGTATTCATCGTAGATACTCGCAAGGAGCACATCGCAGTTCTCGAGGCAAAGAGACTCGGTATTCCCGTTGTTGCTATCGTTGACACCAACTGTGACCCCGACGATGCTGACTACATCATCCCCGGTAACGATGACGCTATCCGCGCTATCAAGCTTATCGCAGGCGCACTTGCTGATGCGGTTATCGCAGCACACGGCGGTGTAGAAGAGGCTCCCGTAGAGGAAGAGGCTGAGGCAGTTACAGACGAGACTGCTGACGCAGAGTAATTAAAAAACATTAAGGAGGATTTAAAAATGGCAGAGTTTTCCGCAAAGGACGTAGCTGAGCTCAGAAAGCAGACCGGCTGCGGCATGATGGACTGTAAGAATGCACTCAAGGATGCAAACGGCAACTTTGAAGAGGCAGTAAAGATCCTTCGTGAGAAGGGTATGGCAGCAACTGCGAAGAAGGCTTCCAGAATCGCTGCTGAGGGTCTTGTTGACGTTATGACGATCGGCTCCACCACCGCAATCGTTGAGGTCAACTCCGAGACCGACTTCGTTGCAAAGAATGCAATATTCCAGGAGTTCGTAAAGGACGTCCTTAAGACTATCATCACCAACAAGCCCGCTGACGTCGATGCTCTCCTTGCAACCGAGTTCGTTGCAGGCGGCACCGTTGCTGATGCACTTGCTGAGAAGACCTACACCATCGGTGAGAAGCTTTCTATCCGCCGCTTCAAGGTTGTAGAGGGTGCAGTTTCTACCTACATCCATGGTCTTGGCGCTACCGGTGTTATCGTAACCTTCGAGACCGATATGGCAGACAAGCCCGAGTTCGCAGAGTGCGCAAAGAACGTTGCTCTCCAGGTAGCAGCAATGAACGTTCAGTACCTCGACGAGGCTTCCGTTCCCGCTGAGGTTCTCGCTGAGGAGAAGAGCATTCTCATCAAGCAGATGCAGCAGGATCCCAAGATGGCAAACAAGCCCGAGGCAGTTCTCACCAAGATCGTAGAGGGCAGACTCGGCAAGTTCTATGAGAACAATTGCCTTCTTTGCCAGGCATACGTAAAGGATGATTCCATGACCGTAGCTAAGTACGTAGCATCCGTTGCTAAGGCAGCAGGCGGCTCCATCAAGGTTACCGGTTACGTTCGCTTTGACAAGGGCGAGGGTCTTGAGAAGAGAGAAGAGGATTTCGCAGCCGAGATCGAGAAGATGGTCAAGGGCTAATTTCTATTGCACAGAACAAAAAGGGACAGAGAAATCTGTCCCTTTTTTAGCGCACTTTTACCGCTCGACGTATTCATATACGCCTTCGCGGCAGAAAGCACGCTTCTGCACTAATAGAAATTAGCCCTTCTTCGGGCTGCGCAGAACAAAAAGGGACAGAGAAATCTGTCCCTTTTTTAGCGCACTTTTACCGCTCGACGTATTCATATACGCCTTCGCGGCAGAAAGCACGCTTCTGCACTAATAGAAATTAGCCCTTTTCGGGCTGCACAGAACAAAAAGGGACTTCGTTGAAGTCCCCTTTCTGCTTTGATTATTGGAATGAGATATTTACTACAACGTTCTTAATGTATCCGTCTCCCCACGTGTTGCCTCTGCTGAAGAAAAGTCCAAGGCAGTCTCCTGCGTATATTTCGCTTGCAGGAATGTAGGAGGTGAAGGAGTATGTTTTATATGATGAGGGAACGTCGATCTTATGTCCGTGATATTTGTTGACAATTTGATCGGTATTGTAACCGCCTTCTCCATACTGTGAAACGTTTTTGAAGTAAACAACCCAATCCTCTTGATCAGTGTCGTATGCGTTGAAGGTGAAATCAATCTTTACCGTTTTATCAAGGTTTGCGCTAAGGGCATTTTTAAACTTTGGACTAAAACTAATCTTTGTGCAAATGTGATATCCAAAGCTCGATGCCTTGTCGGTGCAAAATTCAGCCTTATTGTTAAATTCGCTTATAGGGCTATACTGTACGTAGAAATCGGTAGGATTGCTTGTCGACCAGACAGCAAGCGATGTGCCGCTTGCATCAAAATACCGAGTACCTCCATTCTCGCTATCAAAATATCCGTTAGAAAAGTAACCCTGCTTACTCAGAGACGTAATTTTTGCCTGCTTGCCAATCTCGACCTCGAGGCTCTCGCTGTAAGTGCCGTCGTGTATCGTTATTGTTTTCTTTTCAGGCGCAGGGGGTGTGCTGTCTCCTCCAATAAACTGACAAGATGAAAGCATAATGCAACATGTGAGCAAAAGGGTCAACGCAACTGCGCAAAGCTTCTTGCATCCAATAATACAGTTTTTCATTTAAAAAGTCTCCTTATAATATTAATACTGATGCCTACACACACAGAATAATATCACAATTTGAGATAAAAGTCAATATCTCAAAACGAGATTGTGTATAATATTCTTAAATTGGGAGGGAGTTTTATGAGACTTAGGGACCTGAGAGAGGATCACGATTATACTCAGCGCGAGATTGCCGACGTTCTTCATATAAAGCAAAATACCTATTCGCAGTATGAAAACGGACAGCGCCAGATCCCCATCGATTTTCTTATAAAGCTCTCGCTTTTTTATGATGTATCGACAGATTATATCCTGGAGCTCACAGATAAGCAGGAAAGAAATAAATAGTAAAAAACGGCGTAAAGCCGTTTTTCTTTTTTCTTGTTATGGGCAAAACACACAAATTGCATTTAATATAGTTGTTAAATATGCCAATATTTTAGAATTATTCTAAAAATTCCTAAATACCCCTTGACACACAATACTGTGTGTGGTATAGTATTATACGAAGGGAGGTATTAATCTCCCAAAGAAAGAATAGAGCAGGGCAGGCGCTGTGGGCGCGCTCGGCTCGGGAAGGAGAAGGATGGATATACAGCTTAAACGAGGGCTGCTCGATATATGTGTGCTTGCCGCTATCAAGAGCGAGGACTCATATGGCTACAAGATAGTAAAGGATATGTCTCCATACATCGACGTATCCGAGTCAACGCTTTATCCGATTTTGCGCAGACTTGAGGCATCGAGACTGTTAACGGTGTATTCGCTGGAGCATAACGGGCGGTTAAGAAAGTATTATCGTATAACTGCCGACGGGCTGGAGCGACTGCGCAGCTTTGAGGATGAATGGCGAGAAATAGTGGCAATATATAATTTTGTAGTGAAGGAGGGCGCTTTCGATGACAAAAAATGAGTTTTTAGATAAAATCCGCGAAGGATTAAAGGACCTTTCGAGCGTTGACGTAGACCGCACGGTCGATTTCTATAAGGAGATAATTGAGGACAGAGTAGAGGAGGGCAGGACCGAGGAGGAGGCAGTGGCTGCACTTGGTGACGTTGAGCTCATAATAGAAAACGTAAAAAAGGAGAATGAGACCGACCCCGTCCCCACAGAGGCGAAGAAGCCCCGAGAGGCGCGCGGTATGGGCGAGGGCGCGAAGGGCGCGCTCGGTATCCTCATATCAATCGGCTCAATTATTTACAGCATACTTTTCTACGCGGTGATTATCGCTCTCGGTATGAGTGCTGTGGCGTTGGGAGGTGTTGCGGTTTCGTCGCTTCCTGCCGCGATATTGAGTATTTTCTCGGGCACGCTTGCGCAGGTGCTGCTTATGCTCGGTGTCACCGCCATAGGTGCGGCGCTTTCCGTTGTGTTTGCTCTGTGCACCCGTCTCGCGGTTAAATATGGCAGACTTGTGTCCAGGAAGCTAACCCAAATTGCCGAGAAAATCGGGAAATAACGAAAGGAGACAAAAAATGAAAAAATTACTTATTATTGCATTGATAATTCTGGGAGCGGGACTTGTGCTTTCATTCGTCGCCTTTGCGGTGGCAGGCTTTAACGTAGATAACCTTAATGCTAAGAACATAACCGAAAAGGACTATATATTTGAAGAGCAAACCCTCGATAGCATCGTAATCGATGCCGTTACCGCCGACGTAAGAGTAATAGCCTCCGACACTGCTACCAAGGCATACCTTACCGTCAGGGCAGATTCGAGAAAAGCACAGACCGTTAAGTGCGAGGGCGGCGTTTTAACCGTAGACCTCGACACCCTCCCCTGGTATAAGACCATAGGCATTGGCTGGGGCAATGAGCAGATAACTCTGACAATCCCCAAGGCTCGCCAGGGGGATATAAGCATAAAGCTCACCACAGGTGATGTCGACGTAGTCGGCGTAAGTGCCGAAAGCCTTACCGCCGAGGTAACAACGGGCGATATAGGGCTAGACAGAGTTGACATTAGCGGAAGGCTTACCCTTACCTCAACCACGGGCGATATGACCGTTGAGCATGCGCGTGCACTCGGTGCGGTTACCGTCATGGCAACGACGGGCGACGTCGAGCTTTCCTTTACCGATACTCCTAAGAGTATAGACGTCGAGCTCACCACGGGGGATGTTGAGATGGACCTCGTGAACACAATGAACTTTAACGTTGAAACCACCACGGGCAGAAAGCGCGTGCCGCATTCAGACCCATCGGCTCCCGTATGCAGGGTAAAAACCACAACGGGTGATATATCTATTCAATACGGCATAGAAGATTAAAAAAGAGCGGGGGAGCAATCCTCCGCTTTTTGTCATTAAACGTTTTGCTCGCGCATAACTGTTATATATAGTTAACGGAGAAAAAATATGTCGAGCAACAGAAAGCAATTTTTCATAAACGGAATACTTCTAAGCCTTGTCGCTCTGGCAATCCGCGGTATAGGAATGGCATTCAATTCCTATCTGACGAGGTCGGTCGGCGCGGAGGGAATAGGGCTCTACACCCTGGTTACAAGTGTATATTCCTTCGGTATTACCTTTGCCACCTCGGGGCTGAATCTTACGGTTACCAGACTCGTTGCCGCCGATATCGGTGAGAGAGGGGGCAGGGGAGTCGGCAGAATTATGCGAAACTGTCTGATATACGCACTTATCTTCAGCATAAGTGCAACGGCGGTGCTGCTGATCTTCTCCGACTATTTTGCCATTCGCGTGCTTGCCGACGCGCGCGCCGCGCCTCCGCTCCGCGCTCTTGCGCTCTCCCTTGTCCCGATTGCGCTCACCTCTCTTTTCAGCGGCTATTTCGTCGGAGTGAGGAGAGTCGCGCATAATGCCGCTGTCAGCTTCTTCAGCCAGCTGGCACGCGTGGGCGTCACCGTTTTTGCTATAATCAGGGCAATACCCCACGGTGCCGCGGCAACCGTGCTCGCCCTCGCGGTTTGTGCCACGGCAACCGAGCTTTTCGCCTTTCTCTTCTCCCTCATTCAGTATCTCTATGACAGAAGAAGGAACAAAAAACGTTACACGGGTGCCGCCTCCCCCTTCTCCGCAGTCACAAATATGGCGCTCCCACTTGCCGTAAGTGCCTATATCCGCTCGGGGCTGTTAACCCTCGAGCATATTCTGATACCGAAAAGACTTCGCGACAGCGGCGAGAGCCACACCGACGCTCTTGCCTCCTACGGAATCCTGCACGGTATGGCTCTCCCTCTTCTCGTTTATCCCATGACCCCGCTCTCCTCCTTCTCGGGGCTCCTTGTCCCCGAGTTCGCCTCCGGGCTTGCCGCACGGGAGCACGGAAGACTCTCTCGCATAGCTAGCGAGGCAATCAACACCACACTTGTCTATTCCACCCTCTGTGCTGTGCTCGTTGCTACCTTCTCCGAGGAGCTCGGGTGGGTGATGTATTCCTCCTGGGGCGCGGGGCATTACATATCTCTCATGGCGCCCGTAATACCCATAATGTACCTCGACCACGTTGCCGACAGCATGCTGAAGGGCATCGGTGAGCACGTATATTCTATGTGGGTGAATATTGCTGACTCCTGCCTCTCCGTCATTCTCGTTTATGTCCTGATACCGATTATGGGCATCGGCGGATATGCCGTTGTCATCGTTGCTATGGAGGGCTTCAATTTTGCTCTCTCCGCAACCCGTCTTTATAAGAAAATACCCTTCAGGGTGCACCCCGTGCGTTGTTTTTTGCTTCCTCTCGCTGCTTCTCTCGCCGCCTCTGCCCTCACTCGCGCGCTATTTTTTGCCTCGGGTGCCGCGGCTTGCACATTTTCGCTCGCGTTAAAGCTCGTCTTTTCCGTATGTGTCTTCCTTGCAATCTACGTTCCTCTATCAAAAATAAAGGCTCGGCGGTCGGTGTGACCGTCGAGCCTCTTTTAGTTTTTAAGAGAATGAATTGGAGCCGGGATTCTGCCGCCGCGGTTGATAAAGTCAGCACAGCTCTCCCCCTTGACGGGCATTATGGGAGCGTAGCCGAGAAGTCCGCCAAATTCAGCGCTCTCACCGACACCCTTGCCCCAGACGGGGATAACTCTTACTGCCGTTGTTTTCGTGTTTACAACGCCTATGGAAATCTCGTCCGCAATAATGCCCGAGATAGTCGTTGCATCGGTATCTCCGGGTATAGCAATCATATCCAGACCGACCGAGCATACCGCTGTCATAGCCTCGAGCTTATCGAGGGTGAGCACGCCCTTTGCTGCCGCGTCAATCATACCTCTGTCCTCGGACACGGGGATAAATGCACCCGAGAGTCCGCCAACGTGGTTGGACGCCATAACGCCGCCCTTTTTAACCGCATCGTTGAGCATAGCGAGTGCTGCGGTCGTGCCGTGAGTGCCGCAGGTTTTAAGACCCATATTCTCGAGTATCTCCGCAACCGAGTCGCCTGCCGCGGGGGTGGGAGCGAGCGAGAGGTCAACGATTCCATACGGCGTGCCGAGCCTCTTCGACGCCTCTGCCGCAATAAGCTGGCCGACGCGGGTTATTTTGAATGCAATTCTCTTGATGGTTTCCGCCAGGGTAGAGAAGTCGCAGTCACCTGCCTCGCGGATAGCCGCCGCAACAACACCGGGGCCGCTTACGCCAACGTTGATAACGCTGTCGGGCTCGCCTATACCGTGGAGCGCACCTGCCATAAAGGGATTGTCCTCGGGGATGTTTGCAAAAACAACGAGCTTTGCACAGCCGATTGAGTCGCGGTCTCTTGTGAGATAGGCGCATTCCTTAACTATCTCACCCATGCGCTTAACCGCGTCCATGTTGATGCCCGCCTTTGTGGAGGCAACGTTGACCGACGAGCAGACTCTTTCGGTCTCGGCGAGTGCCGCGGGGATAGCGCTTATAAGATTATCAGCTCCCCTTACCGCACCCTTCTGTACCAGAGCAGAGAAGCCGCCGATGAAGTTGACGCCAAGCTCGCGTGCAGCGCGGTCGAGCACCTTCGCCAGCTTGACGAAGCCCTCGGGGGAAAGCCCTGCACCGACGAGTGAAATCGGGGTTACCGATATTCTTTTGTTAACGATGGGAATACCGTACGTGCGCTCAAGCTCCTCGCAAACCGAAACGAGGTTCTTTGCCGTTGTGGTAATTTTGTCATAAATCTTCTTCTCGAGACGCTCTGCGTCGTCCGAAATGCAGTCAAAGAGGGATATACCCATAGTAACGGTTCTGATATCGAGGTTTTCCTCGCGTATCATTTTGACAGTCTCGAGAATGTCGCGCGTGTTTATCATATCAGATTCTGTGCATGGAGTTGAAGATATCCTCGTGCATTACGCGGATGTCAACACCTGCCTCCTCTCCTGCCTTCTTCATATTCTCCGAGAACTCGCTGAAGCTTACGTTAAGCCCCTCGAGCGACACCATCATAATCATAACGAAGTATTCGTCAAGCACGGTCTGGCTTATGTCCTCGATGTTTGCGCCGTATTTTGCGCACTCGGCACTCGTCATTGCGATAATGCCCACCTTGTCACGTCCGATAACGGTAACGACAGCTCTCATAAAAAAGCACCTCTTTTGCTAAAAATAATCATATGGTATTGTAGCATAAAACCGTCTTCTTGTCTACCCATTTTGAAAAAATATTCTCCTGAAGGAGAAAAATGAAAAAGCGAGGCAGAAAATCTGCCTCGCTCGATATTTTATATTGAAAATGTGCGATAATTAATCGGTAATTTTCAGCTGACCGTCCTCGTCATCTGTGTCGGAGGAGCGCTTTTTGTCCTTCTTTTCCTTCTCGTCCTCGTCATCCTCATCCTCGCGGACGTCGGTTATCCTGACGTTTTCGACGCGCTTGCCGTTGGTCTCGATTATCTCGACCTCAAGCCCGTATTTTGCGAAGCGCTCGCCCTCCTCGGGCAGCTTGCCGAGGACCTCCATCGCCCAACCGTTAACGTTGGTTGCGTCAATCTCCTCGTCGTCGATATCGAAGATGTCAAAGACCTTGGATATGCTCGCCATACCCGAGATTATGTACTCGCGCTCGGATATCTGCTTGACCTCCTCGACCTTTTCGTCGTGCTCATCCCAGATCTCGCCGACTATTTCCTCGAGAATATCCTCGAGAGTCACAATGCCTGCCGTTGAGCCGAATTCATCAAGCACCACAGCAAGGTGCAGCTGCTTGTTCTGCAGCTCCTTTAAAAGGTCGTTTATCCTCTGCGTCTTTGCAACGTAGATGACGGGCTTGAGTATGTCGGTTATCGAAACGTCATCGGCAAAGGCGGTACTGTAAAAGTCCTTGTAATATACGATACCCATGATATTATCGATATCACCCTCGTACACCGGCAGACGCGAGTAGCCCGACTCGGAGAACAGGTCAGACAGCTCCTCCTTCGTTGCCGATACGGGAATTGCGGTTATATCTATTCTGGGTGTGAAGATATCGCTGACCTCAAGGTCGTTGAACTCGATTGCGCTCTTAATGAGCGAGCCCTCGTCCTTGTTGAGGTCTCCGTCCTCCTCAGCCTCCTCAATTATGGAGATAAGCTCCTCCTCGGTCATGCCCTCGTCATCCTTCGTCTTGAATATCTTCGAGAGAAGAAGCTGCCAGCCCTTGAATATTAGGGTGATGGGAGTGAGAATAATCTTCAGAAATCCGATAATCGGGGCAGAGAAGAGCACGAATGCCTCGGGAGACCTTTTTGCCATAGTCTTGGGCGATATCTCTCCGAAGATCAGCACCGCAGCCGTCATAACGATGGTTGATATCGTTGAGCCGAGCTCGTCGTTGAGCGAGATAAAGAGCACCGTGGCAAGAGAGGTAGCGAGTATGTTAACGATGTTGTTACCGACGAGTATTGTCGATATGAGGTTGTCATAATCCTCCGACAGCTTTATAACCTTCGCAGCCTTCTTGTTGCCCTTCTCCGCGTAGTTCTTCATCCTTATGCGGTTATAGGTGGAAAAGGCAGTTTCCGTAGCAGAAAAATATGCAGAGAGTATAATACATATTACGATGATTACAAGCTGCAAAATTTGGAACGGGTCCATGATTTTTAGTCCAAAAATCCTTTCAGTAATAATAGTTTTTTATAGCGCTTTACAGAATGCTCTTGTTTGAAGGAAAGCAAAAAAGACCTAACCGCCCACGAAATCACGCTGCAGTTAAGTCACATATAGAATATTTTACGGTGAAATTATGAGAGTTATCCGCCCCCGCGCCGTCGTCCATTCCTTCCTCCAAAACAGAATAAAGATATTTTTGCGTTATATGCTATGTATTGTAGCATAAAAAATATATATTGTCAAGCCCTTTGTGTTGACAAAGTCACATTTTTATGCTATCATCTATAAATATATTATAGAAGCAAGGTGATTTTTCTATGACAGAAGTAACGAAATATATTGAGGAGCTTGCCGCAATAAGCGAAAAAAACAATAACATAGCTCCCGAAATGTATATACAGCATGACGTAAAGCGCGGTCTGCGCGATATAAACGGTAACGGCGTTGTTGCGGGACTTACCGAGATTTCCGTAATAAACTGGAAGAGGGTTGAGCCCGACGGCACAGAGCATCTTATCGACGGCGAGCTCTTTTATCGCGGCATAAATATCAACGAGCTTACCGACGGCTTTCTGAAGGAGGGCAGGGCAGGCTTCGAGGAGACTGTGTATCTTCTCCTCTTCTCCGAGCTGCCGACAAGGGCGCAGCTCGCAAGATTCTCCGAGCAGCTTGCCGAATACCGCAAGCTTCCGCACTACTTCGTCCGTGATATGATATTCAAGGCGCCGGGCAGAGATATGATGAACGTCCTCTCCCGCAGTGTCCTCGCAATGTATGCCTATGACCAGAATCCCGACGATATCTCTATCCCCAACGTTCTGCGTCAGTGCCTGCAGCTGATAGCGCAGTTCCCCCTCCTCGCAGTGTATGCATATCAGTCGCACAAGCACTATCACCAGAATGAGAGCCTGTTCATCCACTATCCCAAGGCGGAATATAACACCGCCGAGAACATTCTATACACCCTTCGTGAGGACGGCAAATTCACCGAGCTCGAGGCAAAGCTGCTTGACCTTGCCCTCGTTCTGCACGCAGAGCACGGCGGCGGTAACAACTCGACCTTCACCACCCACGTGGTGACCAGCTCGGGCACCGATACCTACTCGGCAATCGCGGCAGCGCTCGGCTCTCTCAAGGGGCCTCGCCACGGCGGCGCAAACATCAAGGTAATAAAGATGTTCGAGGATATGAGGGCAACGATAGACGTAAACGATGAAGCACAGATAGTAGATTATCTCGAGAGACTCCTCGACAAGCGCGCCTTTGACAACGCAGGTCTTATCTACGGCATGGGTCACGCAGTTTACTCTCTCTCCGACCCCAGAGCCGAAATTCTGAAGAAATACGCAGAGCAGCTCTCCGTAGAGTGCGGCATGGCAGAGGAATTCAAGCTCTATACCACAGTCGCCCGTCTTGCACCATCTATAATAGAGAAAAAGCGCAAGCTCTACAAGGCAGTCAGCCCGAACGTCGACTTTTATTCGGGTATGGTATATAAGATGCTCGGACTCCCGAGCGAGCTTTTCACGCCGCTTTTCGCAATGGCGAGAATTGCAGGCTGGAGCGCGCACAGACTCGAGGAGATAGAAAACTCGGGCAAGATAATCCGTCCCGCATATATCGGTGTGCGTGAGTGGGGTGAATATAAGAAGCTCGACGAGCGCGGCTAACGGGAGACAGAGTATGAAAAGCTGTGCCTTTACGGGCCATCGGCAGATAAGCGCGCATCACAGCGCGGCACTCCCGCAGCTGATCGACCGCGCTGTGCGCTATGCATACGGAGAGGGCTGCCGCACATTTCTTTCGGGCGGTGCTCTCGGCTTTGATACCCTCGCCGCTCGGTCGGTGCTCAGACTGAAGGGGGAGTGCGCCGACGTGCGCCTCGTTCTCATTTTGCCCTGCCGCGACCAGGCGGCGCACTGGAGAGCCGAGGACGTCCTTGCCTATCGGGAAATGCTTGATGCTGCCGACGAAATAATATATATCAGCGGCGCCTATACCGACACCTGCATGAAGGAGCGAAATGCCGCTCTCGTTGACCGTGCAGATATGCTTGTCGCCTATGTGGGCAGGTATGCCAGCGGCGCATATCAGACCGTCAGCATTGCAAAAAAGAAGGGAATACCCGTCTACAATCTCTATCCGAGACTGGAAGGAAAATAATGCAAAAAAATTGTAAAATTTGCAGGAAAACGGTATAAATTGGGAATGCATTCCACTTGCATTTTTGAAAACTATATGATAGAATAGGATTGTAAGAAAAAACAACATCAATTTGGAGGAAATGAAATATGTTTGAAAGCTTCGGTGCGTTTTTTGAGGCACTATGGCAAGCGCGTTTTGGCTTCGCCCAGCTTTGGGAGTGGATTTGCGGTGTTTATCAGTCGGCAATATCCATGCCGGGACTCGTTGAGATAAAGACAAGTATAGACACGTTCTTTGCGCCCTTTCTCGGTGTGCTTCCGTACGTGCTGATTGCACTGTGTGTCGTTATAGCCTTTGCGGGAAGAAAGATACTCTCGGTTCTGAAGTTTATTACCTTCTTCTTCTTCGGCTTCGTGCTCGGTGCTTACTACATATCCCCCATTCTCTGGACCTTCGTCGGAGTTCCCTCGTGGGCTGTCGGACTTGCCATCGGTATAATTGCGGCAGTGCTTTACCGCCTCGTTTATTACCTGCTCTACGGCACGTCGATCCTCTTCCTCGTGTACAATTTATGTTACACGGGGTTCACCTTCCAGCCCCAGGAGGTACATCTGCAGTCGAGGGCAATCACCTGCATTGCCATAGCGGCAGTCGTAACGGTGCTTGCGTTTGTATTCAGAAAGTACGTGGAGATGCTCGGCACGGCAGTGCTTGGCGGCTATCTCGTATTCCTGATAGTAAACTTCATGATTTTCGATATGTATACGCTCGAGTTTATCTGGCACACCCCCTGGATCGCACCCGTCGTTATTACCTCGGTTATTGCGCTTCCCGGCTTCCTTGTGCAGTATAAGTTCCGCAAAAGATATTGATAGACAAAAGGGTGGGACGGCAATTTGCCGCCCCACCCTTTACCTTTTCCCGAGCACAAAAGGGAAGTGTGACGAAAAATGTTTTTTCTTTTACACAGCCGTATTGACTTTTGAGGATATTTATAGTAAAATGTTATCGTTAAATATATCCGTCAAAGGAGCTTCAAATGGACAAGACGAGAGAACTTGAGCTAAAGCGCATAGCAAACGATGTGCGTATCGGTATCATTGAGGGAGTATATAGCGCAGGGTGCGGACACCCGGGCGGCTCGCTTTCTATTGCCGACGTGCTTACGTACCTCTATTTTGAGGAAATGAACATCGACCCCAAAAATCCGAAGTGGGAGCACAGAGACCGATTTGTTCTCTCCAAGGGACATACCGCGCCCGCGCTGTATTCTACTCTTGCCAACCGTGGCTTCTTTGATGTGGAGGAGCTGAAGACCCTCCGCCACATTGATTCCAGACTCCAGGGTCACCCCGAGATGAAGGGAGTCCCCGGTGTGGATATGTCGACGGGCTCGCTCGGTCTCGGTATATCCGCCGCATGCGGCATGGCTCTTGCCGCAAAGTATGATAAGAAGGACTTCCGCGTTTATGCCGTCGTCGGTGACGGTGAAAGCGAGGAGGGGCAGGTCTGGGAGGCGGCAATGTTCGCCGCTCACTACAAGCTCGATAACCTTGTTATGGTTCTCGACTGGAACGGACTCCAGATTGACGGTCCCATCACCGAGGTTATGAATCCCACCCCCCACGATGAAAAGCTCCGTGCCTTCGGCTGGCACGTTATAACCGTAGATGCTCACAGCTTCCCCGAGATTGAGGCAGCCCTCAAGGAGGCAAGGGAAGTGAAGGGCAAGCCCACCGCCATTATCGCCGTGAGCGTAAAGGGCAAGGGCGTTTCCTATATGGAGAACAAGTGCGAGTGGCACGGTCAGGCACCCAAGGAGGATCTGTACAAGGTTGCCATCGCCGATCTCGAGAAAATCGCCGAAGAGCTTAAATAAGGAGTGGGACAATGGCAGATAAAAAGGCAACAAGAGAGAGCTACGGCGCAGCACTTGCCGAGCTCGGTGAAAAATACGATTTCGTCGTTCTCGACGCAGACCTTGCAGCAGCTACAAAGACGGGAATGTTCAAGAAGAAATTTCCCGACAGGTTTTTTAACTGCGGAATAGCAGAGGGCAATATGATGAGCGTTGCGGCAGGCATTGCCTCGACGGGCAAGACCGTTTTTGCCTCCAGCTTTGCTATGTTTGCTGCGGGCAGAGCCTTTGAGCAGGTAAGAAACTCGATAGGCTACCCCCACCTTAACGTAAAGATTGGTGCCACTCACGCAGGCATCACGGTTGGTGAGGACGGTGCAACCCATCAGTGCAATGAGGATATAGCTCTTATGAGAACTATTCCCGGAATGACTATAATCAATCCTGCCGATGCAGACGAGGCATATGAGGCGGTAAAGTGTGCTGTCACGACCGATGGACCTATGTATATGCGCTTCGGCAGATTTGCAGTTCCGAACGTCGTCCGTGACTGTGTGCCCGACTACAAATTCGAGCTTGGTAAGGGCGTCCTCCTGCGCGAGGGAAGTGACGTTACCATCGCCGCAACCGGCTTTATGGTGCACCTCGCACTCGAGGCGGCAGACACCCTTGCTGCCGAGGGCATCAGTGCCGAGGTCATAAACATCCACACAATTAAGCCTCTTGATAAGGATATACTTGTAGAGAGCGCAACCAAGACGGGCGCTGTCGTAACTGCAGAGGAGCACAACGTTATCGGTGGCTTCGGTGCAGCCGTCTGCGAGGCACTTTGCGAGGCTTACCCCGTACCCGTGTTAAGAATTGGCGTCGAGGATACCTACGGCAGAAGCGGAAAGGTGCCTCCCCTTCTCGAGTATTACGGTCTGACTGCCGCTAATATCGTCGACAAGGCGAAGCGCGCTGTCGCAATGAAAAAATAAAAAAGCAGGAGCAGCTCTTGACGGGGCTGCTCCTTTTTACAAAAAATTTGAAAAGCCTATTTACAAAACTTAACTTATGTAGTAAAATAGAGTAGATAAAAATATTTATAGACATACGGGGGACATACAATGAAAAGAATTTTGTTAAAGCTCTCGGGCGAGGCTCTTGCACACGGCTCGGGCGACATCTACGACGCAGGCTACGTTGACAGTGTGGCTGAGGCACTCGTTGCCGCAAAGAACAAGGGCTACGAGATTGCTCTTGTCATTGGCGCTGGCAACATCTGGCGCGGCAGACAGGGCACTGAGATGGATAGGCAGGCGGCAGACCGTATGGGTATGCTTGCCACCGTCATCAACGCAATTTATATGAAGGACGCAATAATCCGCGCGGGCGCCGAATGTGCTCTTATGAGTGCGGTGCCTATGGCACCCCTTACCGAGAATTATTCTGCCGACGTTGCAAAGCGCTATCTCGACGAGGGAAAGATTGTTATCTTCGGCTGCGGACTCGGCATTCCCTTCCTCTCCACCGACACCACGGGCGCTGTCAGAGCTGCCGAGATAGAGGCGGATGCTATGCTTATGGCAAAGAACGTTGATTACATCTACACCGATGACCCCCGTAAGAATCCCGAAGCAAGGAGGCTCGAGAGAGTAAAGGCGTCCGAGGTTCTTGCAATGAATCTCAAGGCAATAGACGCAACCGCAACTGCCTTCTGCCTCTCCACGGGCATGCCTATTCACGTATTCGGACTCAACGACCCGAAGGACATCCTTCGTGCAATAGAGGGTGAGTGCGTAGGCACCGTAATAACCGCTGAATAAATCAAATACATTTTAAAAGGAGATATACAGATATGAAGCTTGATACCAGAGATTATGAATCGAGAATGAAGAAGACCATTTCCTCGTATACAGAGAACCTTTCCACCATCAGAGCGGGCAGAGCGAATCCCGACGTCCTCAAGAAGATAAACGTTGATTATTATGGCTCTCCCACTCCCATTGCCTCCATCGCGGAGATCAAGGTTGCCGACGCGCGCACCATCGTTATCACCGCGTGGGATAAGTCTGCAATGAAGGGCATCGAGAAGGCGATACTCACCTCCGACCTCGGTATCCATCCGCAGAACGACGGCTCCTGCATCCGCCTTTCCTTCCCCCCCACCACCGAGGAGCGCCGTCGCGAGCTCTCAAAGCAGATTGCCAAGATGGGCGAGGATGCCAAGGTCGCAGTGCGTAACATCCGCCGCGATGCCAACGACAAGATAAAGGCTATGAAGAAGGACTCCGAGATGACCGAGGACGAGGCAAAGCAGTCCGATAAGCAGGTGCAGGACCTCACCGACAAGTACATCAAGGAGATCGACAGCATCACTGCGGCAAAGACCAAGGAAATAATGGAGATCTGATTTTAATTCACATCAGGAGAATTTTGAGTGTTTAGACGTAAGGTTAAGGATATAATGACCGACGAGAGGCTCGATACCGTCGCTATCATAACCGATGGCAACGGCAGATGGGCAACCAAGCGCGGGCTTCTGCGCTCCGACGGTCATATTGCAGGAGCCAAGAGAATACAGCCCGTCCTCGAGACCTTCCGCCGTATCGGTGTGCACAACGTGATAATGTACGCCTTTTCTACGGAGAACTGGAAGCGCCCGAAGGAGGAGATAAACGTCATAATGAAGCTGATCCACAAGTACCTCATAGAGGTGGTTGAGGAGAAGCTGAAGACCGACGACAGCTTCTGCATAAAGTTTATAGGTGATCTCACCCCCATACCCGAGCCCCTTCGCTCGAAGTGCATAGAGCTTGAGAACAAGGCGAAGGACAGACCCTTCTGCTGCAGCGTGGCTCTTAACTACGGTGGCAGAGACGAGATTGTCCATGCCGCCAATGCCGCATTTGCCGACGGTCACACTAGGCTGACCGAGGAAATTATGTCGAGGTATATGTATACCGGCACCACCCCCGACCCCGAACTTGTTATCAGGACGGGCGGCAACCTCCGTATTTCCAATTTCCTGCTCTGGCAGTGTGCATATTCCGAATACGCCGTTATTAAGACCCTCTGGCCCGACTTCGGTGACAGAGAGATAATGGCATGCGTGCGCGATTTTTATAAGAGAAGCCGCCGCTTTGGCGGACTTGATAAGGACGAAGCTAAGAAGAAATGAAAACGAGAATTATAACCGGTCTTGTGTTGGCGGCGATCGCTATCCCCGTCCTCATTTTATCAGACTACATTGTGTATCCGATAGCCCTCTCTATCTTCGCTCTGATAGCGGTGTGGGAGCTGCTCGGACTCACGGGCTTTCGTAAAAATGTGGCGGTATTTCTCCCCTCCTACCTGATAGCTGCATTTTTCCCTATACACTGCTATTCGGTAAAGAGCCTCGATGAGGCAATGGGTGTTATAGTAACGATTGCGACCCTCTTTCTCGCGTTTATGCTCTATCTCATTGGATACTGTGTGGTAAAGCGGGGAAAAATAAAGCTCGGTGACGTCTGCCTTTATTACGTGTTTTTCCTTTACGTGACCATGGCATTCGCATCTCTTTCGCTGCTTCGTTATATTCCCAACGGTGTATATTATTACATTCTTATACTTCTTGCCAGCTGGATATGCGATATCTTTGCATACTTTGTGGGCTTTGCAATAGGCAAGACCAAGCTGATTCCCGAGGTAAGCCCCAAGAAAACGGTGGAGGGTGCAATCGGCGGTGTGTTCTTTGCCGCAATCGCCTTCCTCATCTTTGGCATTGTGCTCACCTTTATAGAGGGGGCACCCCGTCCGAATTTCCTCGTCCTTGCAGTGCTTGGAATCGTTCTGTCCGTCATATCCCAGTTTGGTGACCTCTCCGCCTCGCTTCTCAAGCGAGAGAAGGGGATAAAGGACTTCGGTACTATTTTCCCGGGGCACGGCGGTGTGCTGGACAGATTTGACTCGCTCCTTCCCGTCGCACCGGTGCTGCTCGCCATTTGTATGATTTACCCTCCCTTCAGCTGATTGAAGGAACAAAAAACCGCCGTCGAGGCGGTTTTTTGCCCGAAGAAGAAAGGAAAAGATATGAAAACGATATCCATACTCGGTGCCACAGGCTCCGTAGGTATGCAGGCGCTTGACGTCGCACGCTCCCGTGGGTACAGGGTTGACCTTCTGACCGCGGGGCGAAATATCGATACACTCGAGAGAGCTGTGCGTGAGTTTTCGCCCGCGCTCGTTGCAGTTGCCGACGAGGCAGCCGCAAGAGACCTGAGGGTGCGCATAGCGGACACCTCGACCCGCGTCCTTGCAGGCGAGGAGGGAATTGTTCAGGGTATAGCTCTCTCCCAGAGCGAGGTCGCGGTCAATTCGATAATAGGCGAGGCGGGGCTTCTTCCCACCCTTGCAGTCATAGATTCGGGCAAGAGGCTCGCCCTTGCAAACAAGGAGTCGCTCGTTATAGCGGGCGATATAGTTATGCGTCGCGCCCGTGAGAGGGGCGTCGAGATTATCCCCGTGGACAGCGAGCACTGCGCAATATTCCAGTCGCTGAAGAGCGGCAGGCAGAGCGAAATAAAGAGAATTCTTCTCACCGCCTCGGGCGGTCCCTTCTTCGGCAGAAGTGCCGAGCAGCTTCGCGCTGTCACCCTTGAGGACACTCTCGCTCATCCCACTTGGAAAATGGGAAAGAAGATAACCGTCGATTCCGCAACCCTCATGAACAAGGGCTTTGAGGTGATTGAGGCGTGCCATCTTTTCGGCGTAGGCTCGGATAAGGTGCGTGTGCTCGTTCACCGCGAGAGCATACTCCACTCGGCGGTCGAATATATTGATAACAGCGTAATTGGCGAGATGAGCGTGCCCGATATGCGTATGTGCGTCCAGTATGCCGTCGATTACCCCGACCGCTGTCCCACCGCCTCCGCCGAGCTCGACCTTGTCGGTGTCGGCGCGCTGACCTTTTGCGAGGTGGACACCGAGGCGTTTCCTCTTCTCCCTCTTGCATTCCGCGCTATGGCGGACGGGGGAGCAATGCCCGCAGTGCTGAACGCGGCAGACGAATGTGCGGTTGCCGCCTTCCTGAGAGGCAAAATCCGCTTTTCGGACATCAGTGAGGTTGTGTGCGAGGCATACTCGCATATGGAGGGCAGAGAGGGCGATACTGTTGAGTCGCTGATAGCAGCCGACAGAGAGTGTCGCGCCATTGCCGAAAATATAATCACAGAGAAATTGGGTAGGGCATAGCCCTCCCGTAGGAGTTACTTTTGGGTATAATAGGTACTGTACTTATAGCAATTTTTTCCTTTGGAGCCCTGATATTCGTCCATGAGCTCGGACATTATCTTTTCGCAAGGCTCTTTAAGGTTACGGTAAACGAGTTTTCAATCGGTATGGGTCCGAGACTCTTCTCCCACACCTCGAAGAAAACCGGAATTAAATATTCTATTGCCTGCCTGCCGATAGGCGGATACGTCGCTATGGCAGGAGAGGAGAGAGCAGAGGAGGGTAAGGAGTCCGCTCCCGTAGAGGACGACCCGAACTCCTTTGACAAGAAGCCGGCATGGCAAAGGCTTATAATTACGCTCGCAGGAGCCTTCGTAAACATCCTTGTCGGCTTTGTTGCGATGATTGTCGTCGTTGCCTGCATGCGTCGCGGCACTACCAAGGTCGGTGCATTCTACACCGAGGAGGAGCTTGTCGGCACCTCGATAACCGTGACGAGTGACAAGTGGCTCAGGGTGGATGACGAGATAATCGCCGTAAACGGCAAGAGAGTCGGTATATACGAGGCGCTTCGCTATGAGGTAATGCGCGCAGGCAACGAGCCCGTTGACCTCACCGTCATAAGAGACGGCAAGGAAACAGAGCTCTCGGATGTCGTGTTCCCCGTCCTCGAGGAGGAGGGAGAAACCTTTGGCACGGTCGATTTCCGCGTCTATGCAAAGGAGAAAACCTTTTTTAACGTCATAGGCGACGGCTGGAGCAATCTGTGGCTCAACGTCCGTATGGTATGGGAGTCCATCTTCGACCTCATAAGGGGCAGATATTCTCTCGGTGCCGTGTCGGGTCCGGTTGGCATTTCCAGCGCTCTCGGAGAGGCGGCAAGCGCAGGATTCATCAGCTTTCTCAACCTTTTTGCCATGATAAGCATTAACCTCGGTGTAATGAACCTTCTCCCCATCCCCGCGCTCGACGGCGGCAGAATTATAACCATACTAATAGAGATGATAACGAGAAAAAAGCTCCCCCCGAGGGTGGAAAATATGATAAATACTGTGGGACTTATGCTCCTGCTCGGCTTGTCAGTAGTTGTTTTGTTTAAGGATATATTCAGCCTGATATTCTAAAAAAATCCGTAATATCCGAAAAAAGGGACACCAAATGAAGTACAATGAGATCAGAAGAAAAACACGACCGATAAACGTAGGCGGTGTTATAATAGGCGGCGATAGCCCCATCAGCATTCAGTCCATGACCAATACCGATACCCACGATAAGGAGGCAACCTACAGGCAGGTGCTGTCCCTGTGCGAGGCAGGATGCGACATCGTGCGCCTTGCCGTCCCGACTGTTGAGGCGGCGGCAACCTTCTCCTATCTGAAGCAGATGGAGGTAGGTATCCCCCTTGTTGCGGATATTCACTTCAATTATAAGATAGCGCTCGCCGCAATAGAGGCAGGCGCGGACAAAATTCGCATAAATCCCGGTAATATCGGCAGCCGCGAGAATACCGAGGCGGTCGTGCGCGCCTGCCGTGCGCGCTCCCTTCCCATACGCATAGGTGTAAACTCGGGCTCGGTAGAGAAGGGGCTGCTCGAAAAGTACGGCGGCCCTACCGCCGAGGCACTTGCCGAGAGTGCGCTCTACCACGTAAGAATACTCGAGGATATGGATTTTCATGATATCGCAATATCGGTAAAGGCGTCCGACGTTGACACTATGGTGAGGGCTAACGTCCTTCTTGCCGAGGCGTGTGATTATCCTATACATATAGGAGTCACCGAGGCGGGGGCGCGCCGTGCCGCAATAATAAAGAGCAGCATCGGAATCGGCTCGCTCATTACCAGGGGCATCGGAGATACTCTCCGCGTATCACTGACCGAGGACCCCACGGAGGAGATAAGCGCCGCGCGCGAGATACTCAGCGCCCTTGCGATAGAGGGGCACGAGAGAATGGATATAGTATCCTGCCCAACCTGCGGGAGAACGCGCATTGACCTCATCGCCATCAGCCGCGAATTTGAGGAGAGGGTGCGCCGCGAGGGACTCGATAAGAAGAAAATCAAGGTCGCGCTCATGGGCTGTGCCGTAAACGGTCCGGGCGAGGCGCGCGAGGCAGATATAGGAATAGCGGGCGGCGACGGAGAGGGCCTCCTCTTTAAAAAAGGCGAAATTATTAGAAAAATAAAGGAAAAGGAGCTTGTGGACGAGCTTATAAGGGAAATTAAGCTTATGCCATAAGAAAATATAGAATGAACAAAAGGTTTTTTGACGTATTTGGAAAATATGACCCCACCCCCGAAAAACGAGAGCTTCTCGAGCGGGGGCACAGTGCCTTGTTCAGATACTCCAAGGAACCTATGCGCGTCGAGGTCGAGCTGTCCTTTGACAGCCACGTGGACCCCGAGCTGCTCTGGGAAATTGAGGACGAGTGCCGCGAATTCTACGAGGCAGAGAGCTTCAAGATTCTCCCACACTTTCCTCCCGAGGAATTCAACATCGGTCGCTTCAGCGAAATCTGTGCCGAGGCGGCTCTGTGCGGTGCCGTTACCAACGGCTTCTTTACCAATGCCGAGTACCGTGATGACGGTGAACGCATAGAGATAGCTCTCCCTTTTTCCATATTCGGTATCGACTTCGTTAAAAATGCCGACACAGAGAAGATTCTCTCGAATATCCTCCTCTCCCGATACGGTGTCAGAAGAGACATAAAAATTCTCCAGGGCGAGGGTGTCGAGGCGTATGAGAGCGCGTGGCAGCAGCGCCGTGTTGAGATGCTTGCCGAGGCGGACAGGGTCAGCCGCGAGAACTTCGTTCGTGAGCGTGAAAGACGCGCCAAGGAAATAGAGGAGGAAAAGCGCGCCAAGGACCCCACCTACGATTTTGCGCGCCGTGCAGGTGTTTCTGCCGCAACCGACGTAGTCGAGAGACTTGGTGAGACAACCTTCCGCATGGGTGCCACCACCTTTGATACCTCGGAGTCTACCCTTGTCTGGGGAGACGATTTTGATATAGTTAACCCCACCCCCCTCTCAAAAATCGAGGACGCTCGCGGACTTGCCGTATTCCTCGGCACAGCCTTCTCTGTTGAGACGAAGGAAACGCGCGGAGGCGGCAAAACCACGGTGACTGTCGGAATATCCGACGGTGGCTCGGGCACTTATGCCAAAAAGGCATTTCTCGACGATGAGATGGAGTGGGTAAAGGGCTTTAAGGCAGGGGGACAGGTAGCCGTTTTCGGCAGAGTTATAAGGGACAAGTTTGATAACGAGCCCTTTATCTCCATGCGCGGAATAAAGAAGATAAAGAAGCTGGAGAGAATGGATAACGCGCCGGAAAAGCGCGTTGAGCTCCACCTCCATTCCAATATGTCACAGATGGATGCCATCATCACCCCCGCCGAGATAGTTAACACCGCCATCCGCTGGGGTCACAAGGCTATTGCAGTTACCGACCACGGCAACGTGCAGGCATTCCCCGAGGTTATGCTTGCGCTTGAGAAGTCGGGCTCCGACCTCAAGGTGCTCTACGGTATCGAGGCATATTTTGTAAACGATACCGCCAAGTGCCTCTTCGGCAGCTCCTATCCCTCGTTTGAGGATGAGATGGTTGTCTTCGACCTCGAGACAACAGGTCTCTCTAACCGCACGGGTAAGATTATAGAAATAGGTGCGGTCAAGATAAAGGACGGCGAGATTATTGATACTATGGATATCTTCGTCGACCCCGAGTGCGAGATAAGCGAGGAAACGACCAAGCTCACCTCGATTACGGGCGATATGGTGAAGGGAGCACCCAAGGAGCCCGAGGCTCTCGCGCAGTTCTTTAATTTCGTCGGAGACAGATTGCTCATTGCCCACAACGCCAACTTCGACGTTGGCTTTGTCAGAGTTGCGGCGGCAAGGTGCGGCATCCCCTTTACCAATTCCTACCTCGATACGGTAGGACTCTCCCGATACGTAAATTCCGACCTCAAGCGTCACACCCTTGATGCTGTGGCAAAGGCTTACGGACTCGGTGACTTCCACCACCACAGAGCGGGCGACGATGCAACCGTGCTCGCCAAGATATTCTTCGAGATGCAGAACCGTCTGCGCGCAGAGGGAGTGCGCTCCTTCCCCGAGATGGTAAACGCGATGAGCGAGAAAACCGACCCCAAAAAGCTCAAGCCCTACCACATGATAATCTTTGCGAAAACGCGTGAGGGACTTCGCAATCTTTATAAGCTTATTTCATACAGCTATCTTAACTACTATTCCCGTAATCCGAGAATACCCAAGACCGTCCTCGAGGAGCATCGCGAGGGACTTATAATCGGCTCTGCGTGCGAGGCGGGAGAGCTTTACCGCGCGATACTTGAGGGCAGACCCGATGAGGAAATTGAAGAGATAGCCTCCTTCTACGACTATCTTGAGCTTCAGCCCCTATCGAACAACCGCTTCCTTATAAGAAAGGGAGAGGTCAGAGACGAGCAGACCCTCAAGGATATCAACAGGCAGATTTACGAGCTTGGCAAAAAGCTCGGCAAGCCCGTCTGCGCCACCTGCGATGCCCACTTCCTTGAGAAGGAGGACGAGATATACCGCAAGATTATTCTCGCTGGGCAGAAGTTTGATGATGCCGACGCGGATACGGGTATATATCTGCGCACCACCGAGGAAATGCTCGAGGAGTTTTCTTATCTCGGTGAGGACGTAGCGCACGAAATAGTAATAGAAAACCCCAACAAAATCGCAGATATGTGCGACAGAATAAGACCCATCCCCGAGGGAAGATACGACCCCATCGTGCCGGGAGCGGAGGAGGAGCTCACCACCTCCTGCTGGAAAAGAGCACACGACTGGTATGGCGAGCAGCTGCCCGAGATAGTAGAAAAGCGACTCAAAAAGGAGCTTGACTCTATTATCAAAAACGGCTTTGCGGGACTCTATATGATATCGGTTAAGCTCGTTGCATATTCCGAGAGCCTCGGCTATCTCGTAGGCTCGCGTGGCTCGGTAGGCTCGTCCCTCGTTGCCACAATGTCCGGTATATCGGAGGTAAATCCCCTGCCGCCTCATTACAGATGCCTCAAGTGCAAGCACAGTGAGTTCTTCACCGATGGCTCGGTAGGCTCGGGCTTCGACCTCCCCGACAAGGTGTGCCCCATCTGCGGAGAGCTTATGTATCAGGACGGTCAGGATATTCCCTTTGAGACCTTCCTCGGCTTCAAGGGTGATAAATCTCCCGATATCGACCTGAATTTCTCGGGCGACGTGCAGGGCAGGGTGCATAAATATACCGAGGAGCTTTTCGGAGAGGGACACGTTTTCCGCGCGGGAACAATCGGTACACTTGCCGATAAGACCGCCTGGGGCTACATCAACAAATACCTCGAGGAGAGGCAGATAAAGATACCGAAGGCGCAGGTCTGGCAGATGGTAACCAAGCTCGTCGGAATAAAGCGCACCACGGGTCAGCACCCGGGCGGTATCATAGTTGTGCCAAAAGAATATGAGATATACGACTTCACCCCCGTCCAGCACCCTGCCGACGACCCGAACTCGGATATCATCACTACCCACTTCCAGTTCTCATATCTTCACGATACCATACTGAAGCTCGACGAGCTCGGCCACGATATGCCGACAAAGTATAAAAAGCTCGAGGAATATACAAACACCAGTGTCCTCGACGTTAAAATGAATGACAAATCGGTCTACCGACTCTTTGAAAGCACAGAGCCGCTTGGCATAACCCCCGACGATATCGGTGGATGCCTGCTCGGTACCTACGGTATTCCCGAGATGGGTACAAGGTTCATTCAGCAGGTTCTTCTTGACGCACAGCCCAAGACCTTTGCCGACCTGCTCCAGATATCGGGACTGACTCACGGCACCGACGTATGGCTCGGCAACGCTCAGGAGCTTATCAAGGCAGGAACCTGCACAATATCCGAGGTCGTGGGAACAAGAGACGGCATCATGCTCTACCTTATACAGAAGGGGCTGGATGACTCAACCGCCTTCAAGATAATGGAGTCGGTCAGAAAGGGCAGGGGTCTCTCCCCCGAGTGGGAAAAGACTATGATAGACCACGGGGTTCCCGAATGGTATATCTGGTCGTGTAAGAAGATAAAGTACATGTTCCCGAAGGCACATGCCGCAGCATACGATATGTCCGCAATCCGCCTCGGCTGGTACAAGATATACTATCCGATGCAGTTCTATGCCGCCTTCTTTACCGTAGCGCCCGCAGGCTTCGATGCCGGGATAGTAAACGGCGGATACGTCGGCGTGAATAGCGCAATCAAGGAGCTGGAGGCGAAGGAGCACGAGGCAACGCAGAAGGAAAAGGAGCTTCTCTCCACGCTCTACCTTGTCCGTGAGGCACTTGCCAGGGGCGTCAAATTCCTTAACATCGACCTCAAAAAGTCACACGCAACAGCCTTCCTCCCCGAGGACGGCAAGATAAGAATGCCCTTCAATGCCCTCGGCGGTCTCGGAGACGGTGCGGCAGAGAAAATTATCAGGGCAAGAGAGGACGGAGAGTTTTCCTCTATCGAGGACCTGCGTCTCAGAGCAGGACTCAACAAGTCCGTCATCGAGGTTCTCCGTGCCAACGGAGTCCTTGCGGGACTCAGCGAGACAAATCAGCTCACCATATTTTAATTTAACACGGACTGCCACTAATCACATAATGGCAGTCCGTAATGCTAACAACTATTTACTTTATGAAAATCAGAGCAAGAAGAGCGAGGGCGAGCATCTTGTCTCCCTCGGGGGAGAAGAAGAGAATGAGAGCCACCCCGAGAAGAAGGATTTCCTCTCCTGTGATCTTCTCGATAAGCCCTAGAAATGAGCCTCCCTCACCCAAAGAAAATCCCTTAAACGGAAGCCGACCGAATACGGACGAGAATAGACCGACCTTCTCGCTCTTTTCTTCCTTTTCCTCTTCACCGCATTCCCCGTCTGTCTCCACGGCAGGATAAATCGGTGATACCTTGGGAGGGGCGCACTTAGCCTCAAGCGGTGCCGACGCAGGCATCTCACCGCCTCCAAACGCGCAGCCGTCATACCCCTTTGGCAACGTGGGGGCATCGCTCTCGAAATAGCTACCCGTATACATTACTTTGCCCTCATGAGGTCGAGTATATCCGCAATGCTCATAAAGGTCTCTATTGCCTTTTTTCTGTTGTCGGATATGTACGGTGAAAGAGCTCGCAACAGCTCTCCGCGTCTGGCGCCCCTCTTCTCTGCCTTTCCCTTGTCATCTGCCGCCCTTGTCGGCTTGGCGACTGTGGGGGGACTTTCAACCTCGGTGACGGTAGGATGACTCTCTTCGGCAAGAGCCTTTATCTTGCTCACAAGCTCGGGGTTTTCCATTATAAGATTTATTACAGCCCCAAGATCCAACTCGGACATTACTTTTTCCCCCTATCCTTATATTCGCGCAGTATTTTCATACCCTCACCGAGGGATATCTGCTCCTCTCCGCGCATCACGCGGCGTATTCGGTCGAGCAGCTCCTTCGGCGGCATATCCGCCTTTAGCTTGTATCCGTGGCTCTCTGCCAGCTTAAGCAGCTCCGCCCAGAGTGCTCGGTCATCCAGATTGGCATATGCCCTCATTCCTTCTGTATTAATCTTCATATATTCTCCTTTCGCATCCTATTCTATATCATCATATTCATTATGTGAGCATAGGTGCAAAAATAAAACGAAAAGGTGCAGAGCTAATGAAATGCCTTGTTTTTTCCGATACCCACGGTGACTTTACGTATGCCCGCGCTGCTATGGCGCTCCATCGTGACTGCGAGGTCGTTTTCTTTCTCGGAGACGGACTTCGGGATATCGAGCAGCTTGCCAGCATTTATCCTACGGTTGCCTTCATTGCCGTAAGGGGTAACTGTGACTTTAACGACGATTTTTGCGGTGCCGAGTGCAAGAAGGTCGAGAGCATCACTCTTTTGGGCAAGCGGATAGTCCTGACCCACGGTGATCTCTATTCGGCAAAATCGGGGGACGAGCGTCTCCTCTACCTCGCGAGGGAGAGAGGGGCAGATATCCTTCTTTACGGACACACTCACACCCCTCGCCAGGAATATCTTTCAGAGCTCGAAATGTACCTGTTCAACCCGGGGGCAGCCTCTGGATATTCTCCGACTTACGGCATTATCCTCCTCGAGGAGGGGCGGTATCCGCTTCTTTCCCACGGCAGCTTCAGATAAAAAAGAGCCACCTCGGCTCTTTTTTTATCTCACTGTTGCAAAATAAAAATATTTATGCTAAAATATATAAAGATACATTAAAAAAAGATGAAAGGAGTGCCGACGTGAAGGACGGGAAGGATATTGTTGCAAAAAATATATCGGAGCTTCGTGTTGCGGCAGGGCTTACCCAGCTTGCATTTGCCGAGGCGCTTAATTACTCTGACAAGGCGGTTTCAAAGTGGGAGAGGGCAGAGAGCGTGCCCGACGTCTTCACCCTGAAGCGCATTGCCGACCTTTTCGGTGTCAGTGTCGATTATCTCCTTGAGTCAAAGCACCCCGTAGCAAGGGAGCCGCGCGTCATAAGCGAGAAAAAGAAAAGACAGCACCGCTACATCCGTGCTATCTCCTTCTTTTCGGTGTGGCTTCTGGCGGTGATTTATTTTGTAGTGCATCTCATTTTTCTCCCCGAGGCGCGTATCGGTGCATGGCACTCGTTTATATATGCCATTCCCGTATCCGCAACGGTTGAGCTTGTGCTCAGCTCGCTCTGGGGCTCGCGAAAATTCAAATTTGCCGTCATATCCGTTCTGATATGGGGAATAATTCTCTCCGTGCATCTGACGCTTCTTGCGACCCTTTCGGTAAATATCTGGCTTATTTATATTCTCGGTGCTCCCGCCGAGGCTGTCGTCCTCCTTGTGGCGGGGCTGACCCGAGAAAAAAATGGAGGTGGAGCAGGTGAGAGCTGACGCAGGAAAAGAAAGAAAAAAGGAAAACAAGCTCGGCATGGTAAAGGGCTTTCTGTCCCGCCTTTTCTACATAATAAGGCTCGTTTGGGAAACTGCACCGCTGCTCTTTGTCGGTATGATACTCCTCTGCCTCATAGACGGCGTTATGCCCGTTGTAGGCTCATACATCACCAAGTATCTTCTCGACGGTATACAGAAGCTCATATCAGAGGGGCTGACGAGCTCGGGCGACTTCCTCACCGACGTGCTCGACACGCTGAGACCTGTTCTGTTTTTGTTTATTTTTCAGCTGATATATCAGTTTGCCAAGAGGGTGCTGGAGCGGCTTAACTCGATGGTAAACGTTGTTGCGGGTGAGATGGTTGTCAACCATATCAAGCTCAAAATCATAACCAAGGCAAAGGACGTTGACCAGCGCTCCTTTGATATTCCTGCCTTTTATGAGAAGCTCGAGAATGCAAACCGCGAGGCAAGCATGCGCCCGATAAACATTCTTATCGCTACCTTCCGCGTTATCAGCGCTGCGATAAGCGTAGTGTCCTTTATCGTCGTGCTGACGACCCTCAACTCGTGGGTGCCCGTGATAATAATAGCGTCGGCTATCCCCGGTGCTGTCGTTAACTATTACTACCGCAAGCGCAACTTCAGATATATGAGCAGACACTCCAAGGACCGCCGCGCGATGAATTATTATTCCGACCTTATGGTAAATAAGGATTATGTAAAGGAGATAAAAATTCTCGGTCTTGCTGATACCTTTATTGGAAAGTTCAAGAGAGTGTTCAAGAGCTACTTCAAGGGGCTCAAAAGGCTCGTTGTGCGCGAGACACTGACGCGCATCGTAGTCAGCCTTATATTCACCGTTGCCTCCGCCTGCCTTTTTGTCTACGTCGCACACGACGTCGTCTTCGGAGACGGACTGATAGGTGACTATTCTCTTTACACGGGTGCGCTGACGAGCGTAGCCAGCTACGTATCCGTCCTCGTCACATCCACGGGCACGATATACGAGGGAACTCTGTTTATAGATAATATGATAGAGTTTATGAAGGAGGAGCGCACCGTTGTCTCCACACTTCCCGAGCCTGCATATCCCAGCCGCGGCACACCTCACACCATGGAGCTGAAAAACGTGTCCTTCGCATACCCGGGCACCGACCGCATGGTAATAAAGAACCTGAATCTTTCCTTCTCCTCGGGAGACAGTGTTGTCCTCGTCGGACTCAACGGCGCAGGCAAAACCACTCTCATAAAGCTACTGACAAGGCTATATGACGTAACCGAGGGAGAGATACTCCTCGACGGAAGAAATATAAAGGAATATTCTCCCGAGGCGTATTACGATCTGTTCGGTATAATCTTCCAGGACTTTGGCAAGTATGCTGAGACAGCGAGCGAAAACATCGAATTCGGTGATGCGGACCGCGAGCATAAGAGAGAGGACGTTATAGCGGCTGCAAAATCGGGCAACGCAGACAGCTTTGTCTCGAGTCTCCCGGCAGGCTACGACACACCCTTGACGAGGATGTTTGAGGAAAACGGTGTTGAGCTCTCGGGCGGACAGTGGCAGAAGCTATCTGTATCTCGCGCGTTCTACAAAAATTCGGATATTCTTATCCTTGACGAGCCGACCGCATCCCTCGACGCGATTGCAGAGGAGGAGATTTTCGGTCAGTTCTCTCGTCTGTCCGAGGGGAAGATAAGCATCTTCGTATCCCACAGACTTTCCAGCGCAGTAACGGCGGGAAAAATAGTCGTCCTCGGTGACGGCGAGCTCGTTGAGCTCGGCACACATGAGGAGCTGATGGCAAAGGGAGGAGAATATTACAGACTCTTCACAACTCAGGCCCACAGATATACGGGTGAGAGCTTTTAATAGAAAAGCGTTGAGAGCGGCTGCTCTCAACGCTTTTTGTTATGCTGCATTTTTGTATTGGTAGTTTCCCATAAGCTGCGAGTGTATTCTGGCTGCCAGCTCGGCAAGGAAGCCATCTTCAAACGGGCTCGGCAGCTTCGCAAGCGCAAGCTCCTCCTCAAAGGAGAGCTCACCGTCCACGTCCCTTGTTATGAGCTCCATATACGCCTCGAGTCCCTTGCCGTCACACTCGAGCTCGCTCATGAATATCTCAAGTGCGACAGACTCGGAGGTGCAGTAGGAAAGCACGTACGCGGGCACTCTTATCAGGTGCGGGATAAGCACGCAGTCAAGGGGAGAATATATCCCTGCTGCCTCATTTTTTTGAAAGGCACCCTCGTTGAGTCCCATATCCCTTGCCGCGCGCATCATTGCATCGGTTAGCGTTTTTTCGCTCACGTCCTTTGTCGGTATTTCGTAAGCGTAGTGCTCAAAGAGCGAATAAAAGCCCTGGAATATAATAGAGACCAGAGAGGAGCGAAGGGTAGAGTAGAGAAGGTACTTTGCCTCCTCGTCGGACAGGTCTGCAAAAAGCCCGTCCAGCGCAAGGTATTCGAGCGCTGTGCTAGACACCTCCATAAGATCGAGAGAGGCATCGTCTCCCCCGTTTATAAATGAGTCGGCAAAATGCCCGAATTCGTGCGCCAGAGTCGCATAGTCGTCTGTGTCCCCCGTTTGCGTAACAAAGAGATAGGGCGCATCGAACGAATGCAGATACGTGGAGAAGGATACCTCCTCCCGTCCGTCCTTCGCATCTTCAATGCTATACAGCTCAAACTGAAGCATATAGGAGTATGCATCGTGGAGGGTTGGGTCCATGCTCTCCAGAGCACCGTACAGCCCGTTTATGAGTGCCGTCCTGTCGAGAGGCGGTGCATCGTGAGTGTTGAAGTATTTCTGGAAAACGTAGTAATCGAGATTGACGTATAACGGCAGAACCGTATCCGAAATATCTTTTATAAATTCGAGCGCATCAGTCCTTGTGTAGTCGTGACCGCAGCTCTCATACGCGTATTCCATATATCCCGTGTAGCCGAGCTTCGTCCTTATCATGCCGCGCAGCCTGACGAGCTCAACGTAGATTTCGACCGTTCTCTCCGATATTGCCTTGTCCAAAAGTCGCGAGCACTTGTCGAGTGCATTCTTATAGCTCTGCGAGCTCTCACCGTAGTGCTCCTTGTAGTGGGCAATGATGTTGTCGTAGGTGTCGGTGAAGCTCTTGTAGGTTATGGTGACGGTAGCACCGGAGAGGGAGTCGTATTCATTTTCGAGCGCACTCTCACGCTCAAGCAGTGCAACAAGCTCCCCGTCCATGACTCCTCCGTCCGCGTACTCCTCAATGAGCCCCTCACCGAAGTATTCGCTCTCATAGCGCAGAGCATCCTCCGACTGTGCGCAGGCAACAAACAGCTTCTCAAGCGAGGCGGAAAAGGTCGGGAAATTTTCGCTGATATACGCATCCTCGCCAAGCCAATAAGCGTTTCTTCTGTCGCGGGATGACATTATGGAGGCATAGCTTCGCATCGTAAGCAGCTCCTCATACGGTGCATTCAGTCCGTCTATCAACGAAATGCACGCGTCAAAATCGCCACCCTCCCGTATCAGCTCGGCGCATTCACGCATTCTGTCGGACAGAGCGGCAATGTCGGGTCGCTTGTATTCAATTTCACTGAATTTTACAGTGCGTCTGTCGCTGTAATCCCTGAGCGACGGCACGACCACCGTTTCGGCAGGTCCGTTATCCCCATCGGGTGTCGCCGTAATGCCGCCCTCGGGCGGAGTATCCTGCACGCAGGAGACAAGCGACGAATTAACCGTGAAAAATAACACTGCCGAGAGAAGTAATGCAAATAAACGGCGCATAAGCTCTCCCGATTTTAATTCTTTTAACTTATTTTACACTCGCACGGTTAACCTATCAATAACAAAGAATAAATAAATCTTTAAAAAATTATTGAAAATATTTTAACAAGCATCCATAAGACCCGAAAATACGTATATATGCGTGGGCACGCGCTCGCGTTCACAAAAAGTTAACAATATTATAAGCATAACCTATTGAAAAATACACAATTTTGGTATAGAATAAATCGGAACAAAAAATAAGAGGAAAATACAGACAATGGCTAGATTTGTTTATGCAGATAATGCGGCAACGACGGCAGTCCTCCCCGAGGTAACTGCGGCAATGCTTCCCGCGTTTGAAGCAGCATACGGAAACCCCTCGAGCCTTCACGCAAAGGGCAGGGAGGCAAAGACTCTGCTCGACGGCGCCAGAGAGCGTATTGCGGCAGTGCTTGGCTGTGAGAGCGGTGAGATATATTTCACCTCCTGTGGCACAGAGAGTGACAACTGGGCTATCAAGGGCGCGGCAAAGCGAATGAAGGCGAAGGGAAGAACCCATATAGTAACGACCAAAATTGAACACCACGCAGTGCTCAATACCTGCGAGGCACTCGAGCGTGAGGGCTTCACTGTCAGCTACGTAGGAGTTGATGAGGACGGTGTTGTGAGCCTTGACGAGCTTCGTGAGGCAGTTACCGATAAGACTGCGCTCGTCGCTGTGATGTATGCCAATAATGAGGTCGGAACAATAGAGCCGATAAAGGAGATTTCCGAAATCGCCCACGCAAAGGGAGCTCTTATGTTCACAGATGCAGTCCAGGCGGTAGGAAATATAGATATAAACGTTAAAGAGCTTGGCGTGGATATGCTCTCCCTTTCGGGACACAAAATTCACGCGCCTAAGGGCATTGGCGCTCTGTATATCAGAAAGGGCGTCGTGATAGGCAATCTCATAGACGGCGGAGGTCAGGAAAGACGCCGCCGCGCAGGCACCGAAAACCTGCCGTACATTCTCGGGCTCGCCAAGGCGCTTGAAATTGCCAAGGAAAAGCTGAAGGACCTACCCCGTGTAGCAAAAATGAGGGATAGGCTGATCGAGGAGCTTGAGAAAATTCCATATTCCAAGCTCAACGGCCACAGAACGAACCGCCTCCCCGGAAACGTAAATATCGGCTTCGAATTTATAGAAGGTGAGAGCCTGCTTCTTTGGCTTGACATATCGGGCATCTGCGCCTCTACGGGCTCTGCCTGCTCCAGCGCCTCGCTTGAGGCGTCACACGTGCTTCTTGCTATGGGTGTACCCCACGAAAAGGCGCACGGGTCCCTACGTCTTTCGATTTCTCACGAAACAACCGATGAGGATATCGACTATATAATCGCTACTGTTCCCACCGTTGTACAGAGGCTGAGAAACATGAGCCCTCTGTGGGAGGATGTAGCAAAGAATATCAAATAAATGTAAAGGACTGTTTGCAAAATGCAGTATAGTGAAAAGGTAATGGACCATTTTACAAATCCGCGCAACGTCGGTGAGATAGAGAATGCCGACGGAGTTGGAATGGTTGGCAATGCAAAATGCGGAGATATTATGAAAATGTACCTCAAGATTGAGGGGGACGTTATAGTAGACTGTAAGTTCAAGACCTTCGGATGCGGTGCCGCTATCGCAACCTCGTCGATGGCAACCGAGCTTATCAAGGGCAAGACCATTGAGGAGGCTCTCAAGCTCACCAATCAGGTGGTTGTAGAGGCTCTTGAGGGGCTCCCTCCCGTAAAGGTACACTGCTCCGTCCTCGCAGAGGAGGCAGTCAAGACCGCGGTTGCCGACTATTATACGAAGATTGGCAAGCCCGTGGATTTCGTCATCGAGAAGTCACACGACGACCACGACGGTAAATGAGGATACTCGTAGGAATGAGCGGCGGCATAGATAGCACCTATGCCGCCCTTAAATTAATAAGGGAAGGGCACTCCGTTACGGGAGCTGTCCTGCGCATGCACCCATATACTGAAACTGCGGCTGCAGAGGAGTCCTGCCGCGACCTCGGTATTCCGATTATAGTTAAGGACGTCGAGGCGCTGTTTAACGAAAGGGTTATTCCGAATTTTATATCCGAGTATAAAAAGGGAAGAACACCGAATCCATGCATAATATGCAACAGCGACGTTAAGTTCAGAGCTCTTCTTGACCTTGCCGACGAGCTCGGCTTTGATATGATAGCAACGGGGCATTATGCTAAGGTTGCTCGCCTCGGAGAGGGGGATGAGCAAAGATGGGCGATTTCCCGTGCTGCAGACCTCGCCAAGGACCAGTCCTACATGCTTTGGCGCCTGCCCGAGGAAATACTCTGCCGCCTTATCCTGCCGCTTGGAGATATGGCAAAGGAGCAGATACGCACAGATGCGCGCTTGCTCGGTATTGCCGCGGCAGACAGGGCGGACAGCCAGGAGATTTGTTTTATTCCCGACGGGGATTATGCATCCTATATAGAAAATCGAGTCGGAGTCTGTCCCGAGGGTGATTTCGTCGACCGCGACGGACGCGTCATCGCCCGTCACAAGGGCATAATAAGGTATACCGTCGGTCAGCGAAAGGGGCTCGGCGTTGCCGCAGGAGCCAGAATCTTCGTTACAGATATCGACCCGGAGACAAACAGGATAAGGCTTGAGCACGAAATGCCAGAGTGCCGTACCTTCGTTTTGAGCGATGTTCGTTACAGCGGAATAGCACCCCTCAGAGAGGGGGAGGTTCTTTCCGCATATGTGAAAATCCGCTACCAGGCACCGCTGCGCCGCTGTGCTGTCCGCGCCCTCGCCGGTGGGGAGGTCGAGGTTACTCTCGAGGAGGGAGCTCGCGCCATTGCCAAGGGGCAGTCAGCTGTATTTTATATCGAAGGAAGTATTGTGCTCGGTGGCTTTATCAACAGCATAGCCGACCCTTCGCATGTATAACCAACCGATAAATACCCATAAAAAGCGCCGAAATCGGGGAGCAAAAGCCCCGTTTCGGCGTTTTTTTTGAAAAAACGAAAAAATGCCGTGTAGAAAATCGTATTCACAAATTATGCACCTTTAACAAAAAAGAAAAAGCGAGAAAAGAAACGAAAAAAAGAGTAACTATCAATTACCTTGGGTAGAAAAAATAGCGAATTTGATGAAAATGCAGTGCAAAAATGATGAATTTTAATTACTATTTTGCAAAAAATCAAAAACTTCAAAACTTGGAAGTAAACAACTATTTACATTGTGTGTCGGTTGCCTTTTGCAAATTTTATTTTGAAGGACCTTGCGGTGCCCTTGGTGGCGTCTGGGGTTGTTGACTTTTTTAGGCAATTGTGCTATAATTTTTGCATACAAGCGTTTTATATATAAATATAACAATCGCTAATAAGATTTCTTGGAGGAAATGATTCATGAAAAAGACATTGTTTCAGAAGGTCCTTTGCTTGCTCCTTTCTGTTACAACGCTTCTCGGCGTATTCGGTCTGACTGTCATGGCTGCTCCGAGCGACGGCTCGTACGGCACCAACAGAGACACTGCGTCCTCCCTTGAAGAGATGACAGCGCTTATAGGTGTCCCCACCTACAGCGAATATCTCAACAAGTATAAGGACAACGAAGCCGCTGAGGGGGCTGGCGCAATTAAAATTGACGTTGTTGGTGACCGCATAGAGAAGGAGAGCAACTCGATGACAGTTGCTGACTCTCTTGCTTGCCAGGACTCCATCAAGAGATTCCCTGAGCTTTGGGAGAATTTCTACGACGGTTCTGTGGAGAGCGAGGCTCTGTTCCTTCCCGAGAACGGCTCGACCACCTGGTCGTTTAACGTTCCCGACGGTGCGGCGTCCTACTACTACATTAAAATCACGTATTTCAACTGCTACGTGGACTATACCGATCCCTCCGATTCGTCCGCATCCTCGAAGAGCAGTATAAGCTCTATTGAGCGTAAGCTCTTCATTGACGGTGCTGCTCCCTTCAAGGAGACCAGCTACGTCACCTTTAACAAGACCTGGCAGTTTGATTTCGTCTCCGAGACCGAGCCCGTTGACTGCAACGAGGAGGACTCCGAGACCGTAACGTACGTAACCAAGAAGCTCGCGCCCGAGGACGAGCGTGAGGCGTACTGCAAGGTCGTCAGAACGGTTAAGAACAAGAAGATGGTTGAGAAGACCTATGCCATCAGCCAGGACATCAACGGCAACTCGATGCTCCCCACCGTAGAGCAGACCTCAAAGTGGGGCACCTACTACTGCCAGGATTCCACGGGCTATAACCTTGACTTCTTCAGATTCTATATCTTCAACGGTACTCACACTCTCACTCTTGAGGCAGAGCGCGAGCCCGTTATCATTAGCTCCATCGAGCTTATCCCCGTTGATAGCCAGGATCCCGCTGTCAAGGCTGAGGTATCTCTGCCCACCTATGCAGAGGTGCTTAGCAAGTACGAGACAGAGGGGGCTAAGCCTGCTAAGGACAAGGATGGCAAGGATATTTCCGTAAGACTTGAGGCGGAGTTCCCCGACTTCGTTTCCGACTCCGCGGTATATCCCACCAACGATAAGACCTCCTCGGCAACCTATCCCTCCGAGCCCGATTCGCAGGTGTACAACGTAATAGGCGAGAACAGCTATAATGCGCTCGGTCAGTGGGCGGCATACAAGTTCACCGTTTCCGAAACGGGTCTTTATAAGTTCGGAATGAGATACCTCCAGAATGCTCTTCAGGGTATGTACATATGCCGTTCCATCAAGCTTTCGGGCGGTCAGAACGAGCTTCCCGAGGGTGCGCTTGGCAGATACGGTCTTACCGACGGCTCACCCACAGCTCCTTTCCTTGAGGCTTACTCGGCGGAGTTTGACTACAGCGACGATTGGCAGTCGACCTACGTAAATTACAGAAACGAAAGCGGTGAGAAGGTAGACTTCCAGTTCTACTTTGTCGAGGGTGTTGAGTACACGGTATATCTCGAGTGCTCGCTCGGCTCCCTGCGCGAGATAATCAACGCAGCCGAGACCTCTCTTAACAACCTTAATGAGTATTACCTCCGTATACTCCAGCTCACCGGCTCTACTCCCGACGATTCGAGAGACTATCAGTTCCATAAGGTTATGCCCGACGTGCTTGACGGTCTCAAGTATGAGCGTGACAACCTTACCAACATAAAGAAAGAGCTTGAGGCTCTTTGTGAGGACAGCGGTGCTCACACAGCAACCCTTCAGACTGTTGCTATCCTTCTTGACACAATGTGGAAGGACAGAGGCGTCGAAATCGCAAAGAATCTTGGCAACTTTAAGTCATACCTCGGTACTCTCGGTACCTGGATCAACGACTCCAAAAAAGGAACTCTTATTGTAGATAATATAAATATCGTGCCTGCAGATCAGGACGGTGAGGCGCTTCCCGAAGCAAAGGCGGGCTTCTTCTCCTCGCTCTGGTTTGAGGTTCGTTCGTTCTTCTACTCATTCTTTATCGACTATGAGGCGATGGGTCTTACCGCCGTTCCCGACGAGGATTCACGCACGGTTGACGTATGGCTCGCAGAGGGTCGAGATCAGTCCAACATCTGGCGTACGATGATCGACGCAGAGGGCGGATTTACCGACACCACAGGCTACGGTGTAACCTTGAAGCTCGTTACGGCACCCACACTTCTTCCGTCAATTCTGGCGGGCAAGGGCCCCGATGTTTACATGGGACTTGACTCTGGTAGCGTAATCAACTACGCGATTCGTAAAGCGGTTCTGTGTGTAAACGGTAACGATGAGGTAAATCAGAGTGAAGACCAGCGTGCTATATTTACACACTATATATACAGAAATGATGAAAACGAATACTTCTATCTCGAACACGAGCTCACAGCAGATGAGGTAGCAGCAAACGGATACACCCTTGTATCAAAGCCGTACAGCGAGGTCTCTGCGGATAACTACGTAACCGCAGCAACCAACACTCTCACCCTTGAGGGTAATGCATACGGTGTTCCTCAGACGATGAACTTCGCTATGATGTTCTATCGCATGGACGTTCTTGCAGAGCTTGGCGAGGAGGTTCCCCAGACCTGGGATGAGCTTCTTTCCGTTCTTCCTACCCTCCAGTCGAACAACATGCAGATCGGTGTAAACTACATTCTTGCACTCGACTTCATGATTTATCAGAAGGGTGGCTCAATGTGGAAGTATGAGTCGAGCGAGAAATGGGCAGGCGCGAGAATAGCTCTCGATACTCCCGTAGCACTCGAGTCCTTCAACTTCATCTGCCGTCTGTTCTCCGACTACGCGTTCCCTGTATCGTTCGATGCCTCCAACCGTTTCAGAACGGGTGAGATGCCCATCGTTGTCGGTGACTACATTTCTACCTATAACACTCTTACAGTTTATGCGACCGAGATTGACGGTCTTTGGGAATTCTGTCCGCTTCCCGGCTCCGATACGGGCAAGAAGGATCAGGACGGCGATCCCATAATCAATTACAACTCCCTTGCCAGCGTTACCGCATCCATCATCCTTGAGGGTGCAAGGCGTGAGTCCGTTGAGACTACCATAGAGGTAGAGAACGAGCAGGGCGAGATTGAGACCAAGACTGTAAAGAGATATCCCGATATGGAAGCAGCCTGGGCATACCTGCAGTGGCAGACCTCGGCAAGCGTGCAGGCAAACTACGGTAACAAGATGGTTGCTCTTATCGGTCCCTCCGCAAAATACCAGGCAGCAAACAAGAATGCTATCAAGGACCTCTCCTGGACTGCTAAGGAGCGTGCAGCAATAGAGGACCAGATGGCAAACCTCTCCTCCATAGTCAACTATCCCGGCTCCTACATCATGGCAAGATACATGAAGTTCGCATTCCTTGAGGCAGTAGACGAGGGCACAGCGCCCACAGAGGCAATAACCCAGTATATTGAAACCATCAACCTTGAGCTTACCCGTAAGCGCGAGGAGTTTGATATGGCAACCCTGGCACCCACCGATCCCGATCCCGTTCAGGATTAAAGAATACAATAAGGAGATAAAACGATGTCACAAACAACAGAGACAAAACGTCCTGTAAAGCGTTCTGAAATGTCGAAACTCAGGTGGACATGGAAAGAGATGAAGCGCAACAAGACGGCATACTTTATGATAGCGCCGTTCTTCCTTCTCTTTATAATATTCACCGTTCTCCCCGTATTCCTTTCGATGATTCTGAGCCTTACGGACTTCAATATGCTTGAATTCCCCGAGTTCGTGGGAGTCACAAACTACACGCGTCTGTTCCTGCAGGACGATATATTTATTCTTGCTTGTCAGAATACACTTATCTTCGCTGCAGTTACAGGTCCCGTGTCCTACCTGCTCTCCCTTTTGATAGCATGGTTCATCAATGAGCTTCCTCCCAAGATTCGTGCGGTAGTAACTCTTATATTCTACGCGCCCTCCATTTCGGGTAACGTTTATCTTATCTGGAAGACTCTGTTCTCCTCCGACCAGTACGGTTGGGCAAATGCAACTCTTATGGATCTGGGACTGATTTCCAGCCCGATCCTCTGGTTCGAGGATGCCGACTACGTTATGGGACTCTGTATCGTAGTTGCACTCTGGACCTCTCTCGGTACCGCGTTCCTCTCGTTCATAGCGGGCTTCCAGACCATAGACCGCTCGATGTACGAGGCAGCTGCGGTCGACGGAATCAAAAACCGTTGGCAGGAGCTTTGGTACATAACCCTTCCCACCATGCGTCCGCAGATGATGTTCGGTGCCGTTCTTGCTATTACAAACTCGTTCGGCTTCGGTGCTGTCGTTGACGCGCTGTGCGGATTCCCGTCGGTTGACTACGCCGCCCACACGATAATGCACCATCTGAGTGACTACGGCGGTGCGCGATACGAGGTAGGTTACTCCTCGGCTATCGCGGTTGTACTCTTCATTATAATGTTTGCGTCCAACGTTGTTATTAAGAAGGCGCTTTCGAAGGTAGGTGAGTAAGATGGCTGCAAAAGTAAAAGAGAAAAAGCTGAAAAAGCTAAGAACCCGCGGCCATCGCGTCGTACTTAACCGTTCCGCGGGCGGTGACGGCGGTATCGCCTTTATGCTCATCATCCTCGGAGCATTCATGTTCCTTCCCATGTATTACGTGGTAATTCAGTCTCTCAAGCCTCTTGACGAGCTGTTTATGTTCCCCCCTCGCTTCTACGTTATGAAGCCCACCTTCGATAACTTCGGTGACCTTGTAACGCTTATGAGTGACTCGTGGGTACCCTTCTCACGTTACATATTCAACACGGTGTTCATCACCATCTGCGGTACTGTCGGTAACCTCATATTCGCATCCATGGCGGCATACGCGCTTGCAAAGCTCCGTTTCCCCGGCAGAAATGCGATATTCCAGATTATCGTTATGTCCCTTATGTTCCACTCTACTGTAAACCAGGTAACGCACTTCATCATTCTGTCCTCGTTCGGATGGGTAGATACTTACCTTTCTATTATAGTCCCCTCGATGGCAGGAACTATGGGTCTTTACCTTATGAAGCAGTTCATGGAGACCTCGGTTCCCGACACGGTGCTTGAGTCTGCGCGTCTTGACGGCGCGAGTGAGTTCCGCACCTATCTTACAATCGCGATGCCGATGGTTAAGCCCGCGTGGATGACGCTTATCATCGAGTGCTTCAAGACCCTTTGGAACTCCGGTGCGTCTATCTACATTCACTCGGAGGAGCTCAAAACCTTCAACTATGCTATCCAGCAGATCGTTACGGGCGGTATTGCCCGTTCGGGTGCAGGTGCTGCTGCGACGGTTGTTATGATGCTTGTTCCGATTCTTATCTTCGTATTTAACCAGAGCCAGATCGTTGAAACGATGGGCTCGTCGGGTATGAAAGACTAAAAGGAGGAAATATGAAAAAATTAGCAAAGCTGTTAGTTTTTGCCGTCACATTGATTCTGGTATTCGGCACCGTATTTTCTTCCGCAGTTGAGCCCTACGATACCTACACCTATTCAATAGACGGCGAGCCTCTCAAATCGCCTCCCGCGTTCTCCGCGATTGACGAGTTTGATGCTATCGATATGAAAATATCGGCAGTAAGCCCCACACTTCCCACGTTTGCAGCAAAGGGTCAGCCCTCTGATATCGTTGCAGACAATGCAGGAAACCTCTACATCTCGGATACCAATAACAACAGAATAATAGTCCTCAACAAGTATTATGAGGCTATCCACGTTATCTCCGAGTACGTAAACGAGATCGGTCAGAAAAAGACACTCAAGACACCTATGGGTATGTTTGTAACAAACCCTGAGATCACCGCCGATGGCTCAAGCTACATTTACGTTTGTAACAGAGGCGTAAACGATCTCGGCCAGGAGGTCGGTGAGGTAGTTGTCTTCGACCGCAATTATCAGTACGTAAGAACGATTGTAAAGCCTGAGAGTGAAATTCTTACAGATGCAGAATTCAAGCCCGAGTGCATTGCAGTCGATAAGTACGGACGTATCTTTATCACCTCCTCCGATGCAGAGCAGGGTGCCATAGTTCTCTCATCCGACGGCCGCTTTACGGGCTTCATCGGTGCGCAGAAGGTTTCCGTTGACCTGCTTGATGCCATCTGGCGTAAGTACTTCATGTCTGATGAAACACTTGATACACAGGCACTTAAGCTGGCAGTTCCTTACAACAACATCACCGTTGACTCCGACGGCTTTGTATACGTAACCACGAATACAAACAAGCAGGAGGATCTCAAGAACCAGTATGCCGCAATCAAGTCAAAGACCGCAACCTACTCACCCGTCAAAAAGCTGAATGCGCAGGGCAAGGAGATCATGAAGCGTAACGGCTTCTTCGATCCGGGCGGAGAAATAGTTCTTAACTACACCGAAGTATCGCAGATCATTGACGTTGCGATGGGCGCGGGTGATACCTGGACTATTCTCGACGAATCCCGTTCGAGATTCTTCACCTATGATCAGTCGGGTAACCTCCTCTTCGCCTTCGGTGAGGATGGAGACCAGCTTGGACACGGTCTTGGACTCGTAGGAATGACTTACCACGTTCTTACCGATGAGAAAACGGGGGAGAAGGAATACAGACTTCTTTCCATGGATTCTAAGGGTCTTATCACCGTATATGAGTCCACACCCTACTACGCATCTATTATCAAGGCTCTTTCGAGCGAGAGTGACAACAACTACGTACAGTCCCGTCTCGACTGGGAAAAGGTTCTTACTCTTAACAACAACTTCGACCTTGCTTATATAGGTATAGGTAAGGCGCTGTACCACCAGGGACAGTATGAGGAGTCGATGGAATACCTCGAGAAGGCTTATGAGACCGAGTGGTGGTCCAAGTCCTCCGATGCCAAGGGCAACGAGGTAATGTCCGTGTGGCTTTTCCCGATACTGATTCTCGTTATCGCAGTTCTCGTTCTCTTCTTCAAGTTCCTCGGATACGCAAAGAAGAAGAACAAGGCAACCGCACTCAAGGTGGGCAGAAAGTCCTACGTTGAGGAGCTTCTCTACATGTTCCATCTTGTATTCCATCCGTTTGACGGCTTCTGGGATCTCAAGCATGAGAAGCGCGGCTCTGTAAGGGCAGCAACCACCATCCTCGTAATTACGGGTCTGTCCTTCTTCTATCAGTCGATAGGTCAGGGCTATCCCTTCAACCCCAGAGGAGAATCTCTTAATATTCTTCTTCTGTTCGCAATCCTTCTCGTTGTATTCTTCCTGTTCTGTGTTTCGAACTGGTGTCTTACAACGCTCTTCGAGGGTGAAGGCAGCTTCAAGGATATTTATATTGCCACAGCATATTCTCTCTCTCCCTTGCCGCTGTTCCTTATCCTCTCGACCATATTCACCAACATACTTACCGTTGAGTCGTCCGCTATCATATCCCTCATAACCACCATCGGTTATATCTGGGTGGGTATCCTTATCTTCTTTGGAACCCTTATCACACACGACTACTCAATGAAGAAGAACTTTATCACAATACTCGGTACACTCCTTGCAATGCTTATTATTGCATTCATTGCGGTACTGTTCTTCAGCCTTTTAGCAAAGATGATCGGCTTCGTCGTATCCATATTCACCGAAGTCGGCAACCGAATGTAGAGCAGGAGGTAAAATGAAATGAAAATTAAAAGAATAATATCAACTGCTCTGACGGTTATTATGCTATTCGCTACTGTTGCGGGCCTTGTCCCCCTCACTACGGTAGAGTCCGATGCTGCGTATTCGCCCTCTACCTCCGTGGGACAGTCCGAGATGAACTCCGATGAGCTTAAGGCATACGTGCTCAATGAGTACATGACCTACAATTATGCGACCGCTGAGGAAATGCTTAACGCCGAGCTTGAAAAGGGATACCTTGATTCGAGCACGTCTGTGAGCGGTATGTTCACCATATTCGTGAACAGATACACCGGCTTCCTCTACTATCGCAACAACTTTACGGGTCAGATACTTACAAGTAACCCCACCGATCCCGGATATATCCCGAGTCTCAAGTCCAACTACGACCTGATGAGCCAGATCACGGTAAAGATGTTCGAGACCTCCAACCAGAGGAAGGAGTACACCTACTCGAGCACCGAGTGGGCTGCTCAGTACGGTCAGATCAGCGTAACTGCTATTAAGGGCGGACTCAGAGTCAACTACACCCTCGGTGATACGGTAAACCGCTTCCTTCTCCCCGGTAGAATGTCTGCTGAGAAGTTCTCCAATGAGATACTTCTTCCCATGATCACAAGGTTCGAGCAGCTGTTAAAGGAGTATAATTCTGAAGGATATATTGCTTTTATCGACAATCCCGAGTATGACAAGAGGTCAGCTAACGGTTATTGGAAAAATAGCGATATTAACAATTACTACACTGAAGTTTCCAAAAAGATTTCAGCGATGGATGCGGGAGTCCAGAAGAGCGAGCTTAGCCGTGTTCTTCAGGATCTGATGCTTGTATCTCTTGCGTACAATGCACGTGATGTAAAAAATGCATCCAACGAAAAGCAGCTTGAGGAATGGCTCACAGAATTCCCGATTATCGAGCAGTTCCCGATTGTAATTATCGATCTCAACCCCGAGAAAACGACTCTTACAGAGCAGAGAAACCTCTCAAATATCATCAAGAAGTATTGCCCTGAGTATAACCTTACGGCTATGTTCGAGGACGAGAAGGCGTGCGGCTACGTTCACGAAACGGTAAAGAAGCCCTATATAAGATGTGCTATAGAGTACACCTTTAACGAGGACGACTCCCTTTCCGTAAGAGTTCCTGCCAACTCCATCTCCTTCGATGAGTCAACCTACACCCTTGACAGCATCACGCCTCTCAAGTACTTCGGTGCAGGCAACATGACCGACGAGGGCTTCATCTTCTTCCCCGACGGTACGGGTACCGTAGTAGATTTCGAGGACTTCTACAACAAAGAGACAGGTAAGAGCGAGAACATTCTCGTAAACGTTGACCGCCTATTTGGTCCCGACTACTGCTACTCCTCCATCAACGGTGCACACAGAGAGCAGGTTACCATGCCCGTCTACGGTCTTGTAGGTAAGGTTGCTCCCAATGCCGCTACCGAGACTATTCTTGACGGTGTCGGTGCAGAGCACGGTGACACTCTCAAGAGCGGATACTTCGCAATCCTTGAGGAGGGTGCATCTCTTGCAACTCTCAGCGTGTTCTCCCTTGTAGCAACGCATAAGTACGGCAACGTTTACGCGTCCTACACCCCCTATCCCCAGGATACCTACGACCTTTCCCAGACTCTTTCCGTAGGTAGTGCAACAAAGTATAAGATGGTTGCAAAAACCAAGTATGCAGGCTCTTACGTAACCAGATACACAATGCTTTATGACAGCACAGTAGGTGATAGCCTCTACGGTGAGAACAACTACTGTGAGACCAGCTACGTAGGAATGGCTGACTATTACAGAGCATACCTCAAGGAAAATGGCACCATCGGTGCCTTTGAGGCAGCCTGCGAGGATCTTCCTCTTTATATTGAGGCTCTTGGCTCGATGAAGATCACCACCAAGTTCCTCACCTTCCCCGTAGAGGAGGAGATTCCTCTTACCACCTTCGATGACATTATCACGATATACAATGAGCTTGCCACCGCGAGAAAGCATATAAGAAAGCTTATCGCTGATACCCAGACTCTTCTCGAGGCTGAGACTGACGAGCTTATCCGTGAGGAATACCTCTCCGAGATAGAGAGCTACAACAAGCTCCTCGAGACGGTAGAAAATGTTAAGAACGTAAACTTCCGTCTGACCGGCTTTGCCAACGACGGTATGTATTACACCTATCCCACCAAGGCATCCTGGCAGGATACCCTTGGCGGACCCCTTGCCTTCCAGCATCTTGTAAACGAGGGCAAGAGAATTTCGAAGGTTGAGGGTCAGACCCTCGGAATCTATCCCGAGTTCGACTTCCTCTACATCTCCAACACCGCGATGTTCGACGGCATAAGCCAGAGCGACGCGGGCTCCCGAATGGTTGACAACCGTTATGCCTCCAAGCAGGTTTATAACGCAATCCTCCAGGAGTTTGAGACCTTCTATACCATGGTTGTTTCTACCGACGTTATCGGTGATTACTATTCAGAGTTCAACGAGGATTATTCGCAGTACGGTGCAGTCGGACTTTCCGCCTCCACCCTCGGATCCGACCTCAACTCCAACTTTGATAAGGACAACTCGATAAACAGAGACGAGTCCAGAGAGAACATCGTCGCCCTCCTTCAGAAAATGAACGAGCTCGACGGCTACGATCTTATGCTTGATAAGGGCAACATCTACTCGGTTAAGTACGCAACGCACCTGCTTAACGTAGCCACCGATTCGAGCCACTTCAAGTATTCGTCCTACACCGTTCCCTTCACGGGTATGATTCTCCACGGTCACGTCAACTATGCGGGCACTCCCATCAACTACTCGGGCTCCACCGCATATGAGATTCTTCGCTCCATTGAGAGCGGTGCATCCCTTTATTACATCGTTTGCTATCAGAATACCTCGCATATGAAGGATGACGAGATGCTTAACAAGTATTTCGGCGTTGATTACAGCTCCTGGTACTCTGAGATACTCCTTGCATACAGCGAGCTTAACGCAATGGTAGGCGATCTCCAGGAATATGAAATCGTCGATCACGTAACCGTAATAAGCGAGCGTGAGAAGGAGGATTCCGAAAACGATGCGAATTACGCGCTCATTCAGGCGGAATATCTGGCAAATCTTGAGCTCGCAATCCACAAGGCTCTGAACGATAAGTTCGCAGAGCTTGAGGGCGACAGCGAGGCAAGAGTAAAGCTTGTTCTCGATGATGCCAAGATTAAGGCAGAGTTTAAGAAGCTTGTAAAGAACGCAGACCTCATCTATAACGGCACTATGTTTGACAAGGCATACGCTTCTATCAGAGACAAATATCTTGCTGAGTATCCCGGTGATGCAGCAAATGCAAAGAACAACGTAGAGCTTCTTGTCGACGAGGTTGGTGAATACGAGTCTCAGTACTCCTTCAGCACCACGTCCGACTGCCGAGATGGCGATGCATATGTATCGACGTCCTACACCCTTGATAACAACAAGGTCGTTATAGTAACCTACAAGAATGGTGACGACGTGGTTCGCTTCATTCTCAACTACAACATTTACACAGTAAACGTTCGTCTCGACGGTGCGGTTTACACCCTCGATAAGTACGAATACGTAAGACTTGATGGATAAGGAGGGACGAAATAATGAATAAAAAATTAACATTACCGAGAAGAAAATCGTCCCTTGATGCAAGAAGGGCTCGTTCAGGCTATCTGTTCACTCTTCCTTTCATCATCGGTATAGTTCTCGTATATCTCCCTATCCTCATTGACTCGGTATTGCTTTCCTTCTATAAATACCAGGGAAGCGATACCAGCCCCGGTGAAATGGAATACGTCTTCAACGGACTTGAATCCTACGTCGCCGCATTCGAAACCCCCGACTTTATCGATGCTCTTCTTGGTGGCTTCCAGCAGCTTCTTCTGGAGGTTCCCACCATAGTAATCTTCTCCCTCTTCATAGCAGTTGTTCTGAACCAGAAAATGCTTGGTAGAGCGGTGTTCCGTGCTATCTTCTTTGTTCCCGTTATTATATCTACCGGTCTTATAGAAACAATAAGCGCCTCGGATGATATGACAGGAATGATGGAAGGCGGTATTAACGACGGTACGGGCGGCGAGGGCATCATGCAGGTTGAGGACCTCGAGACGATGTTCGCAGGTATGGGCTTCGGCTCGGATATAGTCAGTATGGTTGTCGGACTTGTAAACGACATATACCGTATCATTAACTACTCGGGCGTACAGATGCTTATATTCCTTGCAGCACTTCAGGGTATCTCCACCCCCATCTACGAGGCGGCCACCATCGATGGCGCGACAGGCTGGGAAACCTTCTGGAAGATAACCTTCCCGATGATATCTCCCATGATCCTTGTAAATGCTGCCTACACGATTATAGACTCCTTCACCAGAAGCACAAACGTAACGATGCAGTACATCACCAACAATATCGGTGACGTAGGTCAGGCAGCTGCGATGTCGTGGATTTACTTCCTCATCGTTATTGTCGTAATTGCATTGGTTGCGGCTATTCTGTCATCCTTCATATTCTACCAGAGAAGAGATTAAGGAGGTAACAACATGGATTCTAACACCACTTTAAGAAAAGAAACAAAAAACAAGATCCGCGTTGATTACGAGGGTAAGCTCTCCTTCAAGGAAAGAATGATGGAAAAGCTGAAGGCGTCCAACACCTGGATAAAGGCTGCTGTGAACTTTTTCCGCTTCGTGCTTATGCTTGGTGTATCATTCGTAATTCTTCACCCCTTCATTGCGAAGATCGCGGGCTCCTTCATGTCGAAGGAGGACGTAATTGACTCGACAGTAGCAATTATTCCCAAGAACGCAACGCTTGATATATATAAGTATCTCGCGATAGAGAACGGATACCTTGAGGCACTCCTCAACACCACCCTCCTTTCTCTGTTCTGTGCGATTCTTCAGACGCTTATCGCCTGCCTCGTCGGCTACGGACTTGCCAAGTTCAAGTTCAAGGGTAATAAGCTCATAATGGGTCTTGTAATTCTTACGATGATCATCCCCCACGCAACGATGAGATCTTCTCTTATCAGACACTTTGCAAACTTCGACTTCCTCAAGGTTCTTGTATATGATTACAGAGGTATCGTGGATATCACCCTCGGCGGTAATCAGCTGGACCTTTTGGATACCTTCTGGCCGCTTATCATACTTTCAGTATTCGGCCTTGCCTTTAAGAACGGACTTTATATCTATATGATGCGCCAGTTCTTCAAGGGCGTTCCCGACGAGCTTGAGGAGAGCGCATACGTTGATGGCTCGGGTACCTTCCGTACCTTCTTCCAGATCATCATACCCCTCTCGGTTCCCATGATGATCACCATCTTCCTCTTCGCCTTCTCCTGGCAGTGGACGGATAACTTCTATACCACTATCTTCTTCCCCGGAGAGAGTGCTATGAAGCTTATGCCCGATATGTACTCTGAGATTCCTAAGAGCCTCACCTTTGAGGGCTTCGCAGGAAAGGACCTCTTTGAGGACGTTGTACGCAACACGGCAGCGATAATGATCATCGCTCCCCTGGTTGTTGTATACCTGTTCTGCCAGAAGTACCTTGTTCAGGGTATCGAGCGCTCTGGTCTCGTTGGCTAAAATTAGCTGGTGTATTTTGGTATAATTTCCCGTTTTCTGCCAAGCTCGGCGTAGGTAACTACGCCTTCGGTCAGAACAACGAAAAATTCTCCTCAAAATTCACCGCTAATTGCCTTGCGTATTTTGGTAGGGTTTTCCGTTTTCTGCTAAGCTCGGCGTAGGGAACTACGCCTTCGGTCAGAACAACGAAAAATTCTCCTCAAAATTCACCGCTAATTGCCTTGCGTATTTTGGTAGGGTTTCCCGTTTTCTGCCAAGCTCGGCGTAGGGAACTACGCCTTCGGTCAGAACAACGAAAAATTCTCCTCAAAATTCACCGCTAATTACCTTGCGTATTTTGGTAGGGTTTCCCGTTTTCTGTCAAGCTCGGCGTAGGGAACAAATACATCCAATAATATTGATTTCGGCACAGCCGAAAAAAGGGCGCCTGCAGAAATCTGCAGACGCCCCTTTATTATGTGAATAAATATATAAAATTTCAAGGGAAGTGTCACTCTTTCTTGACAAGTGACCTTGCCTGTGCTAAAATATATTCTGTTAACAAAAAAGAAAGGAGAAACAGAAAAATGCTTCTTAAAATGCTCGCAACTGCAGCCCAGAATGTCAATACTGCAAACGGCGCAGAGGGCACTGCTGATGCAGCTACCGAGGTGTGGTCCGGACTTTTCAGTATTGTTCTTGAGTGGTGTATGAACGTTGGCGTAAAAATTCTTATCGCCCTTGTTATTATGTTCATATCCTTCAAGATTATTTCCAAAATAGCAAGAAAGGTTGAGAAGCTTGGCGACAAGCCCAACCACGACAAGACCATTATGAAGGTTCTTGCCTACATAATCAGTATAGGAGGTAAATGCCTCGTTGCCGTATGCCTTATTGGCTATCTCGGCATCGATACCAGCGGTCTCACCGCTCTTATTGCCTCTCTCGGTGTATGTATCGGTCTTGCTGTCAACGGTGCTGTCGGCAATATTGCAGGCGGTGTGCTTCTCATAATCACCAGACCCTTCAAGGTGGATGATTTTATTGAGGCGCAGGGCACCTCGGGTACTGTTACCGATATTCATATGACCTACACGAGGATAATTACCCCCGATAACAAGGTTGTATATCTTCCCAATGGCGCTCTCTCTTCCGGCAATATCATCAACTACTCTGAGAACGATACCAGACGTGTTGACCTCACCTTCTCTATTGCTTATGAGAACAATTTTGAGGATGCCAAGGCTATTATTACCGAGGTATGCAACGCTCACGCGCTTATTCTCAAGGACAAGGGTATCACCGTCCGCGTAAGTGCACACAACCAGAGCTCCATTGATATCGGAACCAAGGTTTGGGTAAATTGCGCTGACTACTGGACCGTTTACTTCGACCTTCTTGAAGCCGTAAAGAATGAGTTCGATGCCAAGGGCATTTCCATTCCCTATAATCAGCTCGACGTTCACGTCAAGAACCAGTAAGCCGAATTATAAAAAAAGAATGAGTCATTCACTGACTCATTCTTTTTTATGCTCTTTTAAGGTATTTTCTCATATCAACAGCACACGCGAGCAGTATGATAAGTCCCTTGATGATATACAGCATGTTTTGGTCTACCGAGAGAAAATTTAGACCGACAAAAATTATCTGCAAAAGCAACACGCCTATCACGATGCCGCTGATTTTTCCCGTTCCTCCAACGAAGGAAACTCCTCCGATTACACATGCCGCAATCGCGTCCGACTCATAATTGAGTCCCGTATACGATGCGATTGAGCCGATTCTGGCGCCCTCTATAAAGCCCGAGGTAGCATATAACATTCCTGCCAGCATAAAGACGAGCACCACAGTCATAAATACGTTAACGCCCGATACCCTGGCAGCATCCTCGTTAGAGCCCACCGCAAACATATTCTTGCCGAGCGTTGTCTTGTTCCATATCACCCAAACGGCGAGCGTTATCAGTACAGAGTAGAGCACGTAGCGCGGCACGGGTATGCCCGCTACCGTAAACAGCGCGCCGCTGATAAAGCTTGTGTAGCTCGGTGCCAGCCCTGACAGAGTTTGTCCTCCGTTGCCGCCAATTTGCAGATACAGGAGCACCGCACCGAACAGGATCAGCTGCGTTGAGAGAGTAACTATAAACGGATGCAGCTTGAATTTTGCTACAAAAAAACCGTTGACAAGACCGATTACCGCGCCCACCGCAAGTATTATCAGAATAACGAGTGGTATAGGCAGTGTACCGAGAGCGGGAAACATCTTTCCCGAATATCCCGTGGACTGGAGCAGGGAAGCGGTTATGCACGCAGTCAGCCCCACCGCGCGTCCTGCCGATATATCCGTGCCCGACAGCACGATAGCTCCGCCGACTCCCAGCGCTATCGGCAGCTTTGCTGCAGTCAGGGAGATGATATTGATAATAGATGCGGCAGACAGAAAGCGCGGACGCATTATCGCTATAATCACTATTGCAAGGAGGATAATGATATACATAGCATTATCGAGCGCAAAGCTTGTTGCGCGCTTGATTTTCTCCCCTGTGTCCGCCTCGATAAAGCTGCGTGCACCGTCCCTTATGCGCCTGCCCTTTTCGAGCGTGCGCTCCTTGATAGAGGATATACCTCTTTTGAATATATTCATACCTTTTCCCCCGAGGCAAGTCTCATGATTTTTTCCTGCGTTGCTTCCTCGCGCGTGAGTATGCCGCTAAGTGTGCCGTCTGAAAGCACGGCAATTCTGTCGCACAGACCCAGCAGCTCACCCATCTCGCTTGACACAAGTATGATACCGCGCCCCTCCTCTGCAAGACCGATAATCAGCTTATATATCTCATATTTTGCCCCCACGTCGATTCCGCGCGTCGGCTCGTCAAGCAGCAGCACCTCCGGCTCTGTCAGCAGCCATCTTGAGAGTATCACCTTTTGCTGATTTCCTCCCGAGAGGTTCTTTATACGGGCCTTCTCGCTCGGTGTTTTGATCCGCAGTTTTTTTATTCCGTCCATTGTAGCCGCCCTCATCCTGCTTGAGGAGAGGAGGGGACCCGTGTTAAATTTTTTAAGGCTTGATATAACTGTGTTTTCCTGCACGGAGAGCACGGGGAATATACCGTTTTGCCGTCTTTCCTCGCTGATAAAGGCGATGTGGGCACCTATTGCCGCCCTCGGCGACCTTATATCTCTCACCCTTCCCTCTACACGAAGGATACCCCCGTGACGTCTCAGCCCAAAGATGCATTCGAGTGTTTCCGTTCTCCCCGAGCCATCCAGTCCCGCAATTCCGAGTATCTCTCCGCGGTGGAGACTGAGCGATATTTCGCTGAGCCCTGCCGACTCGGAGCTTAAATTTTCGACAGAGAATAGCTCCTCACCGAGCTCGTTGCTTTTCTCGGGATATCTCTCCTCGAGCGTCCTCCCGACCATAAGGCGTATAATCTCGTCCATTGTGATGTCGTACTTCGGCCTTGTGGTTATATACCTTCCGTCGCGCATTACGGTTATCTCGTCTGCTATTCTGAATATCTCGTCCATCTTGTGCGAGATATATATGATACCGCATCCACGCGAGCGCAAAAGCTCAATTATTCCAAAAAGCTTCTCCGCCTCCGCCTCATTCAGCGAGGAGGTTGGCTCGTCGAGCACTATTATCCTTGCGCGGTATGACACCGCCTTCGCTATCTCTATCATTTGCCTTTTCGACACAGAAAGGGAGGAGATGGGCGCGCGTGGGTCAATATCCATTCCAAGTTCGTCGAGGACCTCGCGCGTCCTCTTGTAGAGCTCCATTTCGCTGACAAACGGAAGGTGTCGCCACACAAGAGGTATCCTGCCGAGAAACATATTGTCCATCACCGAGAGGCGCATAGCCTGGCTGAGCTCCTGGTGTACCATTGCCACGCCTCCGTCCAGCGCCTCTTTTGTGCTCCTGAACTCCACATCCTTGCCATCCAGCCGTATCCTGCCCGCGTCGGGACGGTAAATGCCGAACAGACATTTCATGAGTGTGGACTTTCCTGCTCCGTTCTCTCCCATCAGTGCGTGGACCGTGCCCGCCTTGACAGTAAGACTGACTCCGTCCAGAGCCTTGACACCGGGAAAGACCTTTGTAATATTCTCCATGCGGAGAAGCTCGCTCATATTCTATCCCTCTTTCGTATAAGCAGAGTAGGGAATATTGACTCTCCAGTCTCCGACAGTGCTCTCAGAGTCAATTCCCTCGAGTGCGACCCTGCCGTCTATGAGATTTCTTGCAATTTTGACTATCGTCTCCGACATCCCCACGCCGTCCTGCTTGATTGTGCCTGCCATAGCTCCCGAGTCAATTCTTGCGCGCGCAGCCTCGGTTGCATCTATTCCAAACACGGGGATAGTCCTGCCACCCGTCTTGTTGTAGCCTGCCTCGTTGAGGGCGGCAATGGCGCCGAGCGCCATCTCGTCATTATTTGCAATAACAAGCTCTACCATGTTGCCACCCCCCTCGCTATATGCCGAGAGGATAGTTTTCATATAGTTGTTTGCCGCTGCGTTTGACCACATTCCGTCCTGGTCCACAAGGTAGCCGTTGGAGTTGGACCTGTCATAGAAGGAGAGTGCACTCTTTCCTGCCGCGGTGAGCAGCTTGTTTGCCTCGCTCACGGCATATCGTGTGCGTGCCTCAGCCTCCAGATTACCCTGCTGTCCCTTAAACATAACGTAACTGATTTTTCCGTCTCCGTTTATATCATACCTTGAATAGTTGTCAAGAAGGTAGCGCCCGATAAGCTCGCCCTGCATAACTCCCGCCATTTCGTAATCCGTACCTACAAAGCAGCATTTGTCATAGCTTTTGACAACAGATTCGCTCACCGAGCGGTTGAAGAATATAAGAGGAATGCCTGCCGCCCTCGCCTTTTCCACTATTGTTTTTGCTGCATCGTCCGACCCCGTGTCAACAATATTGACAATAAGAAGCCTCGAGCCCTTGGCTATCGCCGTGTCTATCTGCTCCGTTTGTGTCGACTGATTTCCGTTTGCGTCATAATTGTGGTAGGCTATGCCCTCGCGGCGCAGTGCCGCATCCATAGCCCCCTTGACACCCGAGATATACGTGTCTGAGTAGGTAAAGTAGAATACCGACACCTCGCCGTCACCTCCGCCTCCGCAGGAGGAGAAGAGGGTGAGAGTAAGCGCAAATAAAATAATAAATGAAATAGCCTTCAATAATCTCAATGCAATCACCGCCTTACAATTTTATAGCCTTATTTTTTTCTAAAGAGGAGAAAGTTATACCAAAAAAATGAAACTATCTCCCACCACTTGCAAAAGACGAAATGAAATGTTAAAATATATAAAAAAGAGAAAGGAGGGAGGATATGATAAGCACGACAGTTTTTGTCACACTTGGCTACACCGATGAGGATATCAGAGCTGCCGTAATAAACGTTTATCCGATAGCTCGTGAGGAAATTCTCGATATAACTGTCATAAAGCGCACCCTCGTCGTAGATGAGCGCGTGGGCTACAAAATGACCGTCGGCATCACCCTCTCTCCCGAGCGCGAGGCAGGGCTATTAAAAATGCCCAAGAAATTTTCCCCCGTCACACTCTCCCCACTTGAAATAAAAAAAGCACGGTTTGATACCCGTCCTATCATAGTTGGTGCGGGCCCGTGTGGCATTTTTGCCGCGCTTATGCTCGCCGAGGCAGGTGCCCGTCCGATACTTCTCGAGCGCGGTGAAGCGGTAGACGACAGAATTAAGACCGTTGCCCGCTTCAATATCACGGGCGAGCTCTCTCCCGAGAGCAATGCACAGTTTGGCGAGGGAGGTGCAGGCACCTTCTCTGACGGCAAGCTGAAGGTTGGCTCTCGAGATAAATATAAAATGAAGGTTCTTGACACCTTCGTCTCGGCAGGCGCCCCCGAGGAAATTTTCTACTCCTCCACCGCCCACCTCGGCACGGATAAGCTGCCGAATATAATAAAAAAAATCCGTGAGAGGATTGTTTCCCTCGGTGGTGAGGTGATTTTTTCTGCCAGGGTCGTTGACCTGGTGTTTAAGTGCGGCACTCTCGCCTCCGTAATTTACGAGAAGGACGGAGATAGGGTAGAGCTCGGTGCCACCGACGTCATTTTTGCTACGGGACACAGCGCGCGCGACACCGTTTCCATGCTATATTCCAAGGGCGCACCGATGGTCTCGCGCGGCTTTGGCATAGGAATGCGCGTGGAGCATCCGCGTGAGTATATAAACAGCCTCGTCTACGGCAAGGGCTATGACCCCCGTCTTGAAACCGCCGGCTACCACCTTGTCACCCATCTTCCCACGGGCAGGAGCGTGTACAGCTTCTGTATGTGCCCGGGTGGCACCGTCGTCGCCGCCACAAGCGATTTGTGTGGCACCGTAACAAACGGTATGAGTGTGTATGAGCGCAACGGGGATAATTCCAATTCCGCGCTCCTCGTCAGCGTCACCCCTGCCGACTTCCCGTCGGATTGCCCCCTCTCCGGCTTCGAGCTTCAAGCACGGATTGAGCGCGCCGCCTATTCGCTGACGGGCTCTCACGTCGCCCCCGCCATCAGAATGGCTGATCTCCTCGAGAGCTCGGCATCCCTCTCCTACGGCTCCGTCACCCCCTCCTATCCGCGTGGCACAGAGCTGCACACTCCCGAGCGCTATCTGCCCGAGTATGTCACCTCCTCTCTGAAAAGCGCACTGCTTGACTTCGACGACTGGATGCACGGATTTATATATCCGGATGCTATCCTCACAGGTCCCGAGACGCGCACCACCTCACCCGTGCGAATTTTGAGAGACGAGAGAAGCTTTGAGTGCATAGGACTTCGCGGGGTCTTTGTTGCGGGCGAGGGCGCGGGATATGCAGGCGGTATAATCTCCAGTGCCACCGACGGCGTCAGATGTGCCGAGGCACTTATAAACAAATATTCCGTATAAAAAACGGGTAAGCGACAGGCTTACCCGTTTTTCTTTATTTTTTCGGCTTTGTCTTAATGTGCTTTCCGTCCGAGCAGTAGTAGGGGTGCTCGGGGTCAACCTCGACAGTAACGTCCTTGAAGTAGTTAAATGCATACTCGCTTACCATGCTCGTCGTTTTTGGAAAAACAATGGTCTTTACGTGCTTGGGTATCTTGATGGAAACTGAATTCAGACCGTATTTCGCACCTACGAGGTCACTGCCCTTTGAGGGGTGGTGCCAGTCAGCCCATGCCTCGTGTGCGGCTTCGTATTTCTCCTCATAGCCAAAGTATGTAACCCTCTCGCCCTCCCACGTCTCGGGCAGATAAACAGTCTCCTCGTCGCCCTCAAAAATTATGTCGGTAAGGCTGATATAGTAGCTCGGATTCTCCGCGTCACCGAAGCGCATTTTCTTAATAACGAATTTTGCCATTTTTAAATATTCCTCTCTATAAAGTCCCGAAGTCCCGCAAGACCCTCGTAGCGGTGTGCCGAGATCCCAACCGCCCGAGCCGCGTCGACGTTTTTGGGATTATCATCTGTAAAGATGCACTCCTCTGCCTTCGCGCCGATTTTGCCGAGGCAGTAGCGGAAGTATTCCTCGCTCGGCTTTGCAATTTTTATCTCGGCGGATATAAATATACCGTCAAACAGCGGCTCGAGGCCGTCTCTTTTGATAATATCTCGCAGAAAGCCACTCGTTGCATTTGACAGAAGATATACTCTGTGATTTTCCTTTAGCTTCCTTATATATTCAACAATATCGCGGTCTATCCTTGCCAGCTCCAGCCACTCGCGCCGCGCCCTTTCGGCACTGACACCGACGTGCGCCCCCATTTGTTGAAACATCTCTCTCTCGCTGATCTCTCCCTTATCCCCGGGAGAAACGATTCTCGCCTTCGTCTCGTCAGCGATCTCTTCGCTGACGTACCTCCTGAACCAAAAGGGCCCAACCTCCGAGGAAATAACACCGAAGAAGTCGAACAAAATAATTTTCTTCATATCGATCTCCTGTTCTTATACCGTTATTTTATCATTTTAATTAAAAACTTTCAAGTAATTTAACATAATTTTACATCATAATTGACATAGCGGCAAAAATAGGGTATAATTTAGGCATAAATTAAGTTGTTAAGGAGGTATAGGACTATGCCCGGACCCGGAGGAGGAGGCCGCGGAGGCGGCGGAGGCTTTGGAGGAGGTCGCGGAGGCGGCTTTGGAGGAGGCCGCGGAGGTGGCTTCGGAGGCGGATTCCACGGTGGCTTTGGCGGACGTCCGCCGAGACCTCCGCGCAGACCTCGCCACCATTGGCATTATCACCGTCCGCATTTCTGGGGCGGCTGGTTCTTCAGACCCTATTACTACGGAGGCGGAATGTTCAGCGGCATGCTCTTTGTCATCATCCTGCCGATAATCGTTACCTTGATTGCAGCTTCGATTCTTATTACCAACGTCTCGTCAGCCTTCAGCATTGCATCCGAGGGAGGAGTGATTGAGTATAATGAGGAGAAGCTCCAGGATTATGCCGACTCGCAATATGCAGCCGAATTCTCGCACTCAAGCGCATATGAGGACAATATTCTCCTCGTCGTCCTCACCGATGACGAAAAGCAGTCGGGATACTATATAGCGTGGGTCGGTGACCACGTCGGATATGACGTCAACCTTATGTTTGGCGGCGACGGGAGTGAGCTCGGCTATGCAATGAATAAGTGGATAAATACCCAGAATTATAAGTATTCGCTGGACTCAAATCTCGCAGGTGTAGTCAACGAGCTCCGCGCGAAGATAATCTCTCGCGGATATGACTCCCACATCTGTAATGAGGAGCACACGGGCGTCAGCTCGCATCTGACAAACAAGACGGACCTCCCTCTCACAGCCCAGACGGTAAATACTTCCCTCGAGAGCTTCACGAAGGATACGGGCATCCCGATTGTTATAGTCGTTGACGAGGCGGAGGACGTGTTTGGCAAGACTATGCCCACCTCGACGATATTCACCATTATTCTCTGCATCGGTGCTATTGTCGTCGGTGTCGTAATCCTCGTCAGAGCAATAGGCAAGCGCCGCCGCAGCGGTGCAGGCTCGGGCACTGACCCCGACGGAGGCAGCGACCCCTTCGTAAGATAAGAAAAAAAGACCTACGCGAGTAGGTCTTTTTTTGTTTATACTATCAGCCAATCAACCCTTTGGCACTCGTGTATCTCGGGTAGCTCGAGGCGAGAGAGCATTTTGCTTATTACCGCCTCGGGCACGGAGGCACTGCGGTCCTTGTTTCTTCTCAGATTTTCATTCCACTCGGTCTCGAGGAACACTGTCCTGACAGCAGCACCGTATTTCTCAAACAGAGAAATTTGCTTGCTTCTGAGGTCCTTCGTTATGCTGGTTGCATTCCACACAAAGGGGGTTCTGTCCCGTAGCAGCGCCCTTGCTCTCTCGTGCGCCAGTGCAATAACCGGCGCTTGATTCTCCGTCGGGCTGACGCCTATCTCGGCTCGGATTGCGTCGAGGCTGATAACGGGGTATCCCTTGCAGTTCGTGCTTATCCAGGTGTCCTTTCCCGTGCCGGGCAGCCCCGACATAAGTATAACCTCTCCCCAGGTGTCGTCATAGAGCTCGTCTGCTCTGTATGCCGTCTGCCCCCTGAAATATGCTCTTCTCGTATAATCGGAGCTGAAGGTGTAGGGAGCTGTAAGACAGCCAAGCTCCTCGGCAAGCGAGCGACAGTATTCAATTCTGTCAAACGAGTCAGCCTTGTCGCGGCAGATTTTTCCTTCTGTGTCAGCCCTCTCAATGAGGCAGAGCCTATCCATGCTGAAGCCGCAAGCCAGCTGCCCGTTTGCCGCGATGGAGAGTATTCTCATCTCGGCATTCTTCGCTTCTATTGCATAGGGAGGGAAGGAGTGATAGCGCACAAGCATACATACCGACTCTCGTATTCTTCGCAGTCTCTCATCACCCGAGAGGGAGAAGTCTCGCCAGAGTATCTCTCTTGCCAGTACAGCCCCCACAGAGGAGTGATAGGGGGAGGTGAGAGTGCCGTCGACGAGCTTCGTTGTCCTCGGCTTTCCCACGTCGTGCAGGAGCGCACCGAGAAACAGTATCTGCCGCCCCTCCTCGTCGCACCTTGCATACTGCTCGCTTGCGACCATCGCCTCGCACACCATACGTGTGTGGGTAAGCACGTCGCCCTCGGCGTGATATTCGGGGTTTTGCCCCGTTTTTGCCATCGCCTCAAGATAGGGGGCAAGCGGTGTATGCGCAAGGGCATCCCAATCTATCCTGCCGCCTCCCTCGGGAATAAGGCGGCACAGCTGCAGAAATTCGATCCCCGCGCTCATATTATGTACCCGTTCTTCAGCTGATTGGGAACGATAGGTCGCTTCTGCCAGTGGGAGTTGGAGGCAAATACGCACTGCAGAAATGATTTTCTCACGTACTTAAAGCGCTCCTTAACGATTCCGTCCTCCTCCAGCTTGATATATAAGCCCTCCATTGTTGTCGAGGGGTCCGTCTCGCTCAATATTTGCTCGGGGTCAAGCCCGTCTCGCTCTGCCAGCTCGCGCAGGCGCTCGAGGTGATTGTCGGTTATGTAGTTGGAGTGACCGATAAGAGAAAGTATATCCTCCTTCTTGCGGAAGATTCCCGTTTTGAGCACGGGCACCGAGGACACTATTCCCATCTGCTCCGTAAAGGTGCGCCTTGTCGGCGTGTCAAGGAAGAGCCCGGTCTCTCTGTCGTAAATATCAAACTCCATAAAGTAGTGGGGGAGTGCATCGTAAAACACAGTGTGCTTTGCATACATCCACTCACCGTACATTATGTATCTCGACCCAAGCACCTCAAAGAAAATCTCCTGGTTGAGGTTTGCCCACGCCTTCAGTGGGTTGTAGTGTCGCTCTCTGTGTCCTCCGTTAAGGTAGTGACCCCTGCTCTGGAGCAGAAGATTTCCCTCCCCGTCAAAGGATATCGCTGAATTTGCGCCGTCTATTTTTTCTTCTATAACAATATTTCTTCCGAGAATGTGCGAGAAGGGTATCTGGCTGAGGTCCTCGTCCCCGGGACCGAGCCGCGAGCCCTCAAGATGCTGTGTTCTTGGGTATTTAACGATTTTATATTCGTAGTCCATGCTATCCTCCGATTTTTCCTATCATTATGAGATGCCCGTGAACTCCGTCGAAGTGCAGCGAGTGAGCACCGCACTCTGTGAACATTTCCGTCAGCACGTCCTTTGTGAGCAGATGTATATGCTCGGGGTTGTCGTCCTCCTTGGAGGGCACCGTTACGATAACGTATTTTTTCGCAATCCTTACCGCCGCCCTGATTGCCGCACGCACATCGGGTATATGCTCGAGCACCTCCAGCATAGTAACGACGTCAAAGGAGTCCTCGGGGAAGGGCATATCGCAGATGCTGCCCTCCTTTACCGAAAGCCTCTCAATTCCGCCGCATTTAATGTCCGTCAGCAGCTCTATTCTCTTGTCGGATATATCGAGCGCCTGCGCAGGAATATCGGGGAAGGCATCGAGAAAGGGAAGGAGAAATACACCTCTGCCGCTACCAACGTCGAGTATGCTCTCGAAGTGTATTCCTTTAAGGAAACCCAGAACCCTCGCCACCCTCGGCAGAGTGCCGTTTGAACGCTTAAAGTAGTGTAGCCTTATTCCGTGTGCCCTTGCTAGGTCTGTAATCCTGTCCCCCTCCTCCTCGGTTATGAGGGATAGCTTCTTGTATTGAAGCTCGCCAAGCTCCTCCGCCAGCCCGAGCCTCATCAGGGCGCCCCTAGCCGCCGAAGTGGCAAAGGCACTGTTATATCTTTCATCCACGGCTTGTGGCACCTCCCTTCTTCTGTTTATTTCTGTCTTACCAGCTTATCTCTATGACGGGAGCCTCGCATTCAAGCTCGTCCGCACAAATGCCGCATATTCTGAGCGCCGTGCGAGACGTCCCATCTAAGTTATATAACGAGGGCACTAGTCCAATAAGTGTGCGCAGAGTAGTGCCCGTGTTAAGTAATTTTACCTCAGCAGGTTCTTTGGGATATCCCTCGATATTTATACCGCTCGATAGAAGTCCTTCGTAAAAATGTAAATAACTCTTTCCATTCTTGTAGGTTGTTATACAACGGGCACCTCTTACCTTGAGTCCGTATGGGTCTTCCTCACAACCCTCGAGCGAGTGTCGCACCTTTTTATACCATTCTCCGATTGCTCGAATTCGGCTTGCATATTCCTCGGTGATAATTCCGTGCTTATCGGGACCAACGTTGATAAGATAGCTGCCGCCCATTGCCATTATCTTGTCGATAGATTGGGTGAGATATCTTTTGGTATGAAAATCCTCGTCTCGGCGGTAGCCCCAGCTCTCAGCGCCTACCGAGTTGCATGCCTCTGTCATCCTCTCAAACCGTTTGAAGCCTACCTCGTTAAAGTCGCGCTCAGGTGTTGAAAAATCCCCCTCGCTCCAACCTCTGTCATTTATAAGCATCTCGGGCTGTAGCCTTCTTGCCAGCTCGTTCAGTGTTGGGTCGTAAAGCTTCGGCGGTATATCCCAGAACAGTGTGTATATCTTACCGTAATTTGTGAGTAGCTCGGTAATCTGCCCCTTAATATATTCGCGGTATTCGACGAGGTCACTCTCCTCTTTTGTGGCGCACCACTGGTGGGTTGAGTTGGGGTTGTATGCCTTTGGATGATGCCAGTCGGGGTTGGAGTAGTAGATAGATAGGAGCATTCCCTGCCTGTGACAGGCATCTGATAGCTCCTTTAGCACGTCGCGACCGTGTGTTGCCATAATGCTATAGCTTGTGTATTTTGTATCCCACATGCAAAATCCGTCGTGGTGCTTTGCCGTAAAGCAGATATATTTCATACCGGCACCCTTGGCGAGCGCAACCCACTTATCCGGGTCGTATTCATCCGGGTCAAAGCCCATTGCCATTTCCTCGTATACCTCTTTGGGTATAGAGCACTTTGCCATTGCTTGCTCGTGCTCCTCTATCAGGGCATAAGGTCCCCAGTGTATAAACATTCCCAGCTTGTTCTCGTGCTTCATTTTTTACCTCTTACTACCGTTCAAAATCAGTATCCCATAAGCTTGCGCACAACAATCCATACACCGGCGATAAACACACCGCCACCCGCAATCGAGAGTATAACGGTGAGTGCAACGCTGCCGCCTTCAATTTCACCGCCGCAAAGGTCGCAAACGTCGTCCTCGTTTTCGTCGGTGCATTCGGAGAGTGTCTTGCCGCATCTGTCACATTTGTGGTCCGCCTTTTCGTCGGTGCATTCGGAGAGAGTCACCTCGCATATGTCACACTTATGGTTGTTGTCATCGTCCTTGCATACGGTGAGCTTTTTTGCACATACGTCGCACGCGTGATTTCTGTCCTCGTCGGCACATGTGCTGGTCTCCTCGCCGCAAATGTCGCAGTCGTGGTCGCTGTTTGTGTCTATGCATTTTCCGACCTTCTTGCCACATATATCGCAAAGATGGTCAACGGTTGCATTTTCGTTTACACAGGCGTTTATCGTCTTGCCGCACCAGCCGCACTCGTGCGACCCAATGGCACATTCGTGCCTTCCTACCGTCTCGGCACATATATCGCACGCGTGGTTTCTGTCATCATCCTTGCAGGTGGATATGGGCGTGCCGCAAAGGTCGCAGTTATGTCCGCCAAGTGAGCTGTGCTCGCTTATCTTAACTCCGCAAATGTCGCACAGATGGTCCTCCGTCTTGTCCTCGCATACGGAGAGCGGAACCTCGCACACGTCGCACTTGTGGTCGCTGTCATCGTCCCTGCAGGTGGAGAGTATTTCCTTGCATATATCACACTTGTGATTGCTGTCGGCATCCGCACAGCTTGAGAGAGGCGCGTGGCACACGTCGCACTTGTGGTCGTCCGCGTCGGAGCACGTGGACACCCTCGTGCCGCATATGTCGCAGAAGTGGTCGTCCGCGTCGGTGCACTCCGATACTGCAGTGCCGCAAATATCGCACAGATGGTTTTCGTCCTCGTCCAGGCACTGGGAGAGGGAGGTTGTGCATATATCGCACTTATGGTCGTTATTGTCGTCCTTGCAGCTTGAGAGGGGAGTCCTGCACACGTCGCACAGATGGTCGCGATTCTTGTCATCGCAGGAGGATATCACCGTCTTGCACACGTCGCACTTGTGGTCATCCGCATCGCTGCAGACGGAGATTTTTTCTCCGCAGATGTCGCAATAGTGGTCGTCGTTATCGGTGCAGGGGGTCATCCTTGTGCCGCAACTGTCGCAAAGGTGGTCGCTGTCTGTGTCTGCGTGGGTGCACAGAGATGCCGTGCATATATCGCAGTAGTAGTTACCGTCGTCATCCTTGTGGTCGGATATCTTGTTTCCGCAGGTATCGCACAGGTGATTGTCGCTGTCAAAGCATTCGCTGAGCTTCTCAGTACATACGTCGCATCTATGGTCGTTGTTGCCGTCGGCGCAGTTGCTTATCTTCCCCTCGCAGGTGTCGCAGTAGTGATCCTTATCTTCGTCCTCGCATACGCTTATACGCACGTCACAAAGGTCGCAGAAGTGGTTTTTGTTGTTATCGTTGCAGTCGCTGATCTTCTCACCGCACACGTCGCACAGGTGGTCGTCTGCGTCTGTGCAGCCGCTGACAGTGCGTGTGCAGAGGTCGCAGAGGTGATTTTTATCGTTGTCGGCGCAGTAGCTGTTCGATTTCGGCACAGCTATGTGTCCTGTCGTATAGGTGTCACAGCCCTCGCACCACACACCCTCGGTATATCCGTCCGCCATGCAGGTGGGCGCGGTTGCGCGCGAGTAGGTCGCGCCGTAGTGCATACACTGCACGTTTATCGGCACGGAGGTTGAGAGCGTGCCGTAATTTACAGTAACGTATTTCGTGCCGTAGCTGTCGGTGTCGGGCTTCGTTGTAGTAAAGCCGACAACCTCGTTGCCGTTGTTGTCCACGATAACGAGACCCGCAGTATTTATAGCGTCGCCAAGGTCGTACTGAGCCCTCAGGGGATTTGCCAGCACGCTTATCGAGCTGATATATTCCACAGGTACAGCCATAGCAGATAATTTCGTGCCGTTAGATCCCGTGTTCGGCGTGTAGGTTGCACAGTTTGAATCTATCTCGCTTTTATAATCACCGTCAATATTGAATGCATCTGCGGTGACGGTATTTGACTGTTCCGTGATAGCGTAATAGGTGCAATTGTTTACCGTGCCCTGATTCTTTCCGACTATCTTACCGTAATTTGCCGTTGCACTTACCTTGTAGTATGTGTTTGCGGAAAAAAGCGGTGTTTTCTTATAATAGGTTGCCTCGCAGTCGCTATTGGCAGGGGAATCCTCGTTGTAGCAGTCCTCGATTACACCGCCCGCATTGTTGACCCCCGCAATACCGCCGACGTTTGCCGTCGAGTACATCCAGGTCTCTCCCTTCGAGAGCGAGGTAGCAACGCAGAAGTAGTCGCGGGTTGAGGTCGAAGCGCGCAAATAAACTGTCGAGACGGAGCATTTTCTTATAGTGCCGTTATTAACTCCCGCAATGCCACCGACAGAGCTGGAGATGCTCGTCTTGAAATTCGCAGGGTTAAGGTCGCAGTTTGTCACGTAGCATCTTACTTGACCTCCGGAAACGTTGCAGTTTTCTATCAGCCCGTTGTTGGTGCAGGCAATGCCGCCAAGAGCCTTGTCGCCATAGGGAGAACGGCTGTTGCTTGGGGAGTCCAGATTGAGATTTTTGATTGTTCCGTTATTAGTAATTACCAGCGAATCGCGAAGCTGATTGGGACGTATTATCGTATACCCTCCGCCGTCAATGCTACCTGTAAGATTGGAAATCGAGCTTATGTAGTAGACCAGACTCATATTTATGTCATTCACAAGCTTTACGTGCTTCGAGTGATAAGTGCTGTCCGCAAGGTAGTCTCTAAGCTCCGTGTCAGTGGAGATAAGATAGGGCGCCTCCACGGTGCCGTATCCTCCTTGCCATAGCTTGTCAGCTATGTTGAGTGTTACAGAGTAGAGGACAGTCTCCTTGTCTCCCTCACCATAAACGTAGCTAACGGTTATGGGCTCGGTCGTCGTGCCGATGAAGGTCAGCTTGCCCGTTCTGTCAATCTCGACAACCTCGGGCTTATCGGTCTTGAAGGAAAAGCCGTCGCGGAAAAGAGGAGTAAACTCATCTGCAAGAGGGGAGAGGGCATACTCCGCATCCGAATACACCGCAAGAGTGCCGTCTGTCACGGGTGCATAGTATTCACACCCACCCTCCGTATAGCTTGCAAATGCTGAGAGGTTGCATATCTTTGCCATAAATTTTGCCATAGCGCCCATCGATTTCTCGAGGCTCACGTTAGCGTTGTAGATATCTGCCTCTACACGGGAGCGGTTTCTGATAGCGGTATCGTTCGGGATGGTAACGCTCATGTTGTATATTGCACTGACGTTGTCCTGCTCGTTCAGCCAGTTGAGCTGATATGCCAGAGTGTAGGAGAGGCAGTATTTCTGGAACACCTCTGCCGAGAAAATCTTCATAGCAAAGGCGAGAGTATTCTCCACCGCCGTGAGATAGCTCTCATCGTTCGCGGAGTCAACGTTGTTCTTCAGTAGCTCGTAGTGGAAATATGAGTCGAATATACTCGTATCCTCGAAGGATATCGCCCCCGTAACGTAGTCGCTGAGTAGATTGAGGTCATACGCCTTTGCAAAGAGCACGTCCATATTCGTGGACGGGTCGGTTATGCTCGCGTTGTTGAGGTCGCTCTCAACCACGTCGTATGCGTTCTTAAGGAGGGTGTTCTTCTCGTAAAAATACTTGTAGAAGTCGTCGAGCAGCTCATACAGCGCGTTGAGGTCGTCGTTGTTCTGTATCTCCAGTGACACAGAGTTGATCTCCGATTTAAGGGTTTCGAGCTCTGCCTGAATGCTGTCAAGCGTCTCGGCAAGCGCGTCAAACTGCTTGTTCATCGAGTCCTTGAGATCGGCAATCTGCTCGTTCTCGTCCACATTACCCGTGAAGTAGGTCATCGCGTGCTTGTAGAAATCCGCAACGGTGCCGTCCGAATTCTCGCAAGCATAGGTAAAGGAGCCGATTCCCTTGATACCGAGGTTGACCACGGTGGCAATCGTGCTGATTTTGGTAAAGGTTGCGTGCGTCTTGGATACCCCTACCATGCTCGTCGGCACGGTTATCTCGGGGTCGGGCGCCTTTGCCGCCTCCGCCCTCACTGCCGTGAAGGGCAGCACCGCCGCGATGGATATCACCACCATCAGCGACAGCGTCAGGATTTTTGTAAAAATTGAGCAATTCTTCATAGTAGACCTCTGAACATTGTATTAAAAAGAGATATATTACTTCAACATAACATTATAGCACAGCTTATTGCTATTTTCAAGGTGTAGAAAATATTTTAAATAAAAGGTTTGAAAAAGTCTGCTCGTCAAGTAAATCTAGGTTCAAACTGAAAAAGGTAGGCTTGCGAAGGGAGCCGTTGGTTCCTGTAATTATAAAAAGACATCGAGATAAGAACAACGGACATCGACATATCATTCTTGAAAATATTGATGATAGACACGTTTCGATTTGTATTACATCTGATCCAAAGAAGGGGCGTACTTCTACAAACTATAAATGCCAAACCGACATTTTAGGGTCAGGTAAGTTATCTTATTTGCGACGTCAAGGTTATGTAGAGCCAATAGCTGATTATTTTGGACCTAAAAAAAGAAAAATGGCTCAAACTGATTATCTTCGAGCCAAGGTTTACGGAGAACGTGCAAAGCAACGATATTTGATTTCTAAAAAGAAAAAGTAACGACAATGCCAAACATCTTCTATGTAGAAGCATCAGCAGGGATTCTTAAAAGAATCGGTCGTTACTGTATAGTATTATATCACACTTTCGTGATTTGTCAACCCGTATTTTTGTAAACGCCCCTTCGGGACGTGGCATACATACTTGAGGAATACTACAGCAGCATCTGCTATATCAAAAAGCTCGCTTTCAAAGAAGTTACCAATCCGCAAGAAAGGAATAGGACGGACAGCTTCGGCTGTCCGTCCTAAATACATGGAACACATATATGCGGTTAATATCCTTATAAAAACTTCATAAGTCCCGTTCTTGTTTTATCAATGCAGGAAGGTTCTGAACTCAACCAGATCGCGCACCTCGTCGTCGAGCTGGCTTTTTACCGTGTCCACCGTGTCGGAGGCAACGGTAATTTTCCTGAAGCCCGTGCACAGTGCGAAGGCGTCTGTCGCTATATGCCATAGCTCGCTCGGAAGTATAAGCTCCTCGAGCTTGTCGCAGCCCGAGAATGCATACTGACCGATAGAGGTGACCATCTTAGGCAGCTCAAGCCGTGTAAGGCTCTTGCAGTTGCTAAACGTGCCCGACTGAATCGAGTGTACCTTGTCCGAGAGGGAAATTTCTCTAAGGCTCAGGCACCTGCAGAATGTATACTCGCCGACCGCGGTTATCTTTTCTGCGCCGACTATTTCGACCAGATTCTCGCAGTTGTTAAAGACAAATGAACCGAGGTCGTACTCACCGTCTCCCGCGAGCACAACTCTCTCGAGCGAAATACAGTCGTCAAACGCACTTGACTCTATTTCACATACCCCCTCGATTACAACCTCCTTGAGGCTGACGCAGGCGCTGAATGCATCTGCACCGATTTTTTCGACCGAGGCAGGTATTCTGACACTCTCAAGATTCTTACAGCCCGAGAAAGCTCTGTACCCAATGCCGGTAAGAGTATCAGGGAAGCTCACGCGGCGCAGCCTTTCGCACCCGTAGAAGGCACAGCTGTTGATTGTCTTAACCCCCTCCTCTGCGACAAGCTCCTCAATTTCCTTGTTCTTGCTTGACTGATATATTACGTCGCTGAAGAGCAGGCTCGGAAGGTAGAGCAGGGTGAGATACTTGGTACCCGTGTAGCTTCCTCCGGGCTTGTATCCGGCTCCGTTATATTCGTCCGAGCTCATAAGAGTAGTTTCGTAGGCAATCTCTCCGCCAAGGAAAAGCACCTTGCCGAATATATACACGCCGAGCAGCGTGCCGTCCTCTGTGACCAGGACCGTATCGATGCAATTATTGATTATGCTGCCTCTTCCATACGCCTCCTTGACAGTCGCCTCGTCGAGAATAACGCACTCCTCCTCAAGAGAGCGCTTGCCCGCAAGACCAAAGTCGAAGCTGTCGAGCAGCCTTATGCACTCCAACTGCTCCTCGATCGCCATCTTTGAAAATGACTCTCGCAGCCCGTCGGGATATACGAGCGCGCAGACACCGTTTTCGTACTCAGCCTTCAGCACAGCTACGGCAGCCTCTCCGCCCATTACCTTGACCTTTCGGTCGGTTTTATTAAACATCTCGTCAAATTTTTTCATATATGCACCTCGCCTTATTAAACCCATCATGAGAGTGTTCTATCTTTTACACTATCATTATAACAAATAAAATCCATCCCGTCAACCCGTAAGCGACCTCATTTTCACTCATTGTGAGCCCACGTCGCTGCCCGTCGGGAGTACCGTGTCGGTTGTCAGACAAAAAATGCTTTGGATATCGGTCGTGCTTTTCTCTCGAAAAAAGTATGACAACTAGTTGGTTGTCAAAAAACTTGACAAACAAATCTGTGCCGTGCTATAATGTGCTCAAGATCGATCTCGGCCCCCAAAAAATGTGGAAAAGGAGAAGGAAATGAAGGAAAAAAAGGAATTTTTTAATTACGAAAAACAGCTGGAGCTTTTGATTAACAGAATATTGAAGCCACAGCTCGATATAAGCTCTGAGAAGGAATTGCTTATGGTGCTTTACCGCCGCCACTTCAAGCACACCACGGAGCAGAGTCCCCTGGATTGGTATGAAAAGGTCAAGCCGAATTTCTCAAAGTGGAAAAGCGGTGATGGGCGCACCTTTCCTCCCGATTGGATAGTTGCAATCGAGGAGGTTGCAGGTATGTCCCTTTACGAAATTCAGCAGCTTACCGACGGGGATACTCCCGACAAACCGAAGCTGCGCCCCCACGGGATCCGATATGCCGCCTACGCCGATGATGTAAAGGAGTATGAGGCACTTTGTGACGAGTATGACCTCGAGGAGCAGAGACCTGTAATACTGAATTGCGATGAGTACGGAAAAAATATTGTGCATTATACAGTGGAGTATAATTCTCTTGCCGGGCTTCGATATCTTATTGAGCATAATATAATCGAATATCTCGGTTATCGCGAAATCAGCAACAAAATTTATAATACGGAGCAGGCGCTCACGGGCGTGTGGGAGCTGCTTTGCCGTATTGATGACGCCGAGCTTTTTGCAAAAATTATCTCTCGCTTCATTGAAGAAATTAGAAAAAGAGACGCAGACTCTATAAATACCACGCACTTTTTGCCGTATGCCGGAACCGAGACGGATAAGAAAGAGAATGAGGCAATGCTCTGCGCCCTGATGGGCACGCGCAATATTTTTGAGAGTCTCCTTGTACCCATAGAGTGGACCGATGACCGTGGGGATGATGAGCGCTCCTCCCGCTGTATGCACCCTCTTCTTCGTGAGCTGCTTTTCTATTCGCTTGAAGAGGATATTTCGGATATTTACGAGCGCATACTCGAGGTGTACGAGAGGTTTATAGGCGAGGAAATAAAACGCACGAGGGAGCTGCTGAAGGATCGCTACGAGCGCAGGTTTGTGATATCTTCTAATGAAAACGTCATTCGTGACCTTAAAAGCAATACACCCTTGATATATTTTTGGGATTTTTCCTATCACTGCACCTATCCTGAGCATCTTAAGTCAAGGCTCGATGCAATCTCTTGGGAGAATATAACGAACAGCCTTGAGGATAAGGACCTTTCAACGATGAAGGACGGCGAGCGCAGAACTGATAGCGAAAACGGCATACTTTACCTTAAATGTGAGGAAACCGAGGGAATAGAAATTCTGAAATATATGACCTCCCGCGGAGCATTCTGTCTGCCCGAGTATCTTGGCGAGGAGCAGGGAGCTCATAAGATAGAATTCGTATATCATCCCGCCTATGAATACCGTCAGACAGACCCTCGCAGGAGGCGAGAGTACCCGAATGTAGAGCTGATATTCAGGCTTTTTGGAGAATTTCATTCGCTGGCACAGGAGAGGCTCGGAGAGGGAAGCGTCTATGCCTACGGCTCGGGAATAGGTAATGCTATTTTCAGAAGAAGCTACGACGTTACGCGTCGGGGAAGTGTCTACGTGCTTGCAGAATGGGACAGACTGAGGGTTGGCTCGGCTATAGAGGAGCTCACGGAGCTTTTGCTTGAATTCACAGATATTGCCGATATAGGCACTCGCAATAACGATCTGCTTCTTTACAGAATAAAGAACTATATCGCTGAATACGGTAACTCCGCGCTAACCAAGAGGCTTGGTGACTCTCTGCTCACAGAGTTCGAAAGACGGCTGTCCCGAGTAAGCGGCAACGAATTTGAAAAAATACATTACGCAATCGGCTTTGTTCTTATGTATCGCGATTCTCTTAACGAGATAGGCGATTCCGTGTGCTAGTACGGCTATGCATAGATATACGTATACTAACTTTTCATTGAGCGAGACAAGGCTTGAGAATATTGTTGACCTCTTTTGTGCCGAGAACGGAATCGAGGCTGACAAGGTACGGGTAAACGGCTACCTTGGATTAAGGCTAGCAGATGCTGATAGCACCGTGGAGCTCGCATTCCACATCAGGAAAAAACGCCTTTTCATTGATATATCTGCCAGCCACCCCGATAAGCACACGGCGTTTCTTAACTTTCTCGCCGGGCATGGAGCGATAGGCACGGGAGCTCTTCCGTGCTCCCCAAAACCGATAGAGTTGACAGATGAGAATGTTGATTATTTGTCAGCCGTATTCTCATTGACAGAGCGCGCAGATTTTCCTTTAGTTTATCTCAGCGAGCTTCGCGGCACATTTGGTGCATATGGCTTTGACGTGGATGCCGACCGACTTGCCAAAAGGCTCTTCGGTGTTGCAGCCGTTGTGACCTCGCGTAGGGAGGACGTCGTGTCAAGGCTTAACAAAAGCAGCCGCGGCAGAGCTCCCACAAATGGGAGGATAATTATTTGCTACCCGGACGGGAATTATAATGAAATACGTGAGTTCAGCACGTCCAGCGACGCGAGAAATGCCGAGAGCTTTATTGTCTCTGAGATTCTCGCCCACCTGACCTCGGGTGCCGAGCAGGGAAGGATCACATTTGATAAGCTGCTCCTTATGAGCTGTGACAGATACACTGACGGAGCCGTCCGCACAGTCGTTCTTGATCATACCCTGAAGAATCAGATTGCTACGAAGGATGCACAAATAGCCAATAGGGACAAAAGAATTGAACAGCTCGAGCGACAGTTGGATATTCTCAGAGCGCCATTAAGGGAATTGCCCGATACGACATCTGAGGAAGAGGCGCGTCCCGGGGAGTTTGCCGATTTTGTCGCAAGCGCGATAAAGGAAAAATTCGATAGAACTCCCCCCGATGCAACGAGAGCGCGCGCCGTAGGCGAAATTTTGACTCTTCGCCATCCCGTAAGCGATTATGAAAAAAGAATGCTGGATGATGTCCGCCGCGCAGCAGAGGGCAAGACTATTGACCTGAAAGCTCTCGAAAAATGGAACATTGTCCTCGACAGAAGCAATAAACACTTTGTGTTTAAATACAAAAATATTTCTCTTTCCTTCGCTTGCACACCGAGCGACTATCGCTGTCGTGACAATGAGCTCTCGCGCCTCAAGCGCGCAATTTGTGTGACAGAGCTTTGAGCGGCTTATAGTATATCTTGGTTTTATTTTGACAACCTCGCTACCCCCATACCTTGATAAATCCTTCGCCAAGGCGTACAATTTTAATGAATAATTTACGGAGGTAAGCTGGCTCTTGGCTATACATGAGATAAGAACTGTTTTATATATAATCAACCGTAGGTTGTGCTCTACGTTAATCAACCGGTCATTTACAAGCAGAGGCATTCGGTTTATAATAAAAACAAAAAAGGAGCTCGAGTATGTTTAACAGAAATTTGAAGGAAATTCGTCTACAAAAAGGACTTACGCAGAGAGAGGTTGCAGCCTTTTTGCACATAAGCCCTCAATCAATATCAAAATGGGAAAACGGTGAGGCGACACCGTCCATAGAGTTCTTGCCTCTGCTAGCAAAGCTTTTTGACTGCAAAACAGACGATTTTTTCGAGAGCAAAAACGAAACCTCCGCCACTCTGGAGGCCCTTGAAAAATTCGCGGAATTTTGTCGTATTTTCAACTGCGACAAGGACACCGCCGAATACGTTGGCCCCGCTGAATACATGGAAAAGAATTCGGGATGGGAGGAGAGCTGTATTTCATTCTTTGAATCGATGAGAAACGAAAAATGCTTTACCGTCCAGACTCTTCAGAGTCATCAGAATTGTGATTTTGAAACAGCACAAAAAATATGCAAAGCGCTTGAAAGCATGGGTTGTCTGACAAAAGCCCCGGACAGCAAATACTACGTAACAAATGCAGAAAACATGGGCGATTTCATTTCCATGATAAAGCTTGCCAAGGCGTTTTCCAAAATACGTCGTGCAAAGGACATGAACGAGCTGAGAGCATGGCTTGACAAAAAGAATTAAAAAAGCATACCATCTCACCCGGACCATAGACCAAATCCCCCACCGCGTGTAAAAAAATGAAGCATCGGCAATCCAACGCGTAATCCCTCAAGTCCAAGAAAAAAGCATAGAAAACAACCGTTTTCTATGCTTTTTTAGGTTTTGTAACCAAACCAAGCCTAAAACCGCCCCCCCGCGCTACAGCTGTTTATGTTCTTCGGTATGATTTAACCCCTTTAAGCCTAATTTTGCTACCCCAAAAAGCCATCGAGATTTCTAACAAAAACCGTTTTTTTGAACACTTTATATACCCGAACAGCAAAACTTGAACTCGCAGTCTCCATCACCCCAATGGTAAAATTTACCATTTTCTAGACATTTCTGCTCCGTTTAGACTTTTCTGGTACACAAAAGTTGTCAAAACGCGCTCTCTGGCACTCTTGTCTCCATGTGCTCCGGTTCTGTAAGTGGTCAATTATGTGGTCAAAAAAACAAGCCCTCCAAGCATCAACCTTTGAGGCTTTGGAGGGCGGTGTTTTTACTTGGATTTTTCTATTAGTTGGTATGTATCGCTTTGGTAGGAATGTTCCATTATTGTATATGGAACATTTAGGTATTTTGCGATTTCAATAAGTTCATCTTTGTAAATACAAAGATAACCTATTATACTAACGTCAAGTGCGATCACCACGATCACGAGCACGGCAACGGTGCTCACAGCTGTGGCAACCACGGTTGTGGCACGCACGATTGCGGTAACCACGATTGTGCCAAGTAAAAAAGTAAAAGAATATAGCAAAAGTAATTTATTGCAACACTCGGCGTATTTCTTGTGGCCTTTGCAACCATGATCTATGCAATGCATAAGATCAAAAAAGAAAATCCCATTGATGAGCTGAAAAATGAAAACATTTAACAACAAGGGTGTCGCACTCACGCGACACCCATCCTTTTTGCATTTATTATAACTTTAGTTTTTTTCTTAAATTTCGTCTTACTCTGTTGATATGTCGTTCGAAGTCTCCGTTTTGGATAAGCCTTGCGATGACATACTGTTCAAAAGTTGGAACGGTACACGAATAGAATCCAAGGCGTTCAT
>JAFQOP010000019.1 GCA_017403155.1 Clostridia bacterium | reverse complement strand
GCGTGGCCGGGGCAGTCAACGTGAGCGTAGTGACGCTTGTCAGTCTCGTACTCAACGTGTCTGGAGTTGATGGTGATACCGCGCTCTCTCTCCTCGGGGCAGTTGTCGATCTGGCTGTAATCAAGGAACTCAGATCCGTTTGAAAGAGAAAGGGTCTTGGTGATTGCAGCGGTAAGAGTGGTCTTACCATGGTCAACGTGACCGATTGTACCGATATTAACATGGGGTTTGGTTCTTTCGAATTTTGCCTTTGCCATTTTAAATATCCTCCTAAAATTATAATTTTTTATTTTTTGTTTTTTGTTTATCTAAATCAGCCTTGGCAATGGCTGAATCAGAACGAATTTTGCGGCGCGAATTACTTCGCAGCGCGATTCTTGATGATTTCTTCCTGGATGTTCTTCGGAACGTCCATGAATCCATCGGGCTCCATTACGTAAACCGCACGTCCCTGAGATCTGGAACGAAGAGCGGTAGCGTAACCGAACATCTGTGCGAGCGGAACGTGAGCATAAATTCTCTGAGTTCCGGGGCCGATCTGCTCCATAGAGTCGATCTGTCCGCGGCGAGAGTTGATATCACCGATGATATCGCCCATGTAGTCATCGGGAGTGGTTACGGAAACCTTCATGATGGGCTCAGTAAGAACGGGATCTGCCTTTCTCATAGCCTCCTTGAATGCCATAGAGCCGGCAATCTTGAACGCCATCTCAGAGGAGTCGACCTCGTGGTAAGAACCGTCGTAAAGAGTAACCTTAACGTCAACTACGTTGTAGCCTGCAAGAATACCTGCCTGCATAGCGCCCTGAATACCTGCATCAACTGCGGGAATGTACTCCTTGGGAATAGCACCGCCCGTTACAGCGTTGACGAACTCATAGCCCTTACCGGGCTCGTTGGGCTCGATAGTGATCTTTACGTGACCGTACTGACCCTTACCACCCGACTGACGAGCATACTTGGTATCCTGGTCTGCCTTCTTGCGAATGGTCTCCTTGTAAGCAACCTGAGGCGCACCGATGTTTGCCTCAACCTTGAACTCACGAAGAAGTCTGTCAACGATAATCTCGAGGTGCAATTCACCCATACCTGCGATAATGGTCTGTCCGGTCTCGTCATCGGTGTAGGTTCTGAAGGTGGGGTCCTCCTCAGCAAGCTTGGAGAGGGCGATGCCCATCTTCTCCTGACCAGCCTTCGTCTTAGGCTCGATAGCCTGACGGATAACGGGCTCGGGGAATACCATGCTCTCAAGGATGATGGGATGCTTCTCATCACAGAAGGTGTCACCGGTGGTGGTGTTCTTTACACCAACTACTGCGGCGATATCACCCGCGTAGCAAACGTCAATGTCTGCTCTCTCGTTAGCATGCATCTGAAGAATTCTTCCGAATCTCTCGTCGGAGTCCTTCGTGGAGTTGTAAACCGCAGTACCCTTCTGTACGGAGCCGGAATATACTCTGAAGAAGCAGAGCTTTCCAACGAAGGGGTCGGTCATAATCTTGAATGCAAGAGCGGAGAAGGGCTCCTCATCACTTGCGTGACGCGCATCCTCTTCACCCGTTTCGGGGTTAACACCCTTTATTGCCTCAATGTCGGTGGGAGCGGGCATATACTCGATAATGTTATCGAGAAGCTTCTGCACGCCCTTGTTTTTGTAGGAGGTGCCGCAGCAAACGGGAACGATCTTGTTATCAAGGGTTGCCTTACGAAGGGCAGCCTTGAGCTCGGGGATCGTGATCTCCTCCTCCATGATGTAGCGCTCCATGAGCTCTTCATCAGTCTCGCAGATGGACTCTACCATATTTCTATGATACTCCTCTGCAAGCTCTCTCATATCCTCGGGAATCTCCTCAACTCTCATGTCCTTACCAAGGTCGTCGTAATAAACGTCAGCCTTCATCTCCATGAGGTCGACGATTCCGCGGAAGGAGCTTTCTGCTCCGATAGGAAGCTGCACGGGAACACCGTTCGCGTGGAGTCTATCCTTAATCATTTTAACAACGCGGTAGAAATCCGCACCCATAATGTCCATCTTGTTGATGTACGCCATTCTGGGTACCTTGTACTCGTTTGCCTGATGCCATACGGTCTCGGTCTGGGGCTCAACGCCTCCCTTTGCGCAGAGAACGGTTACGGAGCCGTCAAGCACGCGAAGCGATCTCTGAACCTCAACAGTAAAGTCAACGTGACCGGGGGTATCAATGATGTTGATACGGTACTTGTTCTCCTTCGCCTTAGCGGGGTCGTTCTGGAATTCAGTGGGAACCCAGTAACAAGTAGTAGCAGCAGAGGTGATAGTTATACCACGCTCCTGCTCCTGTGCCATCCAGTCCATCGTAGCGGCACCGTCGTGAGTTTCTCCTATACGGTGAGTCTTACCGGTATAAAAAAGGATTCTTTCGGTTGTTGTGGTCTTACCGGCATCTATGTGAGCCATGATACCGATATTTCTGGTATGTTCAAGCGAATACTCTCTTGCCATAACTTCGTATCTCCTTTATTATATCGATAAAAATTAGAATCTGTAATGTGCGAAAGCCTTGTTAGCTTCTGCCATCTTGTGGGTGTCTTCCTTCTTCTTGAATGCGCCACCCATGCCTGCCTTAGCGTCCATGATCTCGCCGGCAAGGCGCTCAGCCATAGTCTTTTCACCACGGCTTCTGGAATAATTGATTATCCAACGGAGACCGAGAGTCTGTCTGCGCTCTGCGCGAACCTCCATGGGAACCTGATAGTTAGAACCGCCGACACGGCGAGCCTTAACCTCAAGAACGGGCATTACGTTCTCAAGAGCAGCTACGAAAACGTCAAGTGCGTTCTCGCCGCTCTTAGCCTCGATCATTGCGAATGCATCGTAAACGATCTTCTGAGCAACACCCTTCTTACCGTCATACATAACGTTGTTAACAAGCTTAGTTACGAGCTTGGAGTTATAAAGCGGATCAGGCAATACATCTCTTTTGGAAATTTGACCTCTTCTAGGCACTGTACTTCCCTCCTTCAATAAATTTTGATATCATAGGTACTCGAATATTAAAATTCGTAAGTGCTCGGTTGCGACCTTTAGCATAAACATCTATACCATCACAGCACGTAAGCACATTTTCGTCCGGAACCTGTACCTTATTACTTCTTCGGACGCTTTGCTCCGTACTTGGAGCGGCCCTGTTTACGGTTTGCAACACCCTGGGTATCAAGCGTACCACGGATTATATGGTAACGTACACCGGGCAAGTCACGAACACGTCCACCACGGATAAGAACAACGGAGTGCTCCTGAAGGTTGTGTCCAATACCGGGAATGTAAGAAGTTGCTTCCATTCCGTTGGTAAGTCTTACTCTGGCGATCTTACGAAGAGCCGAGTTAGGCTTCTTGGGGGTTACGGTAGTAACCTTGGTGCACACGCCTCTTCTCTGAGGTGCGCTCTGGTCGATAGCCTTATTCTTGAGTGCGTTGAAGCCTCTCTGAAGAACAGGGGACTTAGACTTGTACGCCTTGTCCTGACGACCGTTTTTAACGAGCTGGTTAAAGGTTGGCATTAGTTTTCTCCTTTCCTAGTATAGTGTTTATCTATACGTGACACACGCGCCTCATGGTAGCGCACGCATCGGGTATATACATTCTATTCCTTTTGCAAAATGGGCATAGCTCACCCTACCTCGCAAAATTCCAATCTATTTTAACATTTAAATATTTCTTTGTCAATAGTTTTACTAAATATTTTTACTTATTTTTGTGCTATATTTCAACTAACTATATAAAAATTGTATAAATAATTAAAAAAATAGAGAAAAAGCAGCAGAGCGAGACTCCTCGCTCTGCTGCTTTTATCTTATATCAATCTGCCCTCTTGCGTCTTCTCGGGATAAGGTGAGAGAAGAAGGACTTGAGCTTTTTGCGTCGCTTTGCCCGACGGAGCTTGCGCGGTATCTTCTCGACCTCGAGGGTGCGGCCCTTGGTGAGGCGGCGCTTGTACTGCTTGTGGTCGTACATCTCAACGCTTGCCACAAACTCGCATACCTCCCCCTCGTCAAAGTCCTCGCGGCACCTGCCATGCCAGCCGAGTCTTGCGGCGTAGCCATCGTGGAGCATGTTCCAGAAATCTGCCTTGACGTCGTGACCGAGTATGTTATATATCTTGAAGCAGCGGCTTGCCGACATATTGAGGAAGGAGTAGGAGAGGGGGGCGTACATACCCGTGCTCATAAGGAACTCCTTGATTTTTGCATATATCTCGGGGATCTGGGTGTAATATTTCTTGAAGAGTCTTGCTCTTGCCTGCTCCGAATATATACGGTGATGAATGAGGGTCTTATGCACCTTTCCGACCCTCTCGGCAAGAGAGAGCGCGGTGGTGATAAAATACACGTCCTCATACATCTTTACCTCAGTGAGGAAAAGCAGGTTTTTCTCTATTACAAACTGCGTCTTGAACAGCTTGTTCCACGCGGAGCCGTTGGTGGATGAGAATATCTCATTCGGGTTCTCGTTCTTGGAGGTTACCTCGCCCTTCCTGTAAATATGTTCATGCTCTGCGGGCACCGCCTTCTCAAACGCTGCCTTGTGATTATTATATGTATCGTAGTCCGCCAGAACTATATCAAGGTCGTGTGCCACAGCCTCATTATACATAAGCTCGAGCATATCGAGCTCAAAGAAATCGTCTGCATCGAGGAAGGCAATATACTCTCCTCTGGCACGGCGGATACCGTTGTTGCGCGCAAGCGCAGGCCCCGCGTTCGTCTCTGTAACGATTCTGATGCGCTCGTCCATTTTCTGATATTCCTTGATTATCTCAAGAGAATCGTCCGTCGAGCCATCGTCCACGCAGATTATCTCAATTTCCTTTAGGGTCTGGTCAATTACGCTGTCGAGGGCGGGGCGAAGATACTCGCCCGCGTTGTAAATCGGTATAACGACCGAAATCTTAATACCACAGTTTTCCATAAATATATCTCTCTTCCCGCTTTGGGGAATATAATTCAGTTTACGTGCGGACGCACCGCACCGACTATATTGTAGCATCAAAAAAGTCTTTTGTCAAGAGCAGGTGCGCGCGGCGCGCTCCGCACCCGTTCTATCGGTCCTGCCTGAGATCACGAAGCAAATAGAAAGGGGCATTACGGTGAGCGCCGTAATGCCCCTTTTGTTTGGGAAAATTATTCCTCGATGGGATCGGTATCCTCGGGGAGCTCGTCGCTGTCGGCAAGATAGCCGTCAGTCAAGTCAGTCTCCTCAACCTTAGCGGTATCCTCGACCTCAACGTCGCGGTATACGCCAAGACCCGTACCTGCGGGAATGAGCTTACCGATGATAACGTTCTCCTTCAGACCGAGAAGGTTATCGCGCTTGCCCTTGATTGCGGACTCGGTGAGTATCTTCGTGGTCTCCTGGAAGGACGCCGCAGAAAGGAAGGACTCGGTCATAAGGGATGCCTTGGTAATACCGAGAAGCATCGGCGCGCCCTCTGCCTTGCGGACAGCCTCACCGTTTGCCTGTCTTGCCTCGATCTTTTCATTCTCCTCGCGGAGCTCGAGAATATCAACGGTGGTGCCGACGAGCAGATCGGTATCTCCGGGATCCTCAATCTTTACCTTTCTGGTCATCTGACGTGCAATACACTCAACGTGCTTGTCGTTGATCTCAACGTCCTCACCGCGGTACACCTTCTGTACCTCACGGATGATGTAGTCGTAAACCGCATCAATACCGCTCATGTGAAGAACGTCTGCGGGGTTAAGGAAGCCCTCGGTAAGCTGCTGACCGCGCTTTACCTGCTGACCGTCCTCTATGCAAAGACGCATGCCGAAGGGAATCTCGTAAACTATCTCGTCGTCGGTGGGCTCAACGGGGTTCTGAATAATAACCTTGGAGAGCTTTCTGTCGGACTGGATGCGTGCGGTACCGGTGAACTCGGTGATAATAGCAGTCTTCTTGGGACGGCGAGCCTCAAAGAGCTCCTCGACTCTGGGAAGACCCTGAGTAATATCCGAGCCTGCGACACCACCCGTGTGGAAGGTTCTCATCGTAAGCTGTGTACCGGGCTCACCGATAGACTGCGCAGCGATGACACCAACCGCCTCACCTATGCTTACGGGAGTGCCGTGAGCAAGGTCTGCGCCGTAGCAGTGCACACAGACACCGCGCTTGGCAAGACAGCGAAGAATGGTACGAACCTCAACCTGCTTGATGCCTGCTGCGATTATCTCGTTTGCCATATCCTCACTAATCATCGTGTTAGCGGGAACAATAAGCTCACCCGTCTCGTCGTTGATAACGTCACCTACGGTGTATCTGCCGACAAGTCGGTCGTAGAGCTTCTCTACAACGTTGGAGCCCGAGACGATATCGGATACGATGATACCCGAGGTAGCACCGCAATCCTGCTCGCGGACGATAACGTCCTGCGATACGTCAACGAGTCGTCTGGTAAGGTAACCCGAGTCAGCGGTACGAAGAGCGGTATCCGAAAGGGACTTACGCGAGCCCTTTGCACCCATGAAATACTCGAGCATCGTAAGACCCTCACGGAAGTTGGACTTGATGGGGATCTCGATGGTCTTACCGTTTGTTGCGAACATAAGTCCGCGCATACCTGCGAGCTGACGCATCTGCTTCATAGAGCCGCGGGCTCCCGAGGTACAAATCATGTTAAGAGAGTTATACTTATCAAGGTTCTCGATAAGGGCGTCGGTAACGGCGTTGGTCGTCTTGTCCCAGACGTCGATAACCTGCTTGTATCTTTCCTCGTCGGAAAGCTCACCCCACTGGAAGAGCTCGGTGATCTCATCTACCTTGGCGGTTGCCTCAGCAAGCAGCTCCTTCTTCTTCGGGGGGATCGTCATATCGTAAACCGAGATGGAGAGAGAGGACTTGGTGGAGTACTTATATCCCATGGACTTGATGTTATCAAGAACTGCGGCAGCCTCCGCAAAGCCGTGATACTTAATGGTAAGGTCAACTATCTCCTTGAGCTTTTTGCTCGTTGTGGCGAAGCCGATCTCAAGCGAGAAGGGATCCTTGGATCTGTCGATGTAGCCGAGGTCCTGGGGAATTCTCGCGTTAAAGATAAGTCTACCGTAGGTAGCATCGATAAGAGCAGACTGCTCTACACCGTCGATAACCTTGGTTACGCGCACCTTGATTGCGGCGTGGATGCCGAGCTCCTTGTTCTCATACGCCATCTCCACCTCGTCAACGTTGCGGAATACCTTACCCTCACCCTTTTCACCGGGGTGGTCGATGGTAAGATAGTAAGAGCCGAGGACCATATCCTGAGAGGGAACGGTTACAGCCTTACCCGAAACGGGCTTGAGGAGGTTGTTGGCGGAGAGCATAAGGAATCTCGCCTCTGCCTGTGCCTCGTTGGAAAGGGGCACGTGTACGGGCATCTGGTCACCGTCGAAGTCCGCGTTGAAGGCGGGACATACGAGGGGGTGAAGCTTGATTGCTCTACCCTCTACGAGGATGGGCTCAAACGCCTGGATAGACAGACGGTGAAGCGTGGGTGCACGGTTAAGAAGCACGGGGTGCTCCTTGATTACGTACTCAAGAGCGTCCCATACCTCGGGAGCGATTCTGTCGACCTTCTTCTTTGCGTCCTTAATGGAGTTTGCCTTCTGGGTCTCCATAAGTCTCTTCATAACGAAGGGACGGAAGAGCTCGAGAGCCATCTCCTTGGGAAGACCGCACTGGAAGATCTTGAGGTCGGGACCGACGACGATAACCGAACGGCCCGAGTAGTCAACTCGCTTACCGAGAAGGTTCTGACGGAAGCGACCCTGCTTACCGCGGAGCATCTCGGAGAGGGACTTGAGAGGACGGTTGGACGCGCCCGTAACAGCCTTTCCGCGACGGCCGTTGTCAATAAGGGCGTCGACGAATTCCTGGAGCATTCTCTTCTCGTTGTTTATAATCATCTCGGGCGCTCTCATCTGAATGAAGCGCTTGAGACGGTCGTTTCTTGTAATTACACGTCTGTAAAGCTCGTTAAGGTCGGAGGTAGCGAATCTACCGCCGTCAAGCTGTACCATGGGTCTGATCTCGGGAGGAAGCACGGGGATGGTGTCGAGTATCATCCACTCGGGACGGTTGCCCGACTTTCTGAACGCCTCTACCACCTCGAGTCTCTTGATGATCTTGACCTTCTTCTGTCCCGACGCCTCAGCGAGCTTGTCGCGCAGCTCGGCAGAAAGAGCCTCGAGGTCTATCTCGCGGAGCAGCTCACGGATAGCCTCAGCTCCCATGCCTGCCTTGAAGTCGTCCTCATACTTTTCTCTTGCGCTTCTGTACTCGTCCTCGGTGAGAAGCTGCTTCTTCTCGAGGGAGGTGTTTTCACCGGGATCAATTACTATATATCTGGAGAAATAGAGAACTCTCTCTATAAGTCTGGGGGACATATCAAGCATCAGACCCATTCTCGAGGGAATAGCTCTGAAGTACCAAATATGCGACACGGGTGCGGCGAGCTCGATGTTACCCATACGCTCGCGACGAACCTTTTTGGTGGTTACCTCAACACCGCATTTTTCACACACCTTGCCCTTAAAGCGAACTCTCTTATATCTGCCGCAGAAGCATTCCCAGTCCTTGGACGGGCCAAAAATCCTCTCGCAGAAAAGACCGTCGCGCTCGGCTTTAAGTGTGCGGTAATTGATTGTTTCGGCCTTGGTTACCTCACCGTGCGACCACGAGCGTATCATCTCGGGGGACGCGAGGCCGATCTTTATCGATTCAAACGCATTTCTTTCCATAAATTTTATTTATACAAGGCTCCCCCTTGCTCGGGGGATACCCTTCCCTTCCGTAAAATTATTCCTCGTCTCCGAAATCGTCGTCAGCTCCGTCGCCATAGCCGTCAAAGCCATCGTCGTAGCCTTCATCCTCATATTCGCCGTCCTCTTCGAGAAGATCGTCGTCATCCTCAATATCCTCCTCATCGGTCTCGCCTGCGGCTTCCTTATCCGCAGATGCGTCAACCTCAGCGATGGACGAGAATACGGGGGTCTGATCGTCATATACCTCGGAGAGCTCTATCTCTTCTCCGTTTTCGTCAAGAACCTTGATATCAAGGCAAAGAGCCTGAAGCTCCTTAACGAGAACCTTGAAGGACTCGGGAATACCGGGTGTGGGGCTGTTCTGACCCTTAACGATTGCCTCGTAGGTCTTGAAGCGGCCCGTGATATCGTCTGACTTAACAGTAAGGATTTCCTGAAGCGTATATGCAGCACCGTATGCCTCGAGTGCCCAGACCTCCATCTCTCCGAAGCGCTGGCCACCAAACTGTGCCTTACCGCCCAGAGGCTGCTGGGTAACGAGAGAGTACGGACCGATAGAACGCGCGTGGATCTTATCGTCAACAAGGTGGTGAAGCTTGAGGTAATACATTATACCAACGGTTACGGGGTTATCGAAGGCATCGCCCGTGCGTCCGTCGTAAAGAGTTACCTTACCGTCAATCACCTTAAGGGTCTCCTTCTTCATAAGAGCGTGGAGCTTCTCATCGTCGTCGACGATGCTCTGGTCAACTCTCTGAAGGTCGGGCTTGCCGTCCTCGCGGAGAACCTCCATAAATACCGCCTTACCTCTTACGCTCTCGTCGGGGCGGATGTCACGGGTGTAACGCGCCTCGCGGAGAAGCTCAAGGATATCGGTTTCCTTCGCACCGTCAAATACGGGGGTCATAATCTTGATACCGAGCTTGCGGCAAGCGATACCAAGGTGAACCTCAAGCACCTGACCGATGTTCATTCGGGAAGGAACGCCAAGGGGGTTAAGAACTATATCAAGAGGAGTACCGTCGGCAAGGAAGGGCATATCCTCGGGAGGAAGAATCCTCGAAACGACACCCTTGTTACCGTGGCGGCCCGCCATCTTGTCTCCGACGGAGATCTTACGCTTCTGGGCGATGTAAACGTGTACAACCTTGTTTACACCGGGAGCGAGATCGTCGGAATTGTTTCTGTCGTAAATCTTGATGTCAACTACCACGCCGTAGCCGCCGTGAGGCATTCTGAGGGAGGAGTCCTTTACCTCTCTTGCCTTCTCACCGAAGATTGCGCGCAGAAGCCTCTCCTCGGGGGTGAGCTCGGTCTCGCCCTTGGGCGTTACTCTACCTACGAGAATGTCGCCCGCACGCACCTCGGTACCGATTCTGATGATACCGTCCTGGTCCAGATCCTTGAGAGCATCCTCGGATACGTTGGGAATCTCACGGGTGATCTCCTGTGCACCGAGCTTGGTGTCACGGGACTCTATGGTGTAGTTGTCGATATGGATAGAGGTGTACATGTCCTCGCGGACGAGCTTCTCGTTGAGAAGAACTGCGTCCTCGTAGTTGTAGCCCTCCCAGGTCATGAAGCCGATGAGGGCGTTCTTGCCGAGGGAGACCTCACCGTTGGAGGTCGCAGGGCCGTCGGCAATTACCTGACCCGCCTCAACTCTGTCACCGGGATTTACCACGGGGCGCTGGTTTACGCAGGTGCCCTGGTTGCTTCTCTTGAACTTGATGAGGTGGTAGGTATCCTTTCTGCCCGAGTCGGTAAGAATAACGATACGGGAGTCTGCTGCATACTCTACCGTACCGCTCTCCTTCGCAACGACTACCGCGCCCGAGTCTACTGCCGCCTTGTACTCCATACCGGTTGCGACGATAGGAGAGTCGGTCATCATAAGCGGAACTGCCTGCTTCTGCATGTTCGAGCCCATGAGTGCACGGGTGTTGTCATCGTTCTCAAGGAAGGGGATACAGCCTGCAGCGACGGAAACCGCCATCTGGGGGCATGCGTCCATGAGGTCAACGTCGGTAGGCTCAACCTCTATGAACTCTGTGTTATATCTTGCTATAACCTTCTTGTTGAGGAAGTATCCGTTTTCGTCGAGGCGCTCGTTAGCCTGAGCTACTACGTTGTTGTCCTCTTCGTCTGCGGTGAGGTAAAGAACCTCGTCGGTTACGCGACCGGTCGTCTTGTCAACAACTCTGTAAGGAGCCTTGAGGAAGCCGTACTCGCTGATTCTTGCATAGGAAGCAAGGTAGGAGATAAGACCGATGTTGGGACCCTCGGGAGTCTCGACGGGGCATATTCTGCCGTAGTGAGTATAGTGAACGTCACGAACCTCAAAGGATGCTCTGTCTCTGGAAAGACCGCCGGGACCGAGAGCCGAAAGACGGCGCTTGTGCGTCAGCTCGGCAAGGGGGTTGGACTGGTCCATGAACTGGGACAGAGGCGAGGAGCCGAAGAACTCGCGGATAGCGGTTGCAACGGGTCTGGTATTGATGATTGCCTCGGGACGGAGGTCGTCAACGTCGTGGACGGAGAGTCTCTCCTTGATGATCTTGTCCATCTTGGACATACCGATTCTCATCTGGTTCTGGAGCAGCTCACCTACGCAGCGCAGACGTCTGTTGCCAAGGTGGTCGATATCGTCGGTGGAGCCGACGCCGCGAACAAGGTTAAACAGGTAGTTAACCGATGCAAAAATATCCTCTTTGGTAATGTGCTGGGGGGAGAGCTTGGCAATTCTGTCCTTAACGAGGGTCTTGATGAACTCAACCTTCGCATCGCCTGCGAGCTTCGCGAGCTCTGCCTCCTCGATGATCTCCATAAGCACGGAGAGTCTTACCTTCTCGCCTGTCTTGATGCCGCAGTCGGAAAGGTCGTAGCCAAGAACGAGCTCGGGGCGCGCGGTGCCGTTGGAGAACACCTTAACGTCTCTGCCATCCTCGGTTCTGATGACTACCTCGTTGACAAGGCTGTCCTCGATTGCGTTTGCAATCTCGCGGGTAATCTGCTGTCCCTCCTCGGCAACCATCTCACCCGTGAAGGGGTTGACAACAGCCGAAGCGAGAGTGAAGCCCTCGATACGTCTTGCCAGAGCGAGCTTCTTGTTGTACTTATATCTTCCGACGGGAGCAAGGTCGTATCTCTTCGGGTCGAAGAAGAGGTTGTTTACAAGGGTCTCCGCGCTCTCTACAAGCGGGGGCTCACCGGGACGGAGCTTCTTGTATATCTCCTTGAGTGCCTCTGCGCGGAAGGAGGTTCCGTTCTCCTCAGCCAGAGCCTTGCACTCGTCCTTTGCGAGGGTAGGAAGGATAAGCTCCTCCTCACCGAACATCTCAACGAGAGCATCGTTGGAGTCCTGTCCCTCGGGACAAAGAGCACGGACAAGGACGGTTATCGGAATTTTACGGGTTTTATCGATTTTTACGTAGAACACGCCCGCCGCGTCGGTCTCATACTCGAGCCACGCACCTCTGTAGGGGATGACGGTCGCATCGTAGTTATGCTTGCCCTGCGCATCAACCGAGGTCTTGTAATAGATGCCGGGAGAACGAACGAGCTGGGAAACGATAACTCGCTCCGCACCGTTGATAACGAAGGTTCCGTTCTCGGTCATAAGCGGGAAATCGCACATATAGACCTGGGCGGTCTTGAGCTCTCCCGTAGCCTTGTTAACCAAACGTACGCCAACCTTCATGTGTGCGTCGTACGTGACGGTTCTATCCTTGCACTCCTCTACCGAGTATCTGGGATTCGGGTCAATGGTATAGTCGGTGAACTCGATGGACAGGTTGCCCGTGTGGTCTATGATAGGAGACACACTGCGGAGCACCTCGTCGAGTCCCTCTCTCAGAAACCACTTGTACGATTCCTTCTGGACCTCGATAAGATTCGGCATTTCGGTTGCTGCTTCAATCTTCGAAAAGCTCTGTCTGACATTCGTGCCAAGCTTCTTGGGTTTAAGCATCATAAATAGAATCACTCCATTCCTTAAATTTCAAATACCGTGCCGCCTTTTTACCTAATTATATAATAGACAAGGTGGCAAAAACGCTCAAATTATGTAGAAATTTTTGTTAGATTTGGCTAATTCTCCCTTAAAAAAGGGCAAAAATCCCCCATAGTTTAAAAGCAATTGTAATGCAATTTAACATTATAACACAAAAATCCACGTTGTCAATACTTTTTTGAAATTTTTTTAAATAATTTTTTATACATGCACATCGCGCCTTATACGCATGTATGCCGTGCAAGAGGGTGCATAAGCGCAAAAGAGCAGCAGCAAATAACTCGATCATTCGCTGCTGCTCTGTATTTTTATTGTCTGTCAGGGCTCAATTTTGAAATATTCGTTCGGCGCTATTACGTAGTGGGCGAGAAGCTCACGCGAGGAGCTGGCGAGCAGCTGCTTCACGGTGAGGGTTGTCTCGATATCCTCTACGGAGGGCTTTGCCACTCCCATCGGGTGATTGTGTGCGAGGATAACGTAGCGTGCATCCCGCTTCACCGCCAGCTCGAGCACCCGTCGCGGCATAATGCTCGAGGCGTTCACCGTTCCCTCACCCAAAAACTCGCAAAATGTGACACGCCTCCCCTCGTCGAGGAGCAAAACATACACATTTTCGTTCTCAAGCGTGTAGAAAAGAGCCTTCAGATAATCAACCGTTTCCTCCTCCGTATGCACTCTTCCGAACTTGAATTTATCCGTGCGGCGTCTTGACGTGATAGCCATAAGCAGCCGTATCAGCGTGGCACCGCTATCACCTACGGCAGGCATGCGGGAAAGCTCGTCATAATCCGCTGCGGCAAGGCTCGGGTAGTTTCCAAACCGAGAGACTATCTGCTGTGCGGCACTCTCGGGCTCCGCCGATACGTAGGAGAGCACACCCACAAGCGCACTGTAAAGCTCGTCAGCCATTTCTGTATGCCTCCTTACTCGAGAGGAAGCGCTCTATCTCTGCGGACTGGCGCACTCTGAATCTTTCGTAATGAACTGTACCGATAAAATCGTCGCGGGATACGATGTAGTGCTCGAGGTAGGTTATTCCCGCACCCGAGAGTGCATCACCGATGAGCTTGCTCGTCTCTCTGTCCCCGACGGAGGGGAAAAGCGCGCCGCCCTCACGCGAGTAGGCGGTGATGGCGACCGAGGCACGGTTCTTGATTGCGTAGTCGAGAAATGCGTCCGCACGCACTCCGCCTGAGGAAAAGGGCTTGCCGCTGTATATTACTGCTGTATCGATGAGGTTCATTCTGTTGTCGAGGAGCATCATTGCGGTGATACCGCGCTCAAGAGAGGAGGCAAAGGAGCATAAATACTTCCCCGTCCTCTCAAAGTCGTCGAAGCACTCCCTGCCGCATTCCACGTCACTGCTCTCGGCAAGACGCATAAGCGCCTCGCATCTTGCGATGAACTCCGCTACACCGGCGCCGACGCCGTCAATTTCAACAAGCTCTGCTGTTTCTGCTGTGAAAACAGCATCGAGCGAGCCGCACTCAAACAGCAGATTTTTTGACACGGGGTTGGTGTCCTTGTACGGAATGACGTGATATAAGAGCATCTCAAGCAGCTCATAGGTGTCGAATGCGCGAGCCTTGTGCTCGCGGAATTTTCTCCGCATTCTCTGCCTGTGCCCCTTGTGTATATCTGCCTCGGGAATTGCCATTTTACTTATCTCCGTATATTTTTCGGTCGAGGGAAAACTCCTCCGGAAGAGGAAGGGAGAAGCCCTCGGGCTTCGTAAGCTCGAGCATATTTATCTTCACTCCCTGAGAGGAAAAAGCCGCCTCATACTCGGTCATAACGTTTCCCTCCGCCCACTCGGATGAGTGGAGGTCTCTCGTGCATTTATCAAGCGTGAGTCCGACCGCCTCTATCTCCTCAAGCGAGAAGTCAAAAAGTCCGTCGTTGTCAGTCTTGAAGGTTATTCTGCCTCCGTCCTTCAGGAGGTATGTGTAGAGCGCAAGATAGCGTCTGTGCGTAAGTCTGCGCTTCGCATAGCCCTTTTTACTCCACGGGTCGGAGAAGTTGAGGAATATTCTGTCCACGGTACCCTTGCCGAATATGAAGGCAAGGTTGTCGGCGTTTTCTACAATAAAGCGAAGATTATCGGGTCGGGTATCGGCAGTGCTCTTTGCGAGCTCGGCTGCCAGCACCACACAGTCGCTCACCCTCTCCATAGCAATATAGCATGCCTCGGGATGCTTTGTTGCCATGCCGCAGGCAAAGCCGCCCTTTCCTGCACCAATCTCAAGAAATACGGGCGCACCCTTTCTTGAAAACACCTCAGACGGGTCGGAATAAGGTGACACGGGTGAGGTCAAAAGGTATTCGGAGCAAGCCAAAAGGCGCTCCTTACCCCTCTTCTTTTTTCTCATTCTCATACAGCTTTTTACTCCTCGTCATTGCGATTAAACTCGGCGAGCTCAAGTGTCGGATTGTCCTCAAGCACCCAGCGGATGCTCCACTCGCTGGTAAAAACGAGCAGGTTGTTGCCCCTGAAGTCCTGCACCCACTTCGTATCGTGGGAGAGCTTCAGCGTTTTGGGGTCGGGGTCCTTGTTCTTAATCCATCTTATCTGCTGATAAGGGAGTGCCGTGCGGCGCAGGTCGCAGCCGTACTCATTCTTGAGTCTGTACTCGAGAACCTCGAACTGGAGCACGCCGACAACGCCGACGATAACCCTCTCAAGACCCGAGTTGGGCTCGAAGAATATCTGTATAGCACCCTCTTGAGCAATCTGATTCATTCCCTTGGCAAACTGCTTGCGCTTCATCGAGTCCACCTGCTCGACAAGAGCAAAGTGCTCGGGGGCAAAGGTAGGAATACCCTCAAAGCGTATCTTCATTCCCTTCTCGCAAATCGTGTCTCCTATTGAGAAGATACCCGGGTCAAACACACCGATAATATCTCCGGCATACGCCTCGTCGACAACCTCGCGCTCTGCCGCCATCATCTGCTGCGGCTGGGAGAGTCTGAACGCCTTGCCTCCCTGGACGTGGAAATAATCGCGAGCTCTCTCAAACTTACCCGAGCAGATACGCATAAAGGCGATTCTGTCGCGGTGCGCCTTGTTCATATTCGCCTGAATCTTGAACACAAAGGCGGAGAAGCGCTCGTCGAATGGGTCAACGGTCTCCCCCTCTGCCTCTCTCGGGAGCGGCGAGGTGGTCATCCTGAGAAAATGAACAAGAAAGGGCTCTATACCGAAGTTGTTGAGTGCCGAGCCGAAGAATACGGGAGAGAGCTTGCCGTGTCTTACCGCCTCGAGGTCAAAGTCGAAGGAAGCACCGTCAAGCAGCTCAACCTGCTCACATAGCTCCTCGCGCATTGACTGCCCGATAAGGGAGTCGAGCTTTTCGGTGTCGGTTATATCGCAGTCGATGCCCTTTATCCTCTCTCTGCCGCGGTGGGAGTCGTCGAAGGAAAGTATGGCGCGCGCCTCGCGGTCATACACGCCCTTGAACTTCTGACCGCAGCCTATCGGCCAGTTCATAGGATAGGTTCCGATGCCAAACTCACGCTCAAGCTCGTCGAGAAGGTCGAAGGGGTCGCGTGCCTCTCGGTCCATCTTGTTGATGAAGGTGAAGATGGGAATGTCGCGCATTGCGCACACCTTGAACAGCTTTCTTGTCTGGGGCTCGATACCCTTTGCCGCATCTATAACCATCACGGCACTGTCCGCCGCCATAAGGGTGCGGTAGGTGTCCTCGGAGAAGTCCTGGTGACCGGGTGTATCCAGAATGTTGATGCAATATCCGTCATATTCAAACTGCAATACGGAGGAGGTAATAGAGATACCTCTCTGCTTCTCGAGGTCCATCCAGTCGGACACAGCGTGCTTGTCAGACTGCTTTCCCTTTACCGAGCCTGCGGACTGAATAGCTCCTCCGTAGAGGAGGAATTTCTCGGTCAGTGTGGTTTTACCTGCGTCGGGGTGGGATATTATCGCAAAGGTTCTGCGTCTTTTTATCTCTGTTGATAAATCAGCCATTTTCTACTCTTTCCTTTTTCTGTTTCCTGTCTTTCGAGCAAAACGCCTTCGATATGCTCGGTATCGAAGGCGCTCGTTCTGCCCACAATTAAGAATTGAAAATAATTGTAGCACAAATATTTATATTTGTCAATAATTTTTAGTACAGGTCCTCGTATATGCCGCCGGGAACAAACTCACGCATAAGCGAGGTCTCGGGCACAAGGGTAATATCCATAGGAACTGCAGCGCTCACAGCCTCTCGCGCAACACGCGCCAGCTCGCTCGATGCAACAACCGCGTCAGTAAGCAGTGACTCGGCAAACGGACGCATCAGCGACAGCTCGTATGCGTGGAAGGTATTGAACTCCATATCTGCGTATATTCTCGTCGGATACAGATATTTATCCTCTCCGCCTATAACCGAGCTCCAGAGGGCAAGGGTGCGCTCGGGAGGAGTGGCGCGGTATATCGAGTCTCTCACCGTGCGGCGCAGATAGCGCAGCTTTCTGCCCGAGATAATTCTCTCTCTGCCCTTTGTGACGTTGGTGGAAACGCTGATGAATATCTTCAGCGATGCCTCCTTCGGAACTGCGGAAAAAATCTTGGGATTCAGCGCGTGAAGCCCCTCGATTATAACGACCGAGCCGTCGGGCGGCTCCGTCGGGCGCAAAGAAACGCGCGACGAGCTCTTGAAATCAAACTTGGGCAGCAGAAATTCTTCCTCCGATGCAATGCACGAAAGAGTCCTTGTGAGAAGGGGTAGGTCGAGCGCCTCCACCACCTCAAAGTCGGGCCTGCCGTCGGGGAGGGTGGGATAATCCGCCTCTGTCGGAGAGCGGTAAAAATCGTCGAGCGAAACAACCATACAATGTCTGCCGCGCCTGATTATACTGTCAGCCAGCAGGTTTGAGGTCGTGGTCTTACCCGAGGAGGATGGACCCGATATGAATATGACCTTTATCGCTCTGTTTTCCGCGACAAGGCGAGAGATGCTCTCAATCCTCTCGGCATATTCTCTCTCCACCTCCATAACGAAGGACAAGGGGGAGCTGGCGAGCGACGCGTTTATATCCTCTATACGAACGTCCGGCATAGTATCCTTTTCCTTTTTGCAATTAATTGTTTACTTTTTAAATCATCGAGATGCACTGTTTTTGTCACACGGGTACGGGAGACTGGCAAAAAATCAATATCCGCTTATCGGGATATTGGGGTCGTCGGAGCCGTGCTCCACCGAGAGAATCCTGACGTAATAGGACATATCCTCACTGACTCGGACAAGCACCCTCTCTCCCACAGCGCGCCCCATAAGAGCCTCTCCGAGGGGCGACTCCTTGCTGACCAGACCAACGAGGGCATTCTGGCGCAGTGTGGTGACAAGCTGGATTTTCTTCTCCTTACCCATCTTTTCATTGAATATTGTTACGATATCGAAGAGGGCTACCCTACCCTCCTGCTGCTTTACCTCTATGACGTGCGCTGTGCGTATCATCGCCTTGAGATAGCGTATTCTCCCCTCGTTGCGGCGCTTCTCTCGCTTTGCCTCCTTATATTCGGCATTCTCGGAGAGGTCACCGTATTCTCTTGTTCTCGACATTTCGGCGAGGAGCTTGGGGCCGAGCACACATTCTCTGTACTCTATCTCCTCCTCCATTTTCTTTATATCGACCTCGGTAAGCTCGTCGTACATATCACCACATCACCAGAGCCACAGCAGGCTCTATACCGAAAATCCATATGCCGAATATCGCAACCAAGAGTCCGAGTAGCGCTCCTGCAACGACCTGCAGAGGGGTGTGACCGACGAGGAGCTTAATCTTTTCCGTCCTCACCTGCTCATCCTTCTCGGCGAACATCGCGTTGAACGCATCACCTATCACCTTCAGCATTGCGGCATGCTTGCCTGCCTCCTGGCGCACGCCTGCGGCATCGTTCATAACTATTATAGCAAGCATCGTCGCAAGTGCGAACATGGGAGAGCCGAAGCCCTGCGTCCATCCTATGAGAATACCGAGGCAGATAACCGTGGCGGAGTGACCGCTCGGCATACCTCCGTCTCCGAATATTCTCTCAAATTTAAACCTCTTCTCAACGACAAGGGTAATTATTATCTTAATAAGCTGCGCTATGCCCCATGCTATCACGGTGCACCACAGCACGGTGTTTGAAAACAGCTGCTCAAAAAAGTTCATTTTTACCTCCGTAGCATTTCCGCCGAGACAGCCCGTCACGGCATCCATCCTCTATATTTTACCATTTTTATCAGTGTTTTTCAATAGAAATTTTTTAATATTTCATTTTTTATAACCGACCTCTTTTAGAGTAACCTTTGTCAAAAAACACCCCGTTTGGTAAAGAGGGCACTTGATTTTTCACATTTTTTGTGCTATGCTATACTTAAATATATTTCACGGTGGTGATACGAATGCAGGAATCTGGAGAGATGTATCTTGAAACGATACTGATTTTGTCAAAGAAAAGCGCGCACGTGCGCTCAATAGATATATGCGAGCATATGGGCTTCTCGAAGCCGAGCGTCAGCCGAGCTGTCGGTCTTTTGAAGAACGGAGGCTACATCGAGGTGGACACGGACGGATATATCACCCTCACCGCACTCGGCAAGGAGGTTGCCGAGAGAATCTATGAGAGGCACAACGTTCTGAAAACTCTTCTGCTCTCCCTCGGTGTCAGCGAGGAGGTTGCGGAGAGTGACGCGTGCAAGATAGAGCACACGGTGAGCGAAGAAACCGTCGAGGCAATCAAAAAATTCTGTAAAATGTAACATAAAGGGCAAGCACCTCGGGTGCTTGCCCTCTTTTTTAGAGATATTTTGCTATATAAGCGTAGATTTCGTCGAGGGTTATCATACCCTTTCCTACCGCGACCTTATAGTACGTTGCAAGGAAGATTTCATAAACCTCCTCGGTTACGTAGTCGGCAAAGTCGGAGTAGGTGTAAAGACCGTATTCGGCAATATCCGCCGCCATCCTTTCCTCATCGTATTTGAGGTCATCTCCGTACTCGAAGATGTTGAAGATTCCGTCAATTCCGCCCGGCATCGAAAGAATGCCGTCGACGATGAAGTTATAGTGATATGCGGTTACAAGAGAGTAGCAGCCGACCTCTACGGTTTCGACCTCCGCGCTTACAAGGCTTACCGCCTCGAAGCCCTCCCCCGTGCTCTTGGCAAACTCGTGACCGACGAAGTCAAGGCAATTATCGGGAGTAACGTAAACGTACTCACCAAGGGTGAGGTCGAAGTATCCGTGCTCATATATAAGCCTCGTCGCGCCACCGTCGGAGAAGGTGAGCGTCACTACCGTGTAATCACTTACACCGTCGTTCTCTATAAAGACGATGGGGGAGGCGGTGTACTCACCCGTGTAGTGGTCAAATACAAGCAGAAGCTCCTCGCCCGTCAGCTCGTCGATGCGCTTTACCGTGCCGTCGGCAAGGGTGATGAGAGTATCGCCCGTTACGCATTCACCCGAGTCGCTGCCGGAGCTCGTTGCGCTTACCGTTGCGCCGCAGGTGGAGCAGCTGGCAGTGGTATCACCTGTGGTGGGGTGCTCTGCCGAGCAGCTGATAGCTGCAAAGCAGGTGTTGCACACCTTGTCTCCGTCCGTGTCCGTGCACTTGAGAGACGAGCGCTTGGTATACCAATCTGTCTTCTCCGTGCCGTCGATGTATATCTTCATATCCTTGAAGAAGGGATGGTCGGGATACTTATAGGTAAGAGTGCCGTTGTCGGAGAAGTAAATCTCTTCCGTGCAGTGCTTGGGGTCCTCGTTATTCGCGTTCACCGTGGAATAGTCGTAGTCGTTCTTCAGCGCGGTGTTAAGCGAGCCGTAGATAGCCAGCGGTATCTCGTTGGTGCTGACTATATTCTCGACGAGAGTGCCGCCCACAAACTCGCACTCGGGACTGGTACGGGTGTACTTGCTGATTACCACGTTGCTTGCCTCAACCCTCCTCGGAAGGTAGGTATCGTAGCCGAAGTACCAGTTGGTGTAATAGCCCCTTATGAGGTCTATATACGACATGCCCGTAAACTTGGAGGAATATCTGATATCAAGCCCGTCGATATAGAAATTACCGTTCCAGGTTGCGCCGTAGTCCTGACGCAGATGTATCGCCATCTTGTACGACTGCGCGGTATAAATCGTTACGTCCTTGAGGTAAACGTCGCCGCCGCCTATAAAGTTGATGTGGTCGAAGGTCGAGTCCTCGATAATTGCGTTGTAAAGACCCGAGTGAGAGTCGAAGGAGTTGAGGAAGCAGTTCTTGAGGTAGGCGTTACGGAGTCCGTTGGTACCGAACATACCTCTGTATGTAATGCTTCCGTCCGACCAGAAGAAGTTTTTCATCCGACAGTTTATCCAGGAGACGTTGGTGCAGTTGCCTGCGGAGAACTCATACGAGCCGAGAGAGGTCGTGGTATTGGTGCCGTCGGCGTTCTGGACATAGTGACCGAGGCTCTGCCAAAGCAGCATATCGCTGATAACTACGTTGTTGCTGATTCCGATGTCCACGATGCCTGCATACGCCTGCCTGGGCGTGGTGTTATCGTCGTCCTCGGTGAAGTAGCGGTCGATGCCACGAATCGTTACGTTGGAGCGCTCTACCTGTATCGTTCTCTGGCACTGGTCGTACTTGAGAACGTTTACGGTACTGTCGGTCACGTTCTCCCAGGTGAAGTTGATATTACCCTCGCGGTCAAGACCCGAGATGGTGATAGGAGCGTCATTGATGGGATATGCCTTGACGAGCATCGCTTTGCCGATAGCAGTGCCGCAGGTATCGCAGGTGTTGTTTGCATCGGCATCAACAGTCGCGCAATCGCTCTTGCAGTAGGCGCCGTTGGGATAATCCCACTGAATGGGAGTCGAGGGGCTTACGTTGCCGTACTCGTCAACGATGACGACCTCGGCCTGATAGGAGCCGCCGTCGGCATTGGCACCCTCACGGATGTATCTCTTGATGCTTCTGTCCATAAGATGAACTATCGCCGGGACACCGGGAGCAAAGCCGATGTCGGTCGCGCCCTTGGATATGCCCGTCGTAACGGAGGCGGAATAATCTATCATTGCCGACTCGGAGCCGCGGGCGACGGTGAATACGGGGATGTAGTAGTCACCTACGGTCTGCTTTACAGCACGGTCGTCAACAATGAGGTTTGCGCCGCTCCAGAGCACGTCCGTGCGGATGGGAATAGTTTTGAGATTGGTGGATGCACCTATGTAATAGGTTGTGCGGTTATGGCTGCCGCCCACTGCCACAACGGCACTTCTGTTGCCGAGCGCGCTCCAGTTGTTGGCGGAGACGTGACACTCATAGATTGCATCGAAGTCATTGGTGCCGCTTGCGGTGCCTGCCCTGTCGGACACACCGTCTGCGACAGCTCCGTAATCGGAATAGAAGAAGAGGTAGGTTCCGCAGCCGTAGCAGAATCTGCCGCTGCCTGCCGAATATGCGCGCAGGTCGGTGTGCTCACAGTCAAAGAAGTCGAGATATCCTCCCTCTCTGACTATCTCGTTGCCGTACTTATAGCCCGAGGAGCTTGACGCAAATGCGCGGAATGCCTTGAGGAAGGTGCGGATTGCCTCCACACTCTCGCCCGTGGTGGAAAAGCCGTTGTAATATGCATCGAGGTTGTATGTACCAACCCTTTCGGTGCCGTCTGCGAGTCTGACGGTTATCGTCATAAGACGGTCGAGGTTATACATAGGAATGTTCTCGGTATAGAACGTGGTGCCTGCTGCGTTGGCATATGCCTCGTAGGTGAGAGAACCGAAGCTCACACCGTTCGTTACAGTAGGAAGATAGCCATCCATGCTCACGGATATCGACTCAACGTCAACACCCGAGGCTATATTGATTATCCATCTCGGCTCGGTAGAGGATACCTCGAGCTGTACCGAGGCAATGGTGCCCGCGAGGGGGGTCGTGTTGGCACGGTACTCGGTGAAGTCGTTCTCAGAGGGGAGTGTCGAATTAAGTGCGCCGTACTGCTCGAGGAGCGCGACAAGAGCCGAGTCGTCAGAGCCGGTTACAATCCTATTGAGGCTGTTCGAGTATCTGACAAGGTCAGCAACAAGGATATGCGCGCTCTCGGGGAATGCGGGAGCGTCCGAGACAGCATCCTTGAGAACTGCCGTGGCATACTTGAGAGGAGAGAGATACAAAGCCTGGGTATGCACCTCACCTGAGAAGGAGTAAACGATGCTGACCGTAATTTCCTCCGAGAGCTCGGCAGCGCCAACCTCTCCTATCATATACATGCGGTAGGTGATACCGTCGGAGAGCTTTACCTTGTAGCCAGTGAATTCGGTGCCGTTGCCGTCATCCACCGAGATGAGCTCGACGCCCTCGGGGGGCTCGGGAATGTAGAGGAAGTTTCTTACCTTACCGACGAAGGCGAGGTTGTAGCGCGCCGCAGTAAAGTCTGCATAGAGCTCCTCGGAATGAAGAGGATAGTAGCTGACGTCCTCCACAGCGGTGAAATCGGTAGCTGCGGTGCCGCCCGTGACAGAGGTGCTCCAGCCTGCGAACTGCGACGAATACCATCCGTTGGACATGCTGAGAGTATACTCGGGAGGAGTTATGACCGTGCCTGCTGCGACCTCGAAGCTCTCTACAAGAGTCTTGCCGTCGGCGGCATAGAAGCTGACGGTAATGAGGGTGTCATTCTCGTCCACTACGCGCTTGGTGTAGCTTGCCACGACGGTCGTGCCGGACAGCTTGAAGTTGCCCGTTTCGGAATCGTAGGACGCCTCCTTTACAGCAACGGTGTCGGTGTAGGCTCTGTCAGCAAGAATGAAGCCGTCGGCAGCAACAATAACGCCGCCACCGATGAGTCTCGCCGCACCGTTTATACGCGTTCCCTCTCCGAGGGTGATGCCGCCTGCGCCTATCGCACCGTAGCCTGCATTTTTATCGTTGGAGTTTACGCTCGGGTTGAGCGCACCGTATATATCGCATCCGTTGAATACGAAGGTGGAATTCTCGTTAGCATGTCCTATCACGTTAGAGACTCCGCCGTCAGAAAGTATGCTGCAGCCCTCGAACACGAACTCTGCCGCAAGGTCTGCCGTATCGGTATCCTTAAAGGAAAGGGAGGAAACGAGCCAGCTCTCGGAGCTCGTAACAAAGAGTGCGTCGGTCGCACTGAAGCTGAAGTTACATCTGACGTCAAGCCAGCCGTTGTCACAGCCTGTGCCGCGGTTAAACGCATAGTGCGCACCGCCCACCACGTTAAGCGCGTGGTCCGTGCCGTTATAGGTGTAAATGAACGAGCCGCCGTAGGTATTTACGTTTTCAAGATTTATCGTTACGTTGCTCTTGCTTATACCGTAGCAAAGCAAGGGATAGCTTCTGCCGGGATAGGGCGCGTTGACGTTCATAACCGCACGCATGCTGCCGTTGCGGATAGTGACGTCTGCGTTTGCGTAGAAGCACGCCTCGCCCTCCTGAATAACGGCGAGGGTATATCCGCCAAGGTCGAGAGTCATGGGCTTGTTAAAGGCTGCAAAGCCCTTTGCACTCTCGGTGAGAATCATGCTCTTGAGAAGAGTTACCGTTCCGCCCTCGTCAACGAGGGAAAGAGCCGACTTGAGGTCGGTGCCGACAACGGTGGCACCGCCATAGGTATAGGAAACCGCAGAGCCCTCGGCAGGGGTGCCTATCTGCCAGACATAGCTGATGATGGTAGTGCGCGCCGCGCCTGTGTTGCTGACGTATGCGACGCTATCATTCTTGGTAACGGTGTTGAATACGTGCTTTGCCGATATAGAAACGATTCCCGCAGTATTCGAGGCAACGTCTCCGAAGTACGTGCCCGCCTTTACCGTCACGCAGCCGCGACCCATTGCGGGAGCAGTATCCCCCTCTGCAAGCGCGGGAGCGAGAATTCCGCTCACGAAGCCGCCGTTGACCGTAATTTTCAGGTTATCGTTTGCGTATCTGATGAGAGCTGCCGAGTCGAGGGATACGAGCTTGGAGCTCTTGAAGCTGAGCGAGCTCACCTCGGAGGCAACGACCGAAAGAATTGCGGTGTCGGCATCGCTGACGAAGCTCGAGTTCTCTGCCTTGAGAGTGAAGGCGGTGTCCGACTCAATAAGCGAATTCCACTCGCCCGTGGAGCCGTTGATGCCGTTGAAGGAGCTGCCCGTAGCGGTGAGAACGAAGCCCTCGCCGCCGTTGTTTTTAACAAGCCCGCCCGAGAAGACGTTGACGTTCTCGAAGGTAACCGAAACTCCGTCTCCCTCTATCGCAAAGAGTGCCGCAGTGGGGTCAGAGAGCTTAGTGCCGCGCTTGACGACGGTGCCGTTCTTTATCGTTATGCTCGCGCCGTCACCGAGACGAAGGGAGGACGCTGAGGTGTCCTTTAGCTTCATTGAGCCGCCACCGAGATCGATGGTAACTCTGCTTCTTATAACTCCGTAATCCTCTGCGGAAATATCGATATTCGTGCTCTTGAGAACCCCGACGGTGCTCTCCGCGTAGGTAAGCGCGTGGTTGAGAGAGCTTGTGTAATAGCTCACACCGCCAATATCATAGCTGAAGCCGAAGTCCGCCGCATCACCGTAGCAGGTGGTTGTGATAAATGAAAGCGCGGTCGCGGAGGAATCGATTGCAAAGCTCGCATCGGCTACCGTTCCCGACGCGGTATCAAAATACATGCTTCCGCTTGAGAGAGTGAAGCTCGTCTTGTTTTCTATTATCTGACGGTAGCTCTCACCCGAAACGAGTCCGTCGCGGAAGGGCTGACCTACCGTTGTGCCGATAGTTGTGCCGCCCGTCATCGTGATGGCGCCATCCTTTATCGCGCCTATCGATTTATTCGCGTCGTAAGAATTATGCGTGGGATTTATCGTGCCGTAAAGCATACAGCCGTCAAACTTAGCGGTGGTATACTCGTTTGCATAGACAAAAAGGCTCCCCTCGCCGCCCGAGGTTACAACGGTGGTGTTGGTAAAGGTATAGCTTGAGGATTTCGTGGTGCCGCCCTCGTTATACATCGTGGAGCTTATGAGGTTGCTCCTGGGGCCGACGTATACCATAGTGTCGGTAACGTTTACCGTCGTGTTCTTGCGCGTTTCGACAAGTCCGCCGCCGAAGAGATTGGTCGCCTGGAATACTATGTGATGCTTACCGCCAACGATATTGACGGTGGCACTGCCCTGCCAGCCGTCTACAAAAAGAGCACCGACGTAGCTTGTGACGTTCTTGACGGTGACGTTGGTGTTAGACGTGTCCGCACGAAGAAGGGTATAGCTCGTGTTTGCCGCTCCGTACGCGGAGTTTCCGCTAACGACTACCGTGCCGTTCTGGAGGGTGAACGCCCCCGTGGTCTTGACGGATATAACGTGCTGACCCGACTGGGACACCCTGTAAGTAAAGCCGCCGAGGTCGATTGTCAGCGCCTTGTTGACGTCGGCGATATTCGCACTCGTCACCTCTGTTGTGTCACAGAGAAGTGTGACAGTGGTGCCCGAGCCTGCGCCCGTCACCGCCTCGGACAGCGTTGCTGCCGTGCCCGTCGTGCCCGACGAGGTAACGTACTGCCACGGTGCATCAAGCGAGGTAGCACTTACGTCCTCCTCTGCCGCGAACGCAAATAGCACAGCGCCCGTAAGAAGCAGCGCCGCCGCAAGCAGAAGAACGAGAAGCCTGTTTGCTCTTTTCATTTTTCATATCCTCCGTTGGAGTTTTATTTTAGCATAAATATAATAATATATTTAGCAAAAAAAGTCAAGATGATGGGGACTTTAAATAAACCTTTGGCACTAATGTACTAATTTTTGTCTCAAATTTTGGAGGATTGCCAGAACGTTTTTTTAAAAAACACCTTGCGCACCCTCGGGACTTGTGATAAAATAAAGCTAGAAAAATCACGGCAGAAAAATTCTGCCCGAATTTAGAACAACACCCTCGGAGGATATAAATATGCTTAACCTTGTGGTAAGAAACACAAGCAAGCTCATCAGAGCGAAGTCCAAGAGCGACAACGTCCGTCTCGGCAGACTTTTCACAAAGAAGGACACTGCGCGCATTATGGCGGATATGCTCGAGATAGACAAAAAGAAGGCGGTATATACGGTGCTCGACCCGGGAGCGGGCACGGGAATCCTCGCCGCAGCGGCGGTGGAGCGCATCTGCCGCGACGCATCCGCGTGCAAGCAGATATTCCTCACCTGCTACGAGAGCGACCCGACCTATATCCCTATGCTGGAGGACAACCTCGAGCGCATAAGAAAGAAGTGCCGCCACGACTACGACGTGCGCCTGTTTGTAACAATTTATCCCGAGAATTATCTCACCGATGCAAAGAAGCACTACACGGTCACCTTCTTCGACGTTGTGCCGGACAAGTATGACATAATCATTTGCAATCCCCCGACGGAGCTGTGCGAAAAGGGCTCGCCCGAGGCGGAGGGCGTCGGCGGAATATCTCAGCTCAAGCTGAGCCTTGCCTTCCTCTTTCTCAAGCTCGCCGCCACCCACACCGAGCTTGGCGGTCAGCTCGTCATTACACTTCCTACCACCTACGCAAGCGCATCATCACTCGCCCCAATCAGGAGCGAGATCAGTGAGGAGCTTGCCATCACGGGCATGCACCTCTTTGTCGGCAAGCAGAAAAACGAAAAGCGCGCCGTTCCCCTCAAGAAGAATATGCTCATCTCTTGGAAAAGGGCGGACAAGCCTGAGCTTATCCATATCACGACCTCAACCGACAGCGGCAAGACGGTCGTGCCCCTCCCTGCCCTCAAATACGACTTTATAGTTTCAAAAAAGGACGGCACCCTCACCCTGCCCAAGAGTGTGGAGGATACAAAGATAGTCCAGTATATCTCCTCCTTCCCCGAGACACTCACCACCCTCGGGCTTAAGATGTCAACAGGTCTCATCGTTGACTCAAAGTGCGAGGGACTGCTCTTCTCCGAGCCGATAAAGGGCACCGTGCCCCTGCTGCGTCCCGCTACAATAAAGCGCGGACAGGTCGAGTTTCCCCAGCCGACCAAGCGGCAGTATATCGCACCCGTCAACCCCTCTCTTGTGCAGAGAAACAAGAATATGATACTCATAAAGCGCGTACCGGCCAAGAGCGACGCGCGCTTTGTAAACGCGGGAGTGCACCTTGCATCCCGTCTGCCCGAGGCAAAGTACATCTCCACGCACAACAAGCTGAACTTCATTGATATGAAGGACAAGAATATCGAGATGCCCGCAAAGCTCGCCTACGGTCTGTTTGCCCTTCTCAACTCGACAATATACGACAGATACATTTCAATCGTGTCGAAGTCGAAGCAGATAAACTCCAAGGAGATGAGAGATCTTCCCCTTCCTCCCCTCTACCTCATAGAAAATATGGGTATGCGCCTTATGTCGTCGAGGCAGACAAGTGTCGAAATCTGTGACGCGATTGTAAATCCAACTTTACATATTATCGAAAGATAAGTAAAACACTACCCCGTGTTTTCTCGACACGGGGTACCACTTTATTCAAGAAAGGAGTACGGAAGTGAGAAACCTTGTTGTAGGAATTCTGGCACACGTCGACGCAGGCAAGACAACGCTCTCCGAGGGTCTTCTCTTTGCCTCGGGGGCAATAGAGCATAGAGGCCGCGTGGACAAGCGCACCTCCTTTCTCGACTCCTACTCCCTCGAGCGGGAGAGAGGCATCACCATCTTCTCAAAGCAGGCAGAGATTTCCGTAGGAGACGTGGCAATCACTCTTATAGACACCCCGGGGCACGTCGACTTCTCCTGCGAGGCGGAGCGAGCCCTCTCCGTGCAGGACTATGCAATACTCGTTATAAGTGCGCAGGACGGAGTACAGTCCCACACCAAAACGCTCTGGCGCCTTCTGCGCCGCGAGAGAATCCCCACCTTCATCTTTGTCAACAAGATGGACCTGTGCCAAAGGACGAGGCTTGAAATAATGACGGAGCTGCGCTCCACGCTCTCTGTCGGGTGTGCCGACTTCTCCTCAGAGGGGATAACCGACGAGGAATGCGCAGGTGCGGACGAGACTCTTATGGCTGAATATTTTGACACGGGTGCTATCTCGGACTCCTCTCTTGTCGATGCAATAGCTCGGGAGAGGATCTTCCCCACCTTCTTCGGCTCGGCTCTCAAAATGGATGGCGTCAGTGCATTCCTCGAGGGGATATGCAAATACACCCGCTCCAAAAGATACCCCGAGGGGCTCTTCGGCGCAAGGGTATATAAAATAGGCAGAGACAAGCTCGGCAAGAGACTGACTTATATGAAAATAACGGGCGGCAGTCTTGCCGCCAAGGACACTGTAACCGTCAGAGATAAAAACGGCGGTGAGTACGAGGAAAAGATTGAGGAGCTTCGCATCTACTCGGGCGATAAATACAAGCAGGTGCAAAGGGTGCGCGCAGGCATGGTGTGCGCTGTGCTCGGACCTGCGCGCACGGAGGCGCACATGGGTCTTGGCTTTGAGGAAAGCACAGAGCCCTCCCTCTCCCCCGTCCTTGATTACAGAATGATTCTGCCCGACGGTGAGAGTGCTGTCGAGGCATATAACCGACTTTCCATCCTCACCGAGGAGGACCCGAGCCTCTCTCTTTATTACGACGAGCGCGCGAAGGAAATACGCGTGCGCCTGATGGGAGAGATACAGACCGAGGTGCTGAGGAGAATCATCTCCGAAAGATTCGGCTATGAGGTCTCCTTTGGAGAGGGCAGCATTTTGTATAAGGAAACTGTTGCCGAGGGGGTATACGGCGCCGGGCACTTTGAGCCGCTGCGCCACTATGCCGAGGTTCATCTCTTTATCGAGCCTATGCCCGAGGGCACGGGTATCGTCACCGATACCGACTGCTCGACAGACCTGCTCGCAACAAACTGGCAAAGGCTCATCATAACCCATATCGAGGAGAGGGTGCACCGCGGCACACTAACGGGCTCTCCCCTCACCGACGTGAAAATTACGCTCACCGCAGGGCGAGCACACCTGAAGCACACAGAGGGCGGCGACTTTCGCCAGGCGACCTACCGCGCAGTGCGGCAGGGACTTATGAAGGCGGGGTGCGTCCTGCTCGAGCCCACCTTCGACTTTGTGATAGATTTGCCGACGGAGTATCTCGGCAGAGCAATGACAGATATTGAGCAGATGGGCGGCACGTCGGAGGCTCCGAATATGACCGAGACGGGCGCGACCGTCGTTGGCAACTGCCCCGTCAGCACCATCCGCTCCTACGCGACACGTCTGCGCGCCTACACTCGCGGTGAAGGAAGAATCAGCTTTTCGCAGGGTCCCTACAAGCCCTGCCACAATGCCGAGGAGGTTATCGCACAGCGAGGCTACGACCCAATGCTTGATGAGCGAAATACCCCAAACTCGGTATTCTGCAAAAACGGCTCGGGCTACGTTGTGCCCTGGGACGAGGCAGACGCGCTCATGCACGTCGCGTGCGACGGAGGCGAGGAGGAGACTATCCTCGAGGACAAGGCATATCGCCCCACCGCTGTCAGCTACCGAGGCACAGCCGAGGAGGACAAGGAGCTGATGCGCATATTTGAGTCCACATACGGCAAAATCAAGCCGCGTCGCGCCCCCGAGCGCGTGGAAAACTCTGCCCCGAGCGAAAAGAGGGAGCGCAAACGCCCCACAAAGCCAAAGAAAGACAGCTACGTCATAATCGACGGATACAACTTTATCTTCGCCTCCGAGCTCCTGCGCGGATATGCCGAGCGTGACCTCTCCCTCGCCAGAGATATGCTTGTGCGGATAATGTGCAGCTACACCGCCTTTTACAAATGCCGCTCAATAATCGTGTTCGACGCATACAAGAGAGCCGACAACGAGGGCAGCGAGGAGATAACGGGAGGGGTAAGCGTGGTATACACAAAGCATGCCGAGACCGCCGACTCCTATATCGAAAGAACAACCCACGCACTTGCCGAGGGACACAGCGTCAGAGTCGTCACAAACGACTACGACGAGCAGCTCATCATCCTCGGCTCGGGAGGTCTGCGCGTCAGCGCACGAGAATTCTCCGAGGAGCTCTCCCGACTTGAGGACGATATAAGCAAGCTGATAAAATCCATAAAATAAAATTCTAAAATAGTAAAAGAGGTACTATGGATGAAATGCCATAATACCTCTTTTCGTTCGGTTATGCCCAAATACGGCAGCCCTTATTAATAGTTCTCTTTACGAACCTCAAAGAAGGACTGGGGATGCGCACATACAGGACAAACAGCGGGAGCCTTGTTGCCCATTACGAGGTGACCGCAGTTGCGGCACTCCCACATAGTCATCTCTGCCTTCTCAAATACCTTCTGCATCTCTACGTTGGCAAGGAGCTTGCGATATCTCTCCTCGTGAGTCTTCTCGATAGCAGCTACTGCTCTGAACTGGAATGCAAGAGCCTTAAAGCCCTCCTCCTCTGCCTCTTTTGCAAAGGTGTCGTACATATCGGTCCACTCATAGTTCTCACCCTCTGCTGCTGCAAGAAGGTTTGCCGCAGTGTCAGAAAGTCCGCCGAGAGCCTTGAACCAGAGCTTTGCGTGCTCCTTCTCGTTGTCTGCGGTCTGCTGGAAGATAGCCGCGATCTGCTCGTAGCCCTCCTTCTTTGCAACGGATGCAAAGTAGGTGTACTTATTTCTCGCCTGGGATTCGCCTGCGAATGCAGTCATAAGATTCTGTTCGGTCTTTGTGCCTTTGAGTTCCATTTTTAAATTCTCCTTTATTATCATAAAAAATTATTGACCTGAAATTTATGCGTTTTTTCTGCACGCGGAGCATACGCCGCGTATTTTGAGCTCGTAGGAGTCCACCACACAGTCTGCCGCACCCTCAATAGCCTTGTGGAATTCGGGTATGGTGAAATCAAAGATGCCGCCGCACTCAGAGCAAAACAGATGCCCGTGCGGTATGTACGACGAGTCGTACCGCGCGCCTCCCTCCTCCGTGACTATCCTCCGAATGAGCATCTCGTCCTCGAGCGCCTTCAGGTTGTTGTAGACCGTGGCGCGCGAGATGGTGGGAAGTATCTCTTTTGCCAAATCGAAGATCTCCTCTGCCGTATGATGGCACTTGTCCGAGCGCAAAACCTGAAGTATTGCAGCTCTTTGCCTTGTCATACTGTTCTCCTCACATTTTAGAATGTTTCTAGATTTATTATACACATTCTAAATAGTGTTGTCAATAGGTTTTTACAAATTTCCGAGATTTTCTTTCACTATTATTTACTCTTTTTGCGGATAAAATACGAAAGCAGCGGTATAAGTGCAAATATCAGTATCGAGGTAAGCCCTGCCGCGAGGAAAATCTCGGGTGCGGGGACGTACATTGTGGTCATCGTGTCTGCACTCGACGTGTCGGATATGGTTATATTCATCGCCTTATTTATCGCGTTGCCGATGGCAGGCCCGACGAGCATGGGTATGAGCACCATAAATACCATACGCACACCCTGCAGCTTGCCTACCGCGCCCTCGGGTGTAAGGTCGCGCAGCGTCGAGCCCGACAGAGCCGAAACGAATATATATCCCGTTATCATAACGAAGCCCGAAATGCCGAAGAGGATGAGGTTGGCGATGTGTGAGGATGTGCGCGAGAGGTACATCGCGATAAGCCCCGCCGACATCACCGCCGCCGCTATATAAAGCAGCCTTACCTTGTCGAGTCTGTCGGACATGCGGGTGAGGAAGAGATTTATCACAGCACCGAGCGATATGGCAAGACCGAACACCACACTGTACTCCATAACGGAGAAGCCGAGGTATTCCTTCATATATATTATCATATATGGCATGAATATCTGGCAGGCTACGCCGTAGACGAGCATAATGAGGAGCGTCGCGTAGAAGGGCTTGTTCCCGGCTATAACCGAGGGTGAGAAGCCATAAAGGATATCCCTGAATCTGCCTGTGGGGCGAAGCTGCTCGCTGTCCCTCACCTTAAAGATTCCGACAACTCCCGAAATAACGATGAGCACGCCGAGCAGAAGGAAGAGCATTCTGTATCCGAGCAGCTCCGCAAGGATACCGAAGCCGCCCGCCACGATGAGCATGGCAACGAGAGGGAGAATAGAGAGCACTCCCTCTATCCTGCCGCGATTTTTCTCGTCCGTGTTGTCGGTGACCCACGCGTTGAAGGCGGCATCGTTGGCACATGAGCCGAAGAGAGTCATCACACAGTCGCCAACTATTACGAGGGTGAGCGCAACGGCAACAGCACGCGCATGCTCCATAGCGAAGAGGGCGGCTATCCCCTCTACCGAGATAAAGCCGAAGAGCGCAACTGTGGCACCCCAAATGATATATCCGATGGAGATAAAGCGGCGGCGGTTGCCGAGCTTGTCCGAGAGGGTGCCCGCGATAAGGGTAACGACGGTGGCGGTCACACCGCTCAATTGCACCATCAGGGTTATTGCATCAAGATTTTTATCTATCGTATCGAATACGAACAGATTAAAATACATATTCTCCACAGACCAGGCAATCTGCCCGAGAGCCCCGAACAGAATCAGCACCAGCCAGTGATTCCTTGTAAAGTTCCTTTCCGTACTCATATCAGTCGATTGTCATATCGAGCTTAAAGCGCATTATCTTACGAAGGGTGTTCTTGGGGAAGTCCTCGTCGCGGACCTTGAGCACGCCTATCTTCTTGTAGGGAACGGCAGTACGGTTATACTCGTCGATATAGGGCTGAAGGTATGCCTTGACGTCGGTGATGCCGTTCTTTTCCATAAACTCGGCATCGGTGAAAACCTCGGCAACTATCGCATTGTGCTCAACGCCGCGACGGGACTTGCCCTCATAGACGATAATGTCAAGCACACCGGGGGTTGCGTTGAGCTCTGTCTCAATCTCCTCGGGATATACGTTCTTTCCGTTGGAAAGGATTATGAGGTTCTTTTTCCTGCCCGTAATAAAGATTGCTCCGCCCTCTATTTTTCCGTAGTCACCCGTTCTGAAGAAACCGTCCTCACCGATAGCCTCGGCGGTAGCCTCCTCATCCTTGAAGTAGCCCAGCATTACGTTGGAGCCGCGGACGCAGATCTCGCCCTCTCCATCCTCGTTTGGCTCGTCGATTTTGATCTCGTCGATTCCGAGAGGGAAGCCTACGCTGCCCTTTACGTTCTTCTTGCTGTGGTTTACGGAAATTATGGGAGCACACTCGGTGATGCCGTAGCCGTTGAGGGTGGTAATGCCGAGATTCTCGTAGAACTTTACCATATCCTTATTGAGAGGCGCACCGCCCGAGATAATCATCTTTAGGTTGCCGCCGAATACGGCAAGCACGTCCTTCAGCAGCTTCTTGCGAAGGAAGGGGAAAACCTTGCACAGCTTTACACCGATGGCAAACTTCTTCTCCTTGCCCTGGTTCTTTATATTAGTGAGTATCTTGCGGTAGAAGGTCTCGAGGTAAAGGGGAACGAGCACAAGGTGTCCGGGCTTTTCATCCTTTATCTCCTTTGCAATATAGCGAAGTCCTGCGGAGATGTAGACCTCTGCTCCTATCATGCAGTGTCCGACTATCATAACCGAGGAGCCGAAGGTATGGTGAGGGGGAAGCACGCTTATGCTCTTGTTGCTGAAGTCTATGAAGGGTATAACGTCCGACATATCCGAGAGAACGTTAGTCTGCGAGATCATAACTCCCTTGCCCTTGCCCGTGGTGCCCGAGGTAAATACAAGTATGGAGAGCTTGTCGGGGTCGATGGGCGCGGTAAAATATGGCTCGGAGCTTTCGGCATAGGCACTTCTTCCGCGCGCGATAAGGCTCGCAATGGCACACTCGCCCTCACCGCCGAGATAAAATACGTCGCGTATTCCCGTCTTCTCAATTATCGCCTCCGCCTTTTCCTTGAGCTCGGTATCTATTATAAGTGCCTCGCAATCTGCTCTTGCAACCGTCTCTGCAAGCTCGGCACCCCCCCACTCTCTGTCAAGAGGCACGACCGTCGAGCCCGAGGAGAGAAGAGAAAAGTAGGTGAGAACCCACTCATAGGAGTTCTTGCCGATAACGGCAACGTGCTTGCCCGCTATGCCGAGTCTGATAAGCTCGGTGGCGTAGCCCCTCACGTCGTCACGCATCTCGGGGAAGGTAATTCTTACCTTTTCCTTGTCCGTGGGCTTTACCTTAAACGAGTATGCAACTCTGTCCTGATACATCTGTGCGCTCCTCTCAATGAGGTCACGCATATCGGTGTAGGTATGCTTTTCGTGCAAAAGATCCTGTGTTCTTACTTTAGTTTCCATTTTTTTCTCCTTTTTATTCTTGACCCTGCCCCTCGGTTATACCCTCGAGGTTCTTGCAAATTTTATAAAGTATGGTGTAAAACACCTTCAGCTCCTCCGTGCTTATGCTTTGGCTCACCGCCGACTGCACCGCAAACGCCGAGGCGGCAATCTGCCGCGCCAAATCGCGCCCCTTATCGGTTAGAGTTATTTTGGTGTTATAGCCACGCTTTCCCTTAGGATAGCTGTGGTCGACGTAGCCCTCGGACACAAGCTCACGTATCTCGCGCGAGACGAGCGAGCGGTCAATATTCGTCTTCTCCGCAAGCTCGGTAGGAGTAAGTCCGTCATTGTACTTCGAAAGAATGTAGAGCCAGAGGGTGTGCACGCTCTTTATCGAGCTGTCGGCGCTTATCATTTGCTTTATCTTGCTTATATGCTTATGTGCCGAATCGACAAGCAAAACAAACGACTCAAATCTCTCGGGCCCATTAAAAAAGTCCTTTATTGCCTCGTCCTCCTTTTTCATTTTGGCATATTGCCCTTACCGTCAGTATAGCACAAACAAATTGACTTGTCAACATCCGGCACAGATAAAAACGCAACCAGAGTTGCGTTTTTATCTAAATCAATATATAAGAAAAGAGATACCGTTGATGAGAGCACACAGCATAAGCCCTATCACCGTCGGCAAAAGGAAGGCGACGAGTGTCGCACGGCGCGAGCGCGTCTCGCGCCAGACTGTCAGCAGCGAGGTTGAGCAGGGCCAGTGAAAGAGGGCGAATATTCCTGCGCACAGGGCAACAGTCGGCGTCCAGCCGTTTGCCGAAAAGAGGGCGCGCATTGCATCCAGCCCCACGTCCATTGCTATGCCCCCCGACGAGGAATATATCACGAACAGCGTTGGCAACACAATCTCATTAGCGGGAATAGCTAGCAAAAAGGCAAGCAAGATTGCTCCATCCATGCCGAAGAAATTTCCCACGGGGTCGAGGATGGAGGAAATATGCACCAAGAGACTGCTCTGTCCTACCCTGACGGCACCGAGCACCCAAACGGCAAGACCGACGGGTGCGGCAACCGCCACAGCACGCGCGAGCACCGCACCGCACTTGTCACGCAGGGCTCTCAAGGTAACGCTCAAAAAGCGCGGACGTCGGTATGGCGGCAGCTCTACTGTAAACGAGGAGCCGCCACCTCTGTATAAGGTGCGCGAGAGGACGTAGGTTGACAGAAGGGTTGCTCCCACACCGACAAGGATAAAAAGAGTGAGAGTCAGTGCGACGGAAAGCGTCGAATAAGAGCCCGTAAGAAAAATATAAAACAGGCTTATCAGACTTATCAGCATCGGCAGTCGACCGTTGCATGGGACGAGAGAATTCGTCACGGCGGCGAGTATACGCTCCCGACGGGTTTCGATTATGCGGCAGCCGACTATGCCGACCGCATTACAGCCGAATCCCATGCACATCGTAAGCGCCTGCTTTCCACAGCACCCCGCGCACGCAAAGGGGCGGTCGAGGTTGTAGGCAATTCTCGGCAGATACCCCGAGTCCTCAAGGAGGGCAAAAAGGGGAAAGAAAATCACCATCGGCGGCAGCATCACCGCCACCACCTGCCCGAGGGTGCGCACCGCGCCCTCAACCAGCGCCCCTCGCAGCCACTCGGGCGCCCCCACCCAACCAAGGAAGGAGGCAAGCGCCCCTTCCATATAGGAGAAAAGGCGGGACAAAAGCTCGCTCGGATAGCTCGCGAGCACAAGAGTGAGGAAAAATACCAGCGCAAGAAGGAGGAGCATAACGGGATAAGCACCCACCCTCCCCGTTAGAAATTTGTCTATCTTCCGCGTGCGCTCTATTCCTCTGTCAAAGTCGGAGAGGACAACCGCGTCGGCAATTCTATCCGCCTGCCCGACGAGCGCGCTTGCGACGGCATCGTTGAGCCTCTCTTCATCATATCCGAGCGCAAAAAGCTCGCCCAAAAGTCCGTCGCGGCACTCGATAATGCTGCACGCATCCCCACCGAGGCGAGAAATCTCCTCCTCCGCCGCCCCGTCATCAGCCTCCCCCGAGAGGAGGAGAGATAGGGCAAGATAGCGGCGCCGCCCCTCGCAGACGAAGCCAAGTCGGTGGGAAAGGGAGACTATCGCGCGCTCTATCGGCTCGGGATATATGACGGTGCTTTTTGCCACAGCTCCTCCCTCCGATATTGCCCGAGCAAGGGGAGGCAGGGTGCGCTTTTTATATCCGACGGTAGCTACCACGGGCACCCCCAAAAGCGACGATAGCTCCTTCAGGTCAAGCCGCACGCCCCTTCTGCGCGCCTCGTCGACGAGATTAACCGCAACCACAGTCGGGATACCCGTCTCTATTATCTGGAGAACAAGGTTGAGATTCTGACGCAGGGCGGAGGCGTCACACACCACAGCACATACGTCTGCCCCTCCTCTCACTATATACTCCCCTGCAATTCTCTCCTCCTCCGACCTATACAGAAGCGAGTATGTGCCGGGAATATCGACAAGAGTAATTTTTCCCACCCCGAGCGAAACCTCTCCCGTCTGGCACTCCACCGTTTTACCTGCCCAATTTCCTGTATGCGCATGCATTCCCGTCAACGAATTGAAGAGGGTGCTCTTGCCTACGTTGGGATTGCCCGCAAGGGCGCACACCACCCGACGCACGTCTTCCGCCACCTGCCATGCCTCCTTCAGATTATATCTTCAGTATAATATCTTCAGCATCCTCTTTTCTTATCGCTATCATCTTATCCCGCACGAGATATGCGCTCGGGTCACCGAGGGGGCTCCTGCCGATGCAGCTAACGCGCGTCCCCTCCGTCAGCCCGAGGTCGAGCATACGGCGGCGCACGCCGCCCCGTCCCCCGAGCCCGATGACGAGCCCTGTCTCCCCGACCTCAAGCTGTGCCAGTGTCTTTTTCTTTTCCATTCCTTCACCGTATGGCAATCCTTCCCTACTAGGTTATTCGTTTCCTCAAAAAGGGTGAAGCCAAAGAAAAATGAGGCACTGTGTAAACACAATGCCCCATTACTTTTTTATTCGGTTATGCCCATAGCACAAAGCCCCCAAGACTGCCTAGTTTGGTGCAGAAATCGTCGTTATTCTTCCCGAAGCTGTATTATCATACAGCGAGAGGGAGAAAACGTCGATAGAATAAAAACAAAATTTAAAAGGAGAAAACCGTGGGTTTTCAACCTTATTTGAGCTATGTCGGGTAAGTAGAAAATGAGGCACTGTGTAAGCACAATGCCTCATTACGTTTTTATTCGGTTATGCCCAAAATAGGCAGTCTTTATAAGGTGTATTTTGCGGTATATGCCGCATACCTCTCCTTGAACTCCTCCGAGCCATGCTTCGTCTTTGCGGTGTACTTGTGCATATCGAGAGCATCCTCGTTGGCAATCTCGATAACGCAGGCGGCAATGTTGGAGCAATGGTCGGCAACGCGCTCAAAGTTGTTGAGCACGTCGGAGAGAACGAAGCCGAGCTCTATCGTGCATTCGCTCTTCTGAAGGCGGAGAATGTGGTTGAGCTTTATCTGGTCGCGAAGATCATCGACAACCTCCTCAAGGGGCTCGACCTCGGTAGCGAGGGCGATGTCACCCGTGGTGAGTGCCTTGTGAGTCATCTCAAGCACCTCGCGCACCGCGCTCTCGAGGACGGCAAGCTCGCGCTTTGCTTCGCTCGAGAAGGATATCTTCTTATCCTTTATTTCCTCTGCGGACTCTACTACGTTGACCGCATGGTCGGAAATACGCTCGAGGTCACCGATTATGTGAAGCAGCTTTGTAATCTGCTCGGAGGTCTTGATGTCCATATCAACAGCAGAGAGCTTAACGAGATAAGAGCCGAGCGCGTCCTCATAAACGTCTGCTTTGCTCTCGAGCTCGCGCACCTCCTCGGCGAGCTTCGGGTCGAAGGGACCGTTATAGACAGCGAGCGACTTATAAAATGCATCGAAGGAAACGCCTGCCATGGTATATGCAACGTCGGTAGCAATGCCCGCAGCAACAGCAGGGGTAGGAAGAAGGCGCTCGTCGAGTGCACTCGCGATAGACTCCTCGCTGCCCTTCTTATCCTTAACGAGGACGTGGGAGAGCTTCTCTAGCTGCTTATAAAAGGGGAAGATAATTGCAATAGCGATTATCTTATATACCGTGTGGATAATTGCGACCCACCATGCATCGATATAGAATGCCGTATCGATGTAGGAGAAGATTGCGTTCGACGCGTAGAAGAGGGCGAGCACTATGACTGCCGCAATAACGTTGAACGACAGGTGTATTACAGCCGCGCGCTTACCGTTCTTATTTGCACCGACCGAGGATATCATGGCAGTGACGCATGTACCGATGTTCTGTCCTAATACAATCGGGAGAGCCGCACCGAAGGTCATAGCTCCGCCCGCACCGACGATACTCTGGAGAATACCGACAGAGGCAGAGGAGGACTGCACTATCACAGTGAGGATAAGACCTGCAAAAAGACCGAGAATGGGATTCTCAAACACCTTGAGTATGCCACCGATATCATCGCGTATGCCCGATACAGAGCCCGACATAAGCTCCATACCCGTCATAAGCACTGCAAAGCCGAGAAGCACCGTACCGATATCCTTCTTCTTGCCCTTGTTGAAGAACATAACGAGAACTATGCCGATAACTGCAAGTATGGGCATCCAGCCGTCGGTTTTGAGAAGGTCCATGAAGGTAGCACCCTCCTTCACCGCACCGCCCATCGCCGCAGGTGCTGTCAACCAGGCGGTTACCGCGGTACCGAGGTTGGCACCGAGAATAACTCCGACCGACTGCAAAAGAGTCATCGCTCCCGAGTTAACAAAGCCGACAACCATAACCGTGGTTGCGGAGGAGGACTGGATAACGGCTGTTACGATAAGTCCGAGGAGAAATCCCTTTATCGGATTTGACGTGAGCTTACCGAGCAGGTCCTTCAGGCGCGAGCCTGCCGCTTTTTTGAGGGCGTCGCCCATTACGTCCATACCAAAAAGGAATATTGCAAGACCGCAGAACAGCTGCAATATCATAAGTATGATGTCAATGGTGTTCATAGTGTTTTTTCCTCACATTATATATTAGTTTTTGTTTGTCGAATTTTGCGAGCCGAACTGCGGCTCGGGGGAGACGGCATATTATTCGGGGAAGGTAACCGTGACGGTCGTGCCGACTCCCTCCTCGCTCTCGAGCGCTACCGTCGCCTTGTGGTAGAGGGCAGCATGCTTAACTATCGAGAGACCGAGGCCCGTGCCGCCAATTTCGCGCGAATGGCTCTTGTCAACGCGGTAGAAGCGCTCGAACACACGGTCGCGCTTGTCGGCAGGAATTCCTATGCCGTTGTCCTTCACCTCGACGTATGCACCGCGCGAGAGCTTCCCTACCTTGATGCGAACGTAGCCGCCCACGCGGTTATATTTTATCGCATTGTCACAAAGGTTGTATATAATCTCCTCGACAATGGTACTATTTCCCGACACGGGGGAAGGGGTACCCTCAACCGAGACGGTAACCTCGGCACGGGAGGCAACTGCCTCGAGGCGCCCTGCAACGTCGGACGCAACCGCGTATAGGTCGACGGGCTCCTCATCGTAGGGTATCTCGCCGCCGTCAAGACGGGAAAGACGGATAATATCACCGACAAGGGATATGAGGCGAGATGCCTCCTTATGAATATTTTCGGCAAAATGCACCGTATCCTCAGGACTCGCCAGACCGGATTTTATAAGCTCGGCAAAGCCCGAAATCGCTGTCAGCGGCGTCTTCAGCTCGTGAGAAACGTTGGAGGTAAATTCGCGTCGGAGCGCCTCCCTCTCCTCCTTTTCGGTAACGTCAACTATCACGACGACCGCGCCCTCAACGTGCTTTTCGTGGAGGACGGGGGTGGCAAAGAGGCTGTAATACCTCTCTCCCGAGGCAAAGGCGTGGTAGCCGTTATTTCCCGACAGAGCGGCGCCGATTGCCGACCTGAAGCCCTCGGACGAGTCAAGCGCGAGCACGCTCCTCGGCACGTCCTTGATGCCAAATATCTCCTTGGCACTTCTGTTGCAGGAGAGGATGGCGGCACGGGAGTTGATAACGACGAGTCCCTCACTCATGTTGAAGGTTATTGAGTTAAACTCGTTTTCCCTCATTCTGAGGGTATCCATCTGGCGCGAAATTCTGTAATTCTGTGATATGAGCTTGTCCATAATCGGGCGAAGCTCGTCATAGCTCCTGCTCCTCTCGGGGTGCTCGGGGTCTATCTCGTTTATCGGCTTTACAACGCTGCGCGCCGCCATCGATGCAACGAAATATGCTATCAGGGCAAGGGCGCAGAAGACGACTATCATCGGCGCAAGTATCTCGCCGAGCATCTGCCAGGCATTGTACTCCACTCCGGATATCTTCGACACGGTGTTATAAAGGCAAACGAACACCACCGCGCTGGAAAGAAGAAACGCGATTATTATCGCTATGAATATACTCTTGAATATCTTGTTTTTCATTTACTTTACCGAGGGTATCTTGTACCCTACTCCGCGCACGGTCTCGATAATGTCACCGCACTCACCGAGCTTCTTGCGCAGGGTGCGCACGTGGACGTCGACGGTTCGGTTCTCACCGTCAAACTCATAGCCCCAGACCTCCGAGAGTATTCTGTCGCGCGTCAGAACTGCGCCTCTGTGCTCAAGGAGCAGGCAGAGGAGCTCAAACTCCTTGACCGTGAGGGGGAGCTCGACACCTCCCACAGTTACCTCGTGGCGAGAGCCGGACACAAAGAGCGCGCCGTGTGTGTAGGTGCGCTCACCGCTTGTGGCGCGCGAGGTGCGCCTGAGGCACGCCTTTACTCTTGCGACAAGCTCCATAACACCGAATGGCTTGGTTACGTAATCGTCAGCACCCGCATCGAGGGCAACGACCTTGTCAAACTCGCTGTCGCGTGCGGTCAGCATTATTATCGGGATATCTGCGGTGCGTCTGTCCGCGCGCAATCTTCTCAGCACCGAGAAGCCGTCCTCCTCGGGAAGCATAACGTCAAGTATAACGAGCTCGGGGAGCTCTCTGTCTATTGCGGCATACAGCTCGCTCGGCTTGGCAAAGCCCTCGGCTACGCTGCCCATTTTTGTTAAGGAATATGCGACGAGCTCACGTATCGCTCCGTCGTCCTCAAGCAGATAAATCATTAGTTTACCTCTCTCGGGTTATATTATCTTCTGTGAATTAATTACCAGTCCGAACTCAACACCGAGCCTGTCTGCCGCCTTGCGGCACAGAAGCATACGTCCGAGGAATATCTCGAAGTATTCCATAACGGGGCTGATGGCGGTATCTATTTCAAGGATAAGCTCAAGGCGTCGACCGTCCTCGCTGAATGCAAGCCGGGAGGAGGTTACCGAATAGTTTACCCTGTCATGTATATCAAAATCCGCCTGCTTTTCCCTTACGCGGCTGCGGCGAACATCCGACTTGTCGGCAATAATGAGGGCAGCGGCGATATCGCTGACGGGAACTCCGTCACCCTCGTCGTGGTTGCCTATGGCGGTAACTACGGCGGCAACATCCTCCGGCTGCATACCCATTTTTTCAAGAATACGGAACGCCATGAGCGCACCGCTCTGCGAGTGACCCTGACGGTTTACAACGTTGCCGATATCGTGGAGGATGCCCGCAATCCTCGCGAGCTCTACCGTGTGCTCATCGTAGCCGAGAGAGGAGAGGAGCGACGCGGCATCCTCGGCAACCTTGACAACGTGGGCAAAGCTATGCTCGGTATAGCCGAGAGAGGCGAGCGAGGCGTCCGCCGCCTTTATATATGCTATAACGCTTTTATCGTTTCTTATCTCTTCGTAGCTTATCATGGCTCCCTCCGTCACTTTCTTCGCATTTTATTTTATTATATATAATTTTCGCATTTTATGCAATAGTTATTTTCTTAAAAACATCCACTCTCGTTAACATATACCTTATTTTGTTAAAAATCGCGAATGATTTTTATTGATTTTTTATATCCTTTATGGTAAAATAGTATATCGGATGGAGGATAGAGCCTATGTTTTATGAATTTGTCGAATATATGCGAGAGCTGAATACCGTGACCGCGGCAGCAAGGCTTGCACTCGCGCTGATTATAGGCGGTATTATCGGACTCGAGCGAGGAAAGCAGGGGCGCGCGGCAGGCATGCGCACGCATATCCTCGTGTCTATCGGCTCCGCGCTCACCGCCATGATAGGCTTCTACGCCCGCGATTATCTCGGCATCACCGCCACCGACCCGATGCGCATTGCCGCGCAGGTCATATCGGGCATAGGCTTCCTCGGCGTTGGCACAATACTTATCAAGGGACGCTTCCAGATTACGGGACTGACGACGGCAGCAGGTTTGTGGGCAACGGCGGCGATAGGACTGGCGCTGGGTGCGGGCTTCTATGAGGGGGCGCTGATCACCTTCGTATTCATTGTGGTGACTGTCACAATCCTCCACCGCCTCGAGTACAGAATCACAAAAAGATACAACCGCTTTGGCATCTATATGGAGATAATCTCCGACGGATACGTCAGGGAGGCCGTCGACACGCTCTCGTCTCTGTACCACGTCAGCGACATCCAGGTCACACCTCCGCGCAGCGGCAAGACAACAAACGTGGGCATTGAGGCAAACGTGCACATCACGGGAAAGACGCGCATCACCCCTGATGAGGTCGCGCGGGAGCTCGAGCGACTCGACTACGTTGCCTTCTCTCTCGAATCACTTTGACGGATATAAACGGATATAATCAAAATAAAAAATAAGGTAGAGGTATATTAGAAAGTACCTCTACCCTTTTTGTTTGCGCCTTTGCAGGAATAAGTCAGCCTCTTTATCTTACAGAAGTGGGGCGAACAAACGTATCATATTACGCACAAGCCACTCAACAAAGGTAAGCTTCGCCTCATCCTCACCGATTTCCTCGCTGACGGAAATCGTCTTCAGAAATTCCTTGCGTATTTCGACGACGGTCGGAGTATTGTACATCCAGAGTCCGTCCTCAAAGTGGTGGACGAGGCTGCGGAAGTCGAAGTTTATAGTGCTGACAGTGGCGTAATGGTCGTCGGACACGATGACCTTCTCATGAATAAAGCCCGGCTGATATTCGTATATCTTTACACCTGCGGACATGAGGCCGGGATATGAGCTCTTGGTCATTACCTTTACCTTTTTCTTATCCGCTTTCGACGGGGTAATTATCCTCACGTCGACACCCCTCAGCGCCGCACACTTAAGAGCGTCGGTAAGCGCATAGTCAATTATCAGATAGGGGGTGGTTATATAGACGTAGTGCTGCGCCTGGTTGATGATGTTGATAAATACGTCCTTGCCGACGGGACGCTTATATATCGGGGCGGGGCCTGAGCCAAAGGGGATGTAGAAGCCTCCGTCGCCAAGGTCGGTCACCTCGGCGCTTGTAAAATAGTCGGAATAATTTGACACGACCCCCACCGTGAGGTCCCACATAGAGAGGAATAGCTTGACAAATCCGAGGGCTGCATTTCCCTCCACCCTGACGCCGCCGTCCTTCCAGTGACCGAAGCGCTCGATGCGGTTTATATACTCGTCGGCAATATTTATGCCTCCCGTATATGCAACGTGACCGTCCACGCAAAGAATTTTTCTATGGTCCCGGTTGTTGTGAATTGCGGACACGCGCGGGGTCACCTTGGCAAAGCGGTGACAGCTTATTCCCTCCGCCCTCAGCATATCGGGAAAATGCGCGTTTAATGTCTTCATGCACCCTATATCGTCATAGAGCAGTCGGACGTCAACACCCTCGCTCGCCTTCAGACGGAGGAGTGAATGTATCTCGTCCCACATCTCGCCCTCATGGATAATAAAGAACTCAAGGAAAATATACCTCTTTGCATTTCTGATATCCTTCAGCATATCTGCGAACATATCCTCGCCCAGGGGATAATACCTTGAGGTCGAGCCCATATACAGGTCGGCACAGGGGTCGTCATTCAGTATCGAGCGCACCTTGCCTGCTGCAGGAGAATGTATCTTGGTGAGCACGTCCATATGCTCGGACTCTACCCTCTCGTTCATTGCGTGGGAGGCGCGTTCTGCCTCCTCATTTATTTTTCCGAGGAGCCTCGCCTCCTTTTTGCTCAGCTTTCTCGAATAGAAGATGATATACACAACCATGCCGAACACGGGTATAATAAGGCTGATAACCAGCCAGGGTATCTTATACTCGGGGTGGGTCTCTCTGTTGATTATGCTTATAACCACAAAAATCTCGATAATAACAAGGGCGAGGTATATAAGAATCGAATAGCTTGATATTAGGTATATAAGAGAAAATATAAGCGCTAAGGATACAATAATTGTCGCCGCAGAGATGGTATATCTGGAAAACAAAAAACGCCAGAGCCTTCTCATTTTTTACCTCCTATCATTTTATTGTTCCTATGTTTTTTTACACGGGGATGGGGATTATTGCCCGTCGGGCACCTCTCCGTCGAACTTTCCGATGCCGACGAGGTCGTCAACGGGAAGCGAGAAGATAACGGCACTGCCCTCGGTCTTCAGCCCCGCAACGTCCCTTATCGCCTCCATTATATGGAGCTTATACTCCTCGGTCGTGAGGAAGAACACGCTGTCGCTCTGCTCGGGGAGAATAGTTCCCATCTTCTCCTCTATCTTTGCATTGTCAAGGCTCTTGGTATGGAAGACGGTGGCGCCCGTAGCACCTGCCGCGCGCGCGGCATCGATAGCCATATCGGTAAAGCGCTGGTCAACTACTGCTATTACAAGCTCATGCATCGTTTTGTTCTCCTTCTTCTGCGGTGCCGTCTTGACGTCCTCGGTTCCCGAGAGGACGGCATCCTCAACTATATTTGATATGCCTGACAGAGGCGCTGTAAAGGCGATACCCCTGCCGAGCAGATAAAGCTTCAGCTCCTGGCCCACGGTGCGAAGCACGGTTTTCTCGAGCGCCTCGGGTATTATCGAAAAGACGACTCTCTTCTCAATATCGTTAATACCGAAGTAGGAAAGGTAGCTCGAGCGCGCCGTGCCGTGACCGACGCCCGAAAAGTGGACGGCAGTGCAGCACTTGTTTACCGCGGAGGTATAATTAAGCTCATCCTGCTTGTTTACAATTCCGATAAGGAGCTTTGCTCTGTTGTCTGTTTTCTTTTTCATAGCTTATCTCTCCCTTCTCGAATATTCAACGAAGCTCTCGTTGCTCTCGATAAAGCTCTTCTTTCTGCGCTTCGACTTGATGGAGTAGACAAGACCCGTCATTTGTATTGTAATTATCGGCGCCATTGCAACAAATGCAACACAGCCGAAGGCGTTTGTGAGGATAGCCATGCCAACGCCGTCTCCCGAGCTGAATACCGAGCACGCGCCGATGCAGAGGGGGAGCACGAAGGCGCTCATCATCGTACCGCTGGCAACTCCACCCGAGTCAAACGCGATACCGACGAACATCTTCGGAACGAAGAAGCAAAGCACAAGGGCTATAATATAGCCGGGGATGAGGAACCACATTATATCAATTCCCGTCATGATGCGAAGGGCTGCAAGTCCGAGCGCAGCGGCAACACCTATCGACAGTCCCCTGCCCGTCATTTTGGCAGAGATGGCACCGGCGCTCATCTCCTCGACCAGGTGATTGAGCACGTAGACCGCAGGCTCTACCTTTACAATAAAGAAGCCGAGCAGCATAGCCACGGGGATAAGAAGCGCACCGTCAAGATACTCGGCAAGCTCTATACCTATCGTGAAGCCCGTGGGAAGAAAGCCAATCTCCGCACCCGAGAGGAAGATAACGAGTCCGAAGAAGGTGTATACGATACCGACGAAGACCCTGATTATCTGGCGCTTTGTAAAGGTACGGGTGAAGAGCTGATAAAGCACGGTAAATACTATCATGGGAAGCAGAGCTATTCCCACCTTACGAAGATTGTGCAGAATTCCGGGGCCATAGAGCGCAACTGCGCCCCGAACGCTTTCAGCACCGATGAGCGCCTCGGTTATCTCAGCCTTGTCAGCACCGATATCGTAGGGCGGAATAGCCGCACCGCCCATAGACGCGGTAACAATGCCGAGCACTATAACGGCGATTATCGGTCCTATGCTGCAAAGGGCTGTGATGCCGAAGGAGTCGGCTCCGCCCTCCTTGTTTCGCCGTCCTGCAGATACACCTGCACCGAGCGACATAATGAAGGGTACGGTCATCGGTCCTGTCGTTACTCCGCCCGAGTCGAACGCCAGAGGCTTGAACTCATCGGGGAGGAAGAAGGACAGCACAAGCGCCACAACGTAGAACGCAACGAGAATCACGTTGAGATTTATACCGAATACGATACGAAGCACCGCTATAATGAGAAATATACCCACGCCCACACCTACTGTAAATATGAGTATCCACTTCTGCAGCTCTGCGTCGCCGCCGTATATCTGCCCTGCAAGAATGGTAAGGTCAGGCTCGGATACCGTTATGGCGATACCTATGATAAAGGATACGAAGGCTATGAGCCATACCTTTGCCGATTTTGCCATCGATGCACCTATCTTGGTGCCGAGTGGCTGCATCGACATCTCCGCACCCATCGTAAATAGGCTCATGCCTATTATGAGGAACGTCGCACCGAAGAGGAAGAGTATCATAAAGTTGGAGGAAAACTCGGGTATAAGTGTCATCGAAAGCACCAACACAATCATCGCTATCGGGAATACCGACATAAATGATTCTGACAGCTTTGATCTTATTAAATTCACTTATTTTCCTCCTTTTCGGCACCGACGATAACAAAGGTGAAGCTTCGCTCACCGTCGCCGTCATCCAGCACCGCATCAAATTCATATTCATACGTTAGGGGCAGCCCTTCATTCACAGAAATGCCGCTCTCTGTTACGTTATAGCTGCGTAGGATGCCCTCCTTCTCGCCGCTGTATATCTCAAAGGTGAAGCCCGTCGCATTCTCTGCGTCCTCCCCCTCCGAGTCATAGGTCTTCTCAAAGCTGAAGGTCAGCTTGACTCTGACAAGACCGCTATCAAGATACTCGCGAGAGAGGTCATAGCTGAGCTCAATATCCCTTACCGTTACCCCCGTCGAGTAGCTGTTCTTAATATACGGAACAAAGATGGGTGCATCGGGCAGGTCGACGGTTACGTTGTAGCTGTTCTCCTCAGCGAGGACAACAATCTCGCATACCGTAACGGTGCTGCGCCCGTCGGTTATCACAACGTTACTTCTGCCGCCCTTCAAAGCACTGATAAAAACGCGCTCACCGTCCACGGTGCAGCTTGCCACAGTGGTGTCTGTGCATCCAAACACACCGCCCACCAAGGAGGGTGCCATTCTGCGGTCGAGCTCCACGGTCTCTCCGACCGTCATATACATATATACCTCGGTTTTTTCACTTACGGTAACGTAGGATACAAAGTATTTTCCGTTGTCCAGCGTTGCCGTAACGTGGCATCTGCCGGGCGAGAGCGCAGTGATAACGCCACCCTCACAGGTGGCAACGGTGGGGTTAGAGCTGGACCAGCTTATATCTGATTCGTAATCCTGCGGAGATATCGATGCCTCAAGGACGTAGACGTCCCCCACGCTCATCTCCACGTTAACACGCGAGAGGGATACGGTAACCTCAGGCTCCTTCGGATCCTCGGAGCAGGAGGCGAGGAGGAGTGTCGATATGGCTGTTGCTGCAAAAAGCAGCACAAATAATATTTTTTTCAAAGCCAAGCCCTCCCTTTTACATACTAATTCAGTTTATTTTATCATACTTTTATGCCTTTTGCAATAGTGAGGTGTCAATTTCACTTTAAATAAATTTAAACATAATATAAATATTTTTCTGTGATGGCAAAAAGACTATTGAAATGTTTTCGATTTGTTGGTAAAATAGTTTCAAGAGAAATAGAGAGGAGAGAAAATATGACCGTTATTATTTGCCTCGACGACAGAGGCGGCATGGCTTTTAACAATCGCCGCCAGAGCTCAGACGTGCGCGTTATCGCGGACATCGAGCGAGTGGTGGACGATGGCATTCTGTATATATCCGACTACTCGGAGGAGCTGTTTGAGAGCAGCTCGGCAAGCGTGATTTCCCTGCCCGACCCTATGCAGACGCAGGACGGGGACGCCTTTGTCTTTGTTGAGCGCGGCTCGCTGAGGGCTCATGCGGACAAAATCGACCGACTTATCATATATAAGTGGAACAGACACTACCCCTCCGACCTGAGGTGTGACCTTGACGTCGGTGCGGCAGGTCTGCGCCTTGTCAGCAGGCGCGAATTCAAGGGTGACTGCCACGAAAAAATTACACGGGAGGACTATAAACGATGAAAAGCTTACTCAGGCTCGGCACCTCGCTGCTCGCGCTTCTGTTGCTTCTTGCCACACTTACGGGCTGTCTGCCCTTCCCGGGAAACGACGGTGGCGGCAGCTATGAGCCGACTCCCCTCGCAGCCTTCGAGGTGCGAAACGACAATATTCCCTACTTCACACCCGACGAGATAGTCTCCGAATCATATGAGCACTACTCACCCCTCGACTCACTCGGCAGATGCGGCGTCGCCATGGCGTGCATCGGCACCGACCTCATGCCAAAGGAGGGAGAAAAGCGCGGCTCAATCTCGGACGTTAAGCCCTCGGGCTGGGAGCAGGAGGAATACGACCCCGAGCTCGTTGACGGCGGCTATCTATACAACCGCGCGCACCTCATCGGCTGGCAGCTCACGGCAGAAAATGCCAATAGGCAGAACCTCATCACAGGCACAAAATATATGAACAACGAGGGCATGCTGCCCTTTGAGAATATGGTTGCCGACTACCTGAAGGGACACAGGTCGAATCACGTAATGTATCGCGTTACCCCCGAGTTCAAGGGAAACAACCTCGTCGCCAGCGGTGTGCTTATGGAGGCATACAGCGTTGAGGACGGCGGTGCAGGTATCTGTTTCTGCGTCTACGTGTTCAACTACCAGCCGGGTATCGTCATCAACTATGCCGACGGCACGAGCGCACTCGGAGAAACAACGGTGCCCCCCGACAGCAGCACCGAGGACGGAGTAGAAGACGGCGAGGGCACAATTACCCCCGGTGGCGGCGAGCTGCCCGAGGAGTCCGAGACCTTTATTCTCAACACCTCCACAAAAAGATACCACAAGCCCACCTGCTCCGGTGTCAGCACAATGAAGGAGGAAAACAAGCAGGAATACACGGGCACACGAGAGGACCTCGAGGCAGAGGGCTACGTCCCCTGCGGCACGTGCAAGCCCTGAATATGGAGCACTCGCTCCGTGATTCCGACGTTTGGAGCACTCGCTCCGTGATATGGAATCCGCACGGCGGATTCGTGATATAGAGCCTTCGGCTCGTGATATGCTTGCTACGCAAGCGTTATATAATCATAAGGAAAGCCACCGAGATTTTCACCTCGGTGGCTTTTTATATTTTTGCTAATCCTTCCACAACGGAAGAATTTTGAGGGAGATTTTTCGTTCTTCCGACCGAAGCAATAGAAAGCTATTGCGAGCTTGTCGGAAAACGGGAAATATCACCTTCATGGAATTTTGAGGGAGATTTTTCGTTCTTCCGACCGAAGCAATAGAAAGCTATTGCGAGCTTGTCGGAAAACGGGAAATATCACCAAAATTATACGTTGTAGAATTCAACGAGCTTCTTGAGACGCTCATACTTCGCCTTTGCAGTCTCCTCTGCCTTTGCGAAGAGCTCCTTAGCACGCTCGGGGAATGCCTGAGCAAGTCTGGTGTAACGAGCTTCGCCGTTGATGAAGTCCTGATAAGAAGCGGTGGGCTCCTTAGAGTCGAGGGAGAAGGGATTCTTGCCCTCTGCCTTGAGAGCGGGGTTGAATCTGAACATCTGCCAGTAGCCTGCCTCAACTGCGCGCTTCATCTCAGCCTGGCAGTTCTGCATGCCGCCCTTGATGGAGTGCATCTCGCAGGGAGCGTAGCCGATGATAAGGGAGGGACCGTTATAAGCCTCTGCCTCAGCGATTGCCTTGAGGGTCTGGTTCATATCAGCGCCCATAGCGATCTGTGCAACGTATACGTAGCCGTAGGACATAGCGATCTCAGCAAGATTCTTCTTGCCGATTGCCTTACCTGCTGCTGCGAACTGAGCAACCTGACCGATGTTGGATGCCTTGGATGCCTGTCCACCGGTGTTGGAGTAAACCTCGGTATCGAATACGAATACGTTTACGTCCTCGCCCGATGCAAGCACGTGGTCAAGACCGCCGAAGCCGATATCGTATGCCCAACCGTCACCACCGAAGATCCATACGCTCTTCTTGGAGAGGAACTGCTTCTCAGCAAGGATTGCGGGAGCGGTGGGGCAGCCTGCAGCTGCAGCACGCTCAAGCTCAACAACGAGAGCCTTGGTAGCAGCCTCATTTGCCTTGCCGTCATCCTTGGATGCAAGGTATGCCTCAGCAGCAGCCTTGAACTCAGCGGATGCCTTGTCAGACTGTGCCATCTCTGCAACCTTGTTTATGAGCTTCTCACGGATGGTCTTCTGAGCGATGTGAATACCGAGACCGTGCTCAGCATTGTCCTCGAAGAGGGAGTTGCCCCATGCGGGACCTCTGCCGGTCGCATTGTTTACGGTGTAGGGAGTTGCGGGAGCGGAGCCACCCCAGATGGAGGAACAGCCGGTTGCATTGGAGATATACATTCTCTCACCGAAGAGCTGAGTAACGAGACGAGCATAAGAGGTCTCGGCACAGCCTGCGCAGGAGCCGGAGTACTCAAGGAGGGGCTGCTTGAACTGGCTGCCCTTAACGGTTACGCTGATGAGCTCGGGCTTCTCGGAAACCTTTGCAACTGCGTAGTCGTATGCAGCCTGCTGTTCAAGCTGAGTAGCGATGGGCTTCATCTCGATTGCGGTGCCCATCTTGGGATTGTTGTTAACGGGACAAGCCTTAGCACAGAGCGTACAACCCATACAGTCGAGGGGAGATACGGACATGGTGAACTTGTAGTTAGTCTTGATAACAGGCTTTGCTGCGAACTTGGTAACCTCGGGTGCTGCTGCAGCCTCCTCCTCGGTCATAGCGAAGGGACGGATACAAGCGTGAGGACATACGAACGCACAGTTGTTACACTGGATACAAGCCTCGGGATTCCACTGAGGAACACTTACGGCAACGCCGCGCTTCTCATAAGCTGCGGAGCCCTGGGGGAAGGTACCGTCTGCATACTTGGTAAATGCGGATACGGAGAGGCTGTCGCCCTTCATAGCACCAACAGGTACAACGATATCGTTAACGAAGTCAACGAGCTCTGCTCTCTTGCCCTCTACCTTTGCTGCGGGAGCGGTCTTGCCTGCGTTCTTCCACTCTGCGGGAACTGCTACCTCGTGGATAGCATCCTTACCTGCGTCGATAGCTGCATGGTTGAGGTCAACGATAGCCTGTCCCTTCTTGAGGTAGGACTTGGTTGCCATATACTTCATGTAGCCGTTTGCCTCCTCAACGGGGAGGATGTTAGCAAGGGTGAAGAATGCGGACTGAAGAACGGTGTTCTTAACCTTTGCGTTACCGAGGTCGATAGCGAGCTTGGTAGCGTTGATGGTGTAGAACTTAACGTTGTTGTTAGCGATATAGCTCTTAACGTCGTTGGGAAGGTGAGCATCGAGCTCAGCATCCGTCCACTGGCAGTCAAGAAGGAAGGTACCGCCGGGCTTAACGTCGGAGATCATATCATACTTTGCAAGATATGCGGAGTTGTGGCAAGCAACGAAGTCTGCCTTGTTGATGTAGTAAGAGGACTTGATGGGGGAATCACCGAAGCGCAGGTGAGAGATGGTGATACCGCCGGTCTTCTTGGAGTCGTACTGGAAGTACGCCTGAATATACTTGTCGGTGTGGTCACCGATAATCTTGATGGAGTTCTTGTTTGCACCAACGGTACCGTCGCCGCCAAGACCCCAGAACTTGCACTGTACCATATCCTGAGGAGCGGTATCGGGAGCAGCCTTCTCCTCAAGAGAGAGGTTGGTTACGTCGTCAACGATACCAATGGTGAAGTGGTTCTTGGGAGCATCCTTAGCAAGGTTCTCATAAACCGCAAAGATGGATGCGGGAGTGGTGTCCTTAGAGCCAAGACCGTATCTGCCGCCTACAACCGTGAGACCGGTTCTGCCAACCTCGGCAAGGGATGCGATAACGTCGAGGTAAAGGGGCTCGCCAAGAGAGCCGGGCTCCTTGGTTCTATCAAGAACTGCTACGCACTTTGCAGTAGCGGGAATAGCCTCGGAGAGCTTTGCAGCAACGAAGGGGCGGTAAAGTCTTACCTTTACAAGACCAACCTTCTCGCCCTTTGCAAGAAGGTAGTCGATAACCTCCTCAGCAACGTCACAAACAGAGCCCATAGCGATTATAACTCTGTCTGCATCGGGAGCACCGTAGTAGTTGAAGAGCTTGTAATCGGTGCCGAGCTTTGCGTTAACCTTGTCCATATACTCCTCAACAACAGCGGGAAGTGCATCATAGTAGCTGTTGCACGCCTCTCTGTGCTGGAAGAAGATATCGCCGTTCTCAGCCGAGCCGCGCATTACGGGAGTCTCGGGGTTGAGAGCACGGTTGCGGAATGCGGTAACTGCATCGAAGTCAACCATCTCTGCGAGGTCCTTGTAGTCCCAAGCGGCAACCTTCTGAATCTCGTGGGAGGTACGGAAGCCGTCGAAGAAGTTAAGGAAGGGTACTCTGCCCTTGATGGTAGCGAGGTGAGCAACTGCGCCGAGGTCCATAATCTCCTGCGCGTTGGTCTCTGCCATCATAGCAAAACCGGTCTGGCGGCATGCGTAAACGTCGGAGTGGTCACCGAAGATGTTAAGAGCGTGGGAAGCAACTGCTCTTGCAGATACGTGAATAACGCAAGGAAGAAGCTCACCGGCGATCTTGTACATATTGGGGATCATAAGAAGAAGACCCTGGGATGCGGTGTAGGTGGTGGTAAGTGCGCCTGCTGCAAGAGAGCCGTGTACGGTACCTGCGGCACCTGCCTCGGACTGCATCTCAACAACCTTTACGTTCTCGCCGAAGATGTTCTTCGCGGGCTCGCCAAAGATGTTCTTGTTGGAAGCAGACCATGTGTCTGTTACCTCTGCCATGGGGCTCGAGGGAGTGATGGGATAGATTCCGGCAACCTCAGTGAATGCATACGATACGTGTGCAGCCGCTGTGTTACCGTCCATAGAAATTTTCTTTCTTTCTATCATTGGTTTTTCCTCCATATAATATTTTTTATTTTCTTTTACCTAAAGTGAGTTTTGCCTCAAATAAGGATATATCATAACACAGATACACAAGCCGTTTTCGGCTTGCAGAAGGGCTCCGCCCTTCGTGTCGTGTCACAACACGACCTGTGTTATGACAATGCTCTTATGGAAAATCTTCGATTTCGGTAGGCGCAGCCTACACGCTCGCTCCTTACAAGAGCAAACCCATAGAGTCATTATATCACAAAAGGGCGAAAAAGTAAATAGTTTTGCAAATAAAATATATATATTTTAAATGAATCCTCATTTCAAGGACAAAGCCGCTGCTTTGTACTCGGAATAGCCTACGAGCAGGTTGAGTGCCTCGAGCAGCGCCTTTGCCGTCATATCGGGTGGCAGCTCAAAGCGTTCGGCAAGCGCGCGGCGGCGCAGGGACGAGTCCTCGCCCCCCGAGAATCCATCCTGAAAGAAGTCGAGCTTGGTTATTTCCCTTTGCTCATTTTTTGCCGATAATTCGCCACGCCCCCCATCTATCACAAATGGAGCGAGCACCCTTTCGAGCACCTCGCGGCTCATTCCCTCGACGCCGAGAAGGCCGGAGCGGGACGCCCTTGTCTTCCTTTTTTCCTTGCCCTCCACCCTCGGGATATAGGCGTTGTGTACCCTTTCTGGCGGTAGAATGCCGAGCAGGAAGGAACGGATCTGCCTGCCCCCTCCGTCCGAGTCGGTGAGGATGATAATACCGTCGGCGGCGAGCCTGCGGAGCAGCGCCTGCTTCTCCCTCGAGTTGAAGATGCCGAAGCCCGAGAGGGTGATAACGTGGGCGTCGAATATCTGCATAAGTGTATTTTTGTCATACTTACCCTCGACGATTACGGGGTATTTTATTTTCTTCTTTTCCACACTACCCCTCCCTTTTTCTCTTGGTACAGAGGTCTGAAAGCGGACAGCACTCGCACCTCGGGGAGCGCGCTGTGCACCATTCTCTCCCAAAGAATACTATTCTGTGGCAGTAGTCTGCCCCCTCCTCGGGCGGGATAAGCTCACGCAGTATGCGCTCTACCTGCTCGGGCCGTTTCTCGCTCTCGGGATACAGACCGAGTCTGGCAGAGATTCTGATGCAATGGGTATCCGCCACAATGGCGGGCATTCCGAATATATCTCCAATAAGAAGGTTTGCAATCTTGCGCCCCACTCCGGGGAAGCGAAGGAGCTCGTCCATATCCCGCGGCAGCTCTCCCCCGTATTCGTCAATCAGGATACGGGAGGAGTCCATTATATTTTTAGCTTTCATTTTATAGAGTCCGCAGGGCTTTACAATGCTCTCAATCTCCGACAGAGGACCTTCCGCCATCGCACGCGCGTCGGGAAAGCGGCGAAAGAGCTCGCGGCACACAATGTTCACCCTCTCGTCGGTGCACTGCGCCGACAGCCTCCCCATAACGAGCAGGCGCCAGGGGTCACCGCCGTATTCCAGCGCGCACTCGGCTGTAGGATACACCTCGCGCAGTCTTGCGACAATGCTCACCGCAAGTGTTTTCTTCTCCTTTTTAGTCATCCTTGCCTCCAAATTCCACGGGTGCCGCCTCCTTCATAAGGCGTCTCAGCAGGGTCAGGTTAAAGCCAACGACGGTATCGAATTCTCCGTCAATCCCCTTCACAAAGGCGCCTGCAGCGCCCTGTATCCCGTAGGCACCCGCCTTGTCCATCGGCTCGCCCGACAGGACGTACTCGCGTATCTCGCCCTCCTCAAGTGCACGGAACTCAACCGCCGTGGTGGCAACGCCCGAGAAAACCGAGCCGCGATAGTGTACAGCAATACCCGTGTGAACAAAATGCGACCTTCCGGACAGCTTATTTAGCATCTCGGTGGCCTCGCTCGCGTCCTCGGGCTTGCCGAGCGGTTTGCCGTCGAGATCGACGAGAGTATCAGAGGATATTATCAACGCATCGGGGTGAAACGCCGCAACAGCTGCCCCCTTGCGCACCGCGAGTGTGCCGACGCCCGTCTCGGGCGCCTCTGCATACAGGCACTCGTCGGTCGGTGCCGTTATTATTTCAAACTCAAAGCCCCACTCCCTCGCAAGGGTGCCGAGCAGCTCCCTTCGCCTCGGGGACTTTGATGCCAGAATTATTCTCATTTTTCTCTTCCTTTGCTCTGCGACAGATGCCGCGTCTTTATTCTTCTTTATTTTATCATATAATTTTATATCTTTCAAGTACAAAGAAGAAAAGAAAGGGCGAGGCTCCGTGGAGCCTCGCCGCAAATATTCGTTTTTCCTTTTAATTAGTCCTTAGCAGACTGGAAGTAGCCGATAAGGTCCTCAAGGAAGCCCTTCTTCTCGGGAAGTGCAGATGCATAGTCGTTAGCGAAGTTGGTGATCTTGAAGTCATCGCTGTAAAGAGCCTCAGAACCGCCGTTCATCATAACGGTTACCTTGTAGGGAGTAGAGGTTGCATCGAATATACCCATAGCGTCCTCCATTGCCTTATCAAAGGAGGTACGTACGTTAGCACGAAGGTAGTTAAGCATGTCAACAGTACCTGCTGCACCGCCTGCTGCGCCGAAGCAAAGCTCGTAGGTGTAGTAGGTGTTAAGAATCTCGGTAGAGTGGGTGGACTGATAGTTAAGGAATGCAGTGCACTCTACGAACTTCTTGGTGTTGTATGCGATACCGCCGGGACGTCCAACGTTGTGGATCTGGGTAAGGTATCTGTCGATAGCGTTGCCCTCGTCATCAATGTTATCATGGTAAATCGGAACGGGAACAACACCGAATGCGCCCTCGCCCATCTCCTGGTACTCATTGAACTCAAGTGCGCCAACCATCATGATATCACCGAAGAGAATAGAGCCCTTGGTAAATCTGTCACGGATAGCCTTGAGGTGAGACTCGCCGAAGGAGGAGATGTCATAAACACCCTTGGTAGCGGTGGTGTCGTGAACGAGAATTACGCCCTCTGCCTCGAACAGACCGGTGATAGCGTCAGCAAGGTCTGCAAGAGCATCGTTGGTCTCGGGGTAGTAGTAATCGTAGTCGTTTCTCGTCTCGTTCCACTCCTTGTGGATAACGGTTACGGAGGAGGTGTAGATGATACCGGAGTTTGCAACACCTCCGTCAGCCATTGCAAAGCCAATGCGTGTATCGCCAAGCCAGGGATCTACGGTGTTGGGGTTACCGTCGTTCTGGTAAACCTCGAGCGCATACTCCATAAGAAGGTCATATGTCCACTCGCCGTTCTTAACCTGGAGGTAGAAGTCGTCGATGGTAAACTCGCCGCTATCGTCAAGGTCGCCGGTGATGTCCTCGCCAACACCCTCGAGCATCTCAACGTTTACAGGGATCATGAAGAATGCACGAACCATGTCGATGAAATAGTCGGATGCAAGAGCATACATCTTGGACTGGGAAAGGGTAACGGACTCCATCCACTCGTACATGAAGCCGCGGTCCTCACCGGTCTGCTTGTAGGTGCTCTCATAGTTTGCTCTGTCATAAACAAACTCGAAGTAGTTCTTGCCTCTGAGCTCGCCCTCACCGCGGGAGGTTCCCTTGAGGTTTGCAAGGTAGCCCTTAACGGATGCACCTACGATATCGTAGATGAACGTAGAATATACGTCGGGAGCTTCCTTGATGGTGGTAGAGGTTACGATCTCACCGATTCTGTCGATAGATTTACCCCAGTCATAGTTAGAGAGGTTGGACCAGTATCTGTAGTCGGGAGTAACCTTCGTTTCCTGAGTAGCCGCATAGTTTCTTACGTCAACCTTGGAGTCAACGTCCTTAGCATCGTCAGTCGTGCCGGCTATGTATCTCTCAAGCTCGGACGAAAGCTCTGCCTGGTTATCACTGCGGTTGAGCTGCATAATAATGGTAGCGCTGTTCCAGAGGGGTTTCATAACTACCTTAACAGACATATCTGCGCCGCACAGGTCGCAAGCGTCATCAAGGTCGAGGTCCTCATGGATGCAGTCAGCACCCGAACCCGTGCCCATGGACTCGCCGCATAGGTCGCACTTCTCGTCGAAGTTGTCGTCGATGTGATCACACACGTCTTCCTCGCCGCCGCCCTCAACCTGTACGGTTGTGCCACATACGTCGCACTTACCGTCAGCAGGATTGGTGTCTACATGCTGCGTGCAAGGAGTGTTGTTGTTTCCGCCCTCATCGGTCTTAACGGTTTCGCCACATACGTCGCACTTACCGTCAGCGGGATTGGTGTCAACGTGCTCGGTGCAGGGCTCTTCTTCGCCACCGCAAGAAGCAAGAATGCCAACCATGCCCACAACCATCACGAGAGCAAGAAGCAAGCAAAGAATCTTCTTTTTCATGTTTTTTCTCCTTTTCTGAATTTGCCGTAAAAATTTTTCCCCATCCGTAACGGCTCACGAACGGAGGAAAAGTATTGTAACACCCTGATACGACCGAACACGGCAATAACCGTTGGCTAGTGCCCTCGACGCAGCTACTGCCCATGTGCCTCCGCAACAGGATGCACAATCTGGCATCAGTTATTACGCCACTTTGTCAAATGTAATATACCACAAAAATGGTATTAAGTCAAGGTGATAAAAGTTACGTGCGCGTAACTTCTACATTTTATACAAAAATAACTCTTTTTTTTGTGCACGTTGCGCCCGCGCCTAAACAAGCCACTGTTTTATCAATTTGGGTGCACATACACCCTCACGCCACGATAGCAAAGAGAGAAGAAAGGGCTGCAGCAGCTCCTCAATCGTCACGGCAGGAGCGCGTATCAAAGCATTGCCGCCAAGCGGATTATATGCAAACATTTATTGTCATATTTCAAGGATATGCCGTATGCCGTGTAAAATAAAAGGGGAGCGCAGCATTGCACTCCCCTTTGCCTGTAATACGCAAAAAATCAATCGAGCTTCAGACCGTTGAGCATATCGCGAAGCGCTCTTGCCTCTTCGACCGAAATGGTGATACCCTTGCCCATCTTCTCATGGTCGGGAGACCAGGTGCGGATATCGTACACGGGCTCTCTCTCGTTCCAGCTGATGAGATTAAGCTCCTTGTTCCAGCCATTCTTGCCCTCGCTGACAATGCCGATTGTCTCAACTACCTCATATTTAATCTCAGGCATGTCTTTTTTTCTCCTTAATATAATAATATATTTAAATATTTAAAATATTTTACAAATCCATTTTAACATACATTTCCACACTTGTCAATAAAATATATAAAATATTTTGTATTTTTTTGCCCCTTTAGGGCAAAAAAGAACTAAAATTCAATTCTCCAAGCATTTTGCCCTCTCCTCCCATTACTGCGCAACAACGTAGTCCAGAACAAATCGTAGGATACGCGCAGGCTCTATTATATCAACTCCTCTTTTTAAATGAATGTTCACTGTTTGTTTATGATTTGTTCATATTAGTCTGCTATAATACAGTAGTTAGATAGCAGGGACGCAACACAGTCGCAACGTAATCAGCCGCCTCCCCCAACTTACAATTTAATATGGACCATTAGCTCAGCCTGTTAGAGCTACGGAAATATAATCAAGCGAAGCCGAGTCGATAAGCTCGCTTATCAGAGAGGCGCGCGCAGATTGCTCCGCGAGTGCACCGCCAAGCGGTGCAGGATGCATAGCACCGCCGTCACGGACGGCAGACTCACAAGGAGCATAACCGGTCGGTCCTTCCCTACCTAACTTACAATTTAATACGGACCATTAGCTCAGCCTGTAAGAGCTACGGAAATATAATCAAGCGAAGCCGAGTCGATAAGCTCGCTTATCAGAGAGGCGCGCGCAGATTGCTCCGCGAGTGCACCGCCAAGCGGTGCAGGGTGCATAGCACCGCCGTC
>JAFQOP010000018.1 GCA_017403155.1 Clostridia bacterium | reverse complement strand
TTTGGTGAGTTCGAATTGCTCTTATTTTGACGGGCAGTTATCAACAAAAGGGAGATAATTCCGTCAAGTTCCAATTAGACTACTTTATTCAAAAACTTATATTAACAATGGTATTATTTTCTCAAAACCCCTTGATTTTCGTGCGTTTTTGTGCTATAATAACGCCATCGTGTTTGACCTTCTCTCCAAAATTCAAGGAGAGAACTCAACGCAGCGGAAGCATTTAAGAGTTGGAAAACAACTTCTAAAATATGGCGGGATTGAGGTAGCATTGTTCGATAACTTCCAAGTTGCCGAACGGACTCGAAATCAGTTTGTGCCAAAAGCACACGAGGGTTCGAATCCCTCCCTCTGCGCCAAAAAAGAAGCACTCCAATCACGGAGTGCTTCTTTTTTATCGCAGTCGGTCGGTAACGAACCCTGCGACGAATGTCGCGGGGTTCGCATACCGCCTACGGCGGTATCTGGCGTTAAAGGGTGCGCACGTGCTTTTCTCTGTCAATCAACCTCATACTGCGCACCGCAGGTGCTTTCGACAGCCTCCACAAGGAATTGGAGGCTGCCGCCTATGGCGGACACGAAATCACCGATGGCTTTATTCTGTCAACCCCCTCTAGTGAAGTTTGTGTTACGCACAAGTGAAGTTAAGCTTGCCCACTTTGCCGAAGGCAAAACTTCACTATCCGCAGGATAACTTCACTTACGCAGTAAACTTCACTTGCCCGTAAGGGCAAACTTAGTTATGCGTGTTCTCCGCTAAGGATAACACGCATACCCCTCCCCCCCTCTTTTGCGAGGTTGGGTGGCTTGACATTGTGGGGGGATTGTATTATAATTATGTTACTGATGAATTTACAATCGGAGACGGATATATATGAGCAGATTGAGTGACTTTATAATAGAGGACGGAAGGCTGAAGAGGTACGTGGGCGAGGAGGCACACGCGGTTATACCCGAGGGGGTTGTGGCTATCGAGGGCTTTGCGTTCGGGGGGTGTCGGGCGGTTAAGAGCATAACGATACCCACGTCGGTGAGCGAGATAGGAGCTTACGCGGTATCGGACTGCTGTCAGCTCGAGAAAATCGAGGTGGTGGCAGGCAACAAGAAGTATTTCAGCGACGGAAGCTGCGTGATTGACGGTTATCGCCGTGCCGTGGTGCTCGGCTGCTGCGGCAGCGTTATACCGAATGACGGCTCGGTCGAGATTATCGCGGAGTTCGCATTCGCTGACTGCGTGGCGCTCGACAGAATCGTGATTCCCGAGCCCGTCCGCTTCATTGCCGACTATGCCTTTGCAGGGTGCTACAACCTGGAGGACGTTGTCCTGCCCCACTCTGTTACCTATCTCGGACGAAGCTCGTTTGAGGGCTGTGAGAGACTTGGCAGCATTGCTGTGCCCGACGCGGTCAGCTGCATATCCGATTACGTCTTTAAGGGGTGCGCCTCGCTTGTGAGCGTTGTCGCCTCGGACGAGCTTATCAGCATAGGAAAGGGCGTCTTTGACGGCTGTCATGGCGAGCTTGTTGTCACGGCGCCCGAGCTTTCATGCATTGCCGACTATGCGATAAAGCACGGAATCAAGGTTAAGCTGATATAAAAAAAGCGCTCCGCACGGAGCGCTTTTTGGTTTAGGCGGGGATTCTTACGGTGAAGGTGTTCTTCCCTTCCGCGCTCTCGGCGCGGACTGTGCCACCGTGGAGCTCGACTATGCTCTTGACGATGGAGAGTCCTATGCCGTTGCCCGACTTGGAACGGGATTTGTCCGCCTGGTAAAACTTGGTGAATATCTTGGAAAGGTCCTCCTCGCTTATCCTGTTGCCGCTGTTGATTACGGAAACCTCCAGGTATCCGCCGATGCGTCCTATTTCGATGCGAAGCTCGCCTCCGCGCGGCGAATACTTGATGGCGTTGTCAATAAGGTTTAGCCATACCTGCTTCATAAGGTCCTCGGTCGCCCTGACGGTATATTCGTCAAAGTCGAGCGAAAGCTCGAGCTTCTTCTCCGTCCACTTTCTCTCCTCGAGGAGGATGCAGGTGCGAATCTGCTCGGAGAGATTGTAGCTCGAGTTGTTGGTGAGGATGCCCTGATTCTCAATCTTGGTGAGCATGAGGACGTTGGTGGTCATAGAGGAGAGACGGTCTATCTCCTCCTCAATTATAGCCAGATACTCCTTCTCCTTTTCGGGCGGTACCCTGCCGCTCTCCAATAGGCTGATAAGCCCCTTTATCGACACGATGGGTGTTTTGAACTCGTGAGAGAAGTTGTTTATAAAGTCGTTGCGGAGTATCTCGGTTTTTGAAAGCTCCTCTGCGAGGGCATTAAAGCTCTCGGCAAGGGCGGCAAACGCCTCATTCTTGCCGAAATCGAGTCTCTTGGCGAAGTTGCCGCCCGCGAGGGAGTCCATGCCGTCGAGGAGGACGTTGATGGGACGAAGGATAAAGCGGTTCGTCAGTCCCGAGAGCGCAAAGCCGATAATGGCGCAGGTAACCGCCGACACAAATCCGACGATATACCAGGAGTTCTCAAGAGCCTCCTCCGATAAAATACCGAAGGATTTGAGCATAAACTCGACGCTCGTCGTTATCCAGCTGGAGAGCAGGAGCACGGCAGCGATACCCACGGCATAGAGGTATTTAAGCCTCTTTTTTGTTTTTTCAAACCTGTTTTTCATACCTTCCTCACTGCCTTGTAGCCGAGGCCGCGGATGTTCTCAATCTCGAACTCCTCCCAGCCCTCAAATCTCTTGCGGAGTCTGCCGATATGGACGGTAACCGTTTCCCAGCCCGTTTCACAGTCGACACCCCAAATTTCGTCCATAAGCTGAATTCTCGTGAATATTTTGTCGGGGTAAGAGAGGAGCTTGTAGAGGAGCTGGAACTCCTTCTGCGGCAGCTCCTGTACCGTGCCGTGACCCGTGACGGTGTAGGCATCATAGTCGAGCACGACCTCCCCTATTTTTATTCTTCTCTCGCTCTCTATATTTGCGCGGCGAAGAAGAGCCTTTATGCGCAGTATAAGCTCCTCGGGGTCGAGGGGCTTGGACATATAGTCGTCGATGCCGACGGCAAAGCCGCGCTTGCGGTCCTCGGGCATCTGCTTTGCCGATATCATAAGTATCGGAAGGCGCGCGTCTGCCTCCCGGAGCTCACGCGTGAACTCATACCCGTCCATACCGGGCATCATTATATCTACTATGACGAGGTCGACGTGCTCGCGCTCATAGACCTCCAGGGCACTCGCACCGTCACGCGCCTCAAATACGTTGAAGCGGGCAAGCTCCAGCACCTCGCGCAGAACGAAGCGTATATTTCTATCGTCGTCAACTATCAGAATATTAACCATTTTCTATTCCTCCGATAAGTATATTATACAACCCAATTATGAAAAAATAAAGGGCTTTTCTTAAATTCGTTCTTTTATTATATCCTCTCGGGCTAAACTTAAAATAAACCGCCGTAGCATATTGACACGGCAGGGTAAATTATGTATAATTTAAGCAACAAAAAAAAGGAGAGATTTCTTATGAATATTGAATTTAACGGGCTTAACTTTCTCATAAAGGACGGGCGCATAAGGCTCACTCGGTACGGAGATATCGCTCTCTCCGAGGAGGGCGAATGCTTTGTCGAGGTGCATCTTGCGGGCGAGCATAAGGATACTCATATGGGTGCAAAAATGACAAGCTCCTCCGAGGGTGATCGCCTCCGCTACGTTACACACACCCTGAGCGAGGAGAGCCTTGATATAGTACAGCGCTCGGAGAAGGTACAGACTGTTACGCACCTCGTTCGCTACGGCTCGGTGACCCGGATATATACCGAGGTCAAAAACATCTCGAACGGTGATATTATAATCGAGGAGGCGTCGGCATTCGTGCTCGGCGGAATCGGCTCGATAGACGAGACCGACTCACTCTCCTTCACCCGTTTTACACAGAGCCACCACGCCGAGTGTCAGCCTATCAGTCGCACCTTCCGCGAGGAGGGGCTCTTCCGCGCGAACGACCACAGCCAGAAGCGCATTGGCATCTGCAACGTGGGCAGCTGGTCGACGAAGGAGGCTCTGCCTCAGGGCATCATCGAGGATAGAAAAACGGGGGCATCTCTTATGTTCGAGATTGAGAGCAGCGCCTCCTGGTACCTCGAGATAGCCGACAAAAACGAGAAATATTATCTGTGGCTCGGCGGCCCCACACTCCCCTTCGGCGGCTTTGAGGTCTGCCTCGGAAGGGACGGAAAATTCGTCAGCCCGACGGTGGCAATCGTTGCCGAGGCGAGCGTGCACGACGTGATAGCGGGGATGACGGATTACCGACGTGCGCTTGTCCGCCATTCCGACAAGGATGCAACTCTGCCTACGATTTTCAACGAATATATGCATTTATCGTGGGACAGTCCAACCGCAGAGAACACTCGCGCACTAGCACCGGAGGTGGCAAAGCTCGGCGTGAAATACTACGTTATCGACTGCGGCTGGCACAACGAGGAGCCCGGAAAAGGGATATATCCCTACGTCGGTCAGTGGAAGGAAAGCCACGCAAGATTTCCTCTCGGGGTGAGAGAGACCACAGACTACATCCGCTCTCTCGGTATGAAGGCGGGACTGTGGATTGAGCCCGAGATAATCGGCATCAAGTGCACCGAGATGCTGGACTATTACGACGACAGCTGCTTTATGCAGAGGCACGGCAAGCGCCTTTCCGTGATGGGCAGACACTTCCTCGACTATCGCTCACCGAAGGTGCGCGAATATATGAGCGAGACGATACGTCGCATGGTAGAGGACTACGGCGCAGATTACATAAAATTCGACTACAACCAGGACTGCGGAGTAGGCACCGACTATCTTGCATTCTCGGCAGCCGAGGGACTTATGGAATGTGCCGATGCATTCCTCGGCTGGGTGCGCGAGATGACCGAGCGCTTCCCCGACGTTATCTTTGAGGGCTGTGCCTCGGGCGGTATGAGATTAGACTACAAGTCCCTCTCCGAATATTCTCTCGTATCAACCTCCGACCAGATAAACTATCTCTGCTACCCCTATATTGCGGGCAATATCCTCGCGGCGGTGGTGCCCGAGCAGGCGGCGGTATGGAGCTATCCCGTTGCTACCGACAAAATCGAGGTTTTCGACAAGGATAAGGAGTGGGTCGAGGAGAATATCTCCGAGGACAGAATAGTTTTAAATATGGTAAACAGCCTGCTCGGCAGGATGCACCTGGCAAGCCACGTTGACCTCCTCTCGGAGAAGAAGCGCGCCCTCATCAGGGAGGGTATCGAATACTATGACACCCTCACGGAGGTAAAGCGCAAGGCGCATCCCTACTTCCCCGAGGGCTTCACGACCTACGGTGCGCCCCACGTGGCGGCAGGTCTCATCACCGAGGAGAGGATATACCTCGCTGTATGGTGCCTCCACGGCGAGAGCGCATTCTCGGTTGAGCTGGGGCAGAAGGCAAAGGCGGCAAGGGTTGCCTACCCCACGTCCTCCCCCGTCCGCATCTCGCTCGAGGGCGAGCGACTCTCGCTCGACTTCGGCAAAACGGAGCGCGCGGTGTTCCTCGAGATTGACCTATAAATGAAAAAAGAGTGTCCTCCGACACTCTTTTTTCTTATTTCTCCTTGTAGTAGAGCATACAGTGACAGTATCCTTCAAACTCGGGGTCTGCTAACTGCTCGCGGAATTCGCGGCAGATGCACTTGGTGTCCTCCGTGCGCTCGAGGCGGCAGGGGCAGTATCCTCCCTTTGCTTTGAGGCCCTCGCGGACGGTTTTGACTACCTCGGCATTTTCGTTCAGTCTTACCTTCGGTTTCATTTTTATATCCTCACTTTTTTACTAATGTATTGACAAAATTCCCTCGCGGAGTTATAATTATGTTCGTATTTAATACGCAATTTTCAGAAAGGAGAAGGCTATGAAAAAGTTTTTTGGCGAATTCAAGAAATTCATTACCCGCGGCAATGTTATTGACATGGCTGTCGGTGTTACTGTTGGTAGTGCTTTTACCGCTATTGTAAACGGACTCACCAACTTCATCCTTAAGCCCATAATCAACTGGGTGCTCGCACTGATTCTCGGAGCTGACTCTCTCAAGGAGATGTTCACCTTCCTCAAGACGTCCTACGTCCTCGACGAGGCAGGCAATGCAACCTCGGAGATCGACCTCGCAAACTCTATCTACATAGACTGGGGCTCGTTCATCAATGCAGTTCTCAACTTCCTCATCATTGCATTCGTGCTCTTCAGCATTGTCAGATTTATCAACAACGTTAAAGAAGGCAAGGCAAAGATCAAGGGCAAGATCACCAAGGAAGTAAGAGCAGAGCTCAGAGCAGCAGGCATTAAGCTCTCCGACAAGGAGGCTGTTAAGGCATACCTTGACGAGAAGGAAGCTAAGGAGGCTGCGGCTGCGGCTGCTGAGGCGGCTGCTGCAGCTGAGGCGGCAAGAATCGCTAAGGAGAACTCCACCGAGGAGCTTCTGAAGCAGATTCGCGACCTGCTTGCAAGCAAGTAATTTTTTCAAAAAGGGACTCCCTCTCGGAGTCTCTTTTTTGTTTTGCTATACCTGTGCGGTATCCTTTTTCTCTTCTCCGTAGGCGGCAAGGCGATAGAGCGACTCTACCGAGCCACCGAATACGGTGCGGTCGAAGAGGTTGGATATCTCACCCGAGCGCGCGCCCGCGCGCTTGCACCAGTCGGGGTCGGACAATATGAGGTCGAGCTTTTCGGCATATTCCTCAAAGCTCTCATATCTGTATCCGTTCTCTCCGTCGATAACAACCCCCTCAAAGCAGGGGTCATTGCGACAGAGGAGGGGCAGGCAGTTTGCCGCCGCCTCGATATAGGTTAGTCCCTGGGTCTCGCTGGTGGAGGCACAGACAAAGAGGTCTCCAAGCTGATAGTATCTTGCTACGGTGTCGGGGTCAACCATTCCGGCAAACACTACCCTATCCCCGATACCGAGCTCGGAGACGAGCTTGTCGAGGCTCTCGCGAGCAGGGCCTCCGCCGACGATAAGCAGGCGAGCACCATCATACTTATCCTTAACACGGGAGAAATACTCGATAACCTCCTCGAGGTTCTTCTCGGTGCCGAGTCTGCCGAGGTTGATGAGGACGGTGTGACTGTCGTCAAAGCCAAAGGCAGCCCTGCCCTCTCTGCGCTCCTCAACGGTGAGGCGAGTCTTGTGCTTATCGAGGCATATACCGCTCGGAATCACGGCAGTATTGTTCTTCACCTTACAGCGGTCAACGAGGTAGTCACGCACCTTGGCAGTGGGGGCAATTATTGTGTGCACCCGACGAAGGCGGCGGCGCGTTACGAATCTGCGGACGCACCAGCGACCGAAGCGCTTGAAGGGGATGACGTAGCCGACGTAATCCTCATACATCGTGTGGTAGGTATGTATTATAGGTGCTCCCGTCCTCCTCGCTATGCGCTTTGCAAAGCCGAAGGAAAGGAACTCGCACTGTGTGTGGATAACCTCGGGTCCCCAGGCGACAATCTCCTTTACGAACTTACCTGCACGCGAGGTGGGCATACGGAGCTCGGGATATATCCACTCGAGGGATGCAGATTTTATATAGTAGACCCCATCCTCGACGTAGCTTTCCTTCGTCTTTGAGAAGGTAATGACGCGCACGTCGTGGCCGCGGCGTCTGAGGTCGTGGATAAGGTTATGCGTTGAGGTAACGACACCGTTTGTCCTCGTTGTGAAGAGGTCGGTGGTGATAAGTATTCTCATTATGGCATTCCTCCATATTCGGAATTTACCCTTTTATTCTACCACTTTTCTACCGCTTTGTCAATAAAAGCATCTGTTTTTGATTTTTGATTACACCTCGCTTGACTATACGCGCGTTCGGTGGTATAATGTGGGTATAAAGAATTATATTATACAAACACAGGGAGAACAAGAAAATGAAAAAAAGGCTTTTAGCAATCCTGGCACTTGTGCTCACGCTTGTTGTTGTGCTCGCGTCTTGCGCAGGCGAGCAGGGACCGAAGGGCGAAAAGGGCGATCAGGGCGAGAAGGGCGAGGCGGGCATTACCCCGACCGTCTCCATCAGCTCCGACGGCTACTGGATAATTAACGGTGAAAAGACCGAGACGCGCGCTGTCGGTCAGGACGGTGCGGCAGGTCAGGACGGCGCAGCAGGCAAGGACGGTGCGGCAGGCAAGGACGGTGCGCCCGGCAAGGACGGTGCTACCGTCGAGATTTCAAACGACGGCTACTGGGTTATCGACGGAGTTATAACCGGCGTCAAGGCGCTCGGAGAGACTGTAAGAATCCAGAGCTGCGAAAAGACGGCGCAGTCCCCCGACGGACTTTCCGACACCTATACCATGACCTACTCCGACGGCTCAACCGCCACCTTTGACGTGCAGAGAAATGCGACTATCGTGGTAACGGTTGAGAGCGTTGCCTTCGACAGAGAGGCAACCAACGGCAACAGTGTCTATTCGGTATATAAGATTTCGTTCACTGACGGATATGAGTTTGATATCTCACTGCGCACCAAGATGCTCGGCACCACCGTCGGCATCGGAAAGCATCACGCAGACTCTGCCTTTGAGGGCACGCTCGACGAGTTTGTTGTCGGCACGTTTGAGGCGCTTATAGACACATTCGGCAACTCATCCTCGCTCATGACTCACCTCGAGCTCATCACGATCGCAGCCCCCGAGCTTTTTGCAAGCTGGGCGAGCTACTTCACCGCCGATGCTGCCGCAGTTTCGGTAAGACCCGAGATAGCGGCTAACGATATCTACACCATTGTAAAGAGGCTTACGAACACGGGCAGCTCCTCCTCGGGTGAGACTTCTGACGTTATTGTCACATCCACCCTCGGCGCAGACAGCATCTATGCAAGGAAGGACAGACTTCCCAAGAACAACTACATCTACCTGGAGGAGAACCACGTGCTTGCAAATAAGCAGCTCACCCTCTCCTTCAGGAAGGCATCCTTCTCCGAGGACGACCTCATCAGACTCGGTCACGGCGAGAAATCCTACGGCGGTGCTTACATTGAACTCACCGCAACCGAGATAAGAGTATATCAGTACTACACCTCCCTTGAGACGGTTACCACACTCCAGCACGGGCTTACCCTCAAGGACTTTGTAAATATCGCAATCGACCAGACCTATGCCAAGGCTAAAATAACAGTTAGCACGGGCGGCGGTGTTTACGTCTCCCCAGAGGTCAGCTGGGGCGGTCAGAACGGAAATATATTCGCTACAACTCTGAACAGCGAGATTACCGACGTTCAGATGCGCTGGAACTGCCTCGACTTCTCGAAGGAGGTATGGCTCTTCGGCGACTCCTACTTCAGCACCAATTCCCCCCTTCGCTGGACCTCATACCTCATTAACAACGGCTACACCGAGATTCTTCTCTCCGCATACCCCGGCAGGAATACCGCAACAGCCCTCAAGGACTTCAAGACCCTGCTCGACCACGGCACACCCAAATATGCCGTTTGGTGCATGGGTATGAATGACGCGGACAACGGTGCCATCAACGCAAGCTACAAGAGCGCAACGGAGGAATTTCTCAGTATATGCAGCGCGAAGGGCATCACTCCCATTCTCACCACCACCCCCAACGTTCCCGAGCGCGATATGTCCTACAAGAACGAGTGGGTAAGAAGCTCCGGCTACCGCTATATCGATTTTGCACTCGCGGTTGGTGCGGAGGAAAAGGGCAGCTCCTGGTATGAGGGTATGCTCTACTCTGACAAGGTACATCCCGACACTCTCGGTGCATACGCGATGTACGTTCAGTGCATCACGGACTTCCCGGAGATAATGCAAAAGGGCTCACGATAAGTTACCTCCGCCTTTGGGCATAACCGAACGAAAAAAGAGGTATTACGTTTTTACGTAGTACCTCTTTTGATATTTGTACTAATTTATTTTATCTGAGGTTGAAATTCTACGAATTTCTCCATTAAATTAGTTTTTTCGTTCTATCGCCGTTTTCTCCCTCTCGCTGTTTCCCCGAGATAATGCAAAAGGGCTCACGCTAACGGCTTATGCCTACCGAACGAAAAAGAACGAAGAGCCTTTCGCTCTTCGTTCTTTTTTATATTCCACTTGTGTTTTTGCAATAGAGTCTTATGAGCTTGTCGGCGGCGGGAGAGCTCTCAAAGATTACAAGCGCCCTGCCGCGAGCAGACGGGATAATCATCCCGAGCCTTGTGGGTGATGAGGAGTGAGAGGAGAAGTCATAGACGCGCCTCACGGAGGCGTATTCTTCGCTTGCAGCCACCTCGGCATAGGGAGCTATGAGAATAGCATCCTTCACCGACACCTTGAGGCAGCTGCTGCGGCGCTTGGCGCGCTTTGATACCTTTACCTTGCCGAAATCCATCTCTCCGTGATTGAAGGCATAATAAACGTCAAATCTGACGTATCTCCAGGTAAAGAAAACGAGCATCCACGCGAGTATCGGATATATCGCAAAGAGGGGTATAAGCCTCGTCAGGTAGCAGAAGAGAAAATACAAAAGGGCAAACAATACGTAGCCGAAAACGAGCAGATGCTTTGCGAGGCGCAATTTACCCTCCGCCCTTTTTTCATATACAAATTCGGCATAATACGGTGACTGATTTTCTTCCATTTTTATCTCCTATTATCCCATATTACCCGAGCATTTCGAGCTTTTTCTTCTCATTTTATCACTTTTTTCGGAGTTAGTCAACTTTTTTGTATTTACTTTATTTAAAGTGTGTGGTAAAATATATAAAAACCATGGAGCACTAGCGTGAATTATTACAATGTGATGGTCGAGCCCTTGGTTAATTCACGCGCAAATTTTCGCCATTCGGAGCCTTATTCCGAATAGCCGCCAAGGCGGTTCCGAAAATTTATTAAGCATTTGTGCTGTCGCCTTCGGGCGACAGAATGGAGATTAAAATGAAAAAAGCTATTCTGATTATTTCCCTGCTCGCGGCGCTTCTCTTCATTCTCACCGCGTGCGGCGGTGGCGAGCACACTCACGAATGGGGAGAGTGGCAGACCGAAAGGGACGCCACGTGCACAAGGACGGGACTCGACGCGCGCGTATGCGAGTGCGGCGAGCGCGAGGAGCGCGAGGTAGAAAAGGCTGCCCACAGCTTTGGCGAGTGGGAGGTTATAGAAGCGGCAAGCTGCACCATGTGGGGGGAGAGAGCGCGCGAGTGCGCATGCGGTGAGCGCGAGGAGGAGGACCTTGCTCCGCTCGGTCACACCTTCGGTGAGTGGGAGACTGTCAGAGAGGTCGACTGCACGAACGACGGCATCAGCGTGCGCGAGTGCGCGTGCGGTGAGCGAGAGCGAGCTACGACCCCTGCACCCGGGCACTCCTTCGGTAAGTGGGTAACGGTGGATGAGCCGAGCTGCACCGAGGACGGACTCAGAGTGCGCAGGTGCGAGTGCGGCGAGGAGGATGAGGACACTCTGCCCTCCCCCGGTCACGCGTGGGGCGATTGGACTGTGACAAAGGAGCCGACCTACCTCGAGGGCGGCACAAGAGAGCACGCGTGCCCCTGCGGTGCCAAGGAGAGCGAGAACACTCCTCCGCTTGAGCCGCTGTTTGAGGATAACTTTGACGGAACGGAGCTCAACTCCGAGAACTGGGAGCTCTCCCCCGAGTGGGAGCGCGCAGGCGGCGACAGCGTGTGGGACGACGGTATGACGAGCCTGGACGGTGAGGGCAATCTTGTCCTCGGTGCGAGATGGGACGAGGTAAAGGGGCGCGTTGTCTGCGGCTCCGTAAGAACCCAGGGTCTCTTTTCGGGCGGCTACGGATACTATGAGGCGCGCATACGCTTCCCCGTGTGCAAGGGTATCTGGGGTGCGTTCTGGCTTATATGCGGAGATATGCACGTAGCTCCCGACGGCTCTGCCGCCGACGGAATTGAGATAGATATAATCGAGTCGATACGAAACGAAAAGGGAGGCTACAACAACGCGCTCCACTTCGACGGCTACGGTGAGGGGCTCACCTCGGTGACCTCGGGCACTATGTACGACGTTGATATCTACGACGGAAACTACCACACCTTTGCCGTGGAGCGAACCGAGGAGGGCTACACCTTCTTTATCGACGGTGCGGTCGTGTGGAGTGCTTCTGCCGAGGAGTGCGACCCCTGCCCCCTGGACGGATACATAATTCTCTCGGTTGAGGGCGCTACGTGGGCAGGCTCGGGCACAGAGGAGTCCATAGACGCCCTTCCGTGCCAGATGCTTATCGACTACGTGCGCGTCTACCCCGAAAACCCCTACTCCGAGGACGGAAAATAACGAAAAATACATTGACAAAAAAAGTCATATCTGATATAATTTGCTTATAAAAGCAGAAAGGATTTACATACTATGTTCTACTTATACGTTATCCACGACGGAGGCGCGGGCTACTATGAGAGCCACTCAGATTATGAGGTTGAGCTTTCCCCTACTATTGATGGCGCAGCCTCCTTCCCCTCCAAGACCATAGCGGAGGCACTTCACAATTATCTCGTTGACAACTGTAGCGTCAGCTACTGCGAGGTTGTCGACGCAAGACAGTGATAAAAAGGCGAGCGGAATTTTGTCCGCTCGCCTTTTTTAAAAGATTTTCTATTCCTATTTACAAATCCTGCGTTTTATGATAAAATAGTCTTGCCAAACAAAATTTTATAGCCATATTACTCTCGAGAGGGTGCTTTTTTCGTTAAAAACGCACACTCCCTTTCTACATACTCTCACAAGAGTGGTGTGGCTGGTTATTTTGTTTGGCGACAATTGGAGGACGGCGTTTTCTGTGCGTCGACCTCGGTTGGCGCACTTTTTTATTTAACGGAGGAAGCGATTTTTATGCCTTATATAAAGTGCTCTGAGTGCGGCGGACTTGTTTCATCAAAGGAGAAGGTCTGCGTGCTTTGTGGCGCACCGATTAAAAACCATTTAAATACGGTAAATATACACGTGAATTCCTGCGCCCGTGTCTTTGGAGGCAAGGAGGAGGCTCTTGACGAATCCATGCGCTTCACCTTCTGGAATGAGGAGACGGGTCGCGTGCTCGCATATGCCTACCCCGGTCAGACCGTTGCGCTGGAGCTGCCGAGTCACACAACCGTGAGATGCCACATAACGCTCGGCTACTGCGACGATGCCCTCCTCGAATACCGCGAGGGAAGCACCGATGAATATACACTCGGCATGATTGACACCTTCTTTGAGGGAACAAAGCTCGTTATCAAGGAAAAGAATATGGACAAGGGGTTGGAGTAATCCGCCCCTTTTTGTTTTGGGTGCTCCTCACCTGCAATCGACGGGTTAAAAGGCGGATTTTCGCCGTTTGGCTTTGCCCGTGCGGTGTCCCATTTTGACTATACCCCTACCCCAATTTGGGCATACCCCTTTATCATTTTGAGTATGTACCTTTATCATTTTGAGCATATACCTTTATCATTTTGAGCAACAATAATAAAATGATAAAAAAGTTAAACAATAATTAACTCCCACTTATTAGCGCGACGCGCGCGCGTGGTGTGAGTGAGGGTGTTGTGGGAGAGGTGCGCTCAAGGCTACCCTGCAGCAGCTCCGTTTTGTTCACCTTTCACAAGCCTGCTCCTCCCTTTTTGACGTCCGTCCGCCCTGCCCTCCTCCGCGGTGGGCATTTTTTGTTTATTGTGCAACAAAGGGGTGCACAGAATTTGTCAAAGGTTTGGAGGGGTGCTTTACTTACTTTTCCTATGCTCTGTGCTACAATAGTCTCACAGCAACAAACGGAGGATATAACAAAATGGTTAAGAAAAGAGTAAAGGCACATTCCGACTTTCTGATACACGGATGCATGACACAGGTATTCGGGCTGAGGGGCTCAGAGCTGCTCGTCTTTGCGTTTCTGTTTTCCTTTACCACCGGGAAGGGTGGATTATACTGGGGCTCACAGAGTCATCTTGCCGCGTCCTGCGGAGTGTCGACGAGCACTGCAAGTCGCGCGCTAAGCTCGCTGAAGGAGAAGGGGCTTATCGAGAAATGCACCGTAGATAATAAGGAGGGGTATAGATGCAGGTGACGGAGAGGAGGTAGAAAAGGCTCCCCAAAGGGGAGCCTTGCAGGAGGCGGTTTGCCTGCCGTATGCCGGTATTTTTACTTCTTGTCCTTACAGAGGGCAACGAGCTCGTCAACCGTCGAGAAGGCAACGCACTCAACCGAGTCGGCGGCGCCGTAGTATATCTTTACCTCTCCGTCGGGCTCGACTATCATACCTCCCGGGAAAATGACGTTCTGTCTGAAGCCCTCGTCGCGCTCATACGGCATATCGGGCACGATAAGGGGCTCCTTTGACATACCTATAACCTTCGAGGGGTCCTCGAGGTCGAGGAGCATAACACCTGCGGTGTATCTCTTGTTCCACAGAAGGTCCCACTCGGTCTGTCCCCTGCCCTCCGTTTCCTTATCCACTGCGTGGAAGAGGGTCAGCCAGCCGTGCTCCGTCCTTACGGGGGGTGCCGCAGGTCCTATCTTGTCGTTGGCATAGGGCACGTCCTCCACACCGAGGACGAGCTTAGACTCTCCCCAGAACCTCAGGTCGGGGGACTTGGAAAGCCAGATGTCAAATCGGTCCTTACCTCGGCTGTACACGGGAAAAGGGCGCTCAAGGCGGAGATAATAGCCGCCAATCCTCTCGGGGAAAAGCACCATATTTCGGTTGTCGGGCACGGATGCCGATATTATTTCAAAGTCGTCAAGGGTGTCCTTGAGTCTTGCTATGCAGCCGCGCAGTCCATGGACGGTATCCATAGCAAGGCAGAGGTAAATCGCATCCTCCATCGGGATAATTCTCGGGTCGTAGAGGCGGAGAATGTCGGGATAATCGGGGAAATCTCTGCCAAGAAGGTCGTAGCCGGGGGTTTTGTCTCCCCTCGCCCACTTCATGTTGACGAGGGGCTTCTCGTGCACCTGCCAGCCGTCAACACCGTTGTCGCTCACTGCAATACCGACAGAGATGCCGCGGTTGTCGCCCCAGCTCCTCGGGTAGCAGGAAAGGTCAAAGTCATAATCGTTTCTGAAAATCATAACGTACTTACCCTTGATTTTTGCAACACCCGCATTGAACACAAACTGCGCCTTATACGGAATATCTGCCGCTGTCAAAATCGGCTTGTCGAGCTTTCTTATACATTTTGCTCCGTTTAATTTTGGACTCCACTCTGCCATAGCTGCCTCCTAGGTGTTTTTATTTTATTCTACCACCCACAAGGGTATATTTATATATCTGCATTCACAGAAAGTATGCAAAATTTCACTTTTTTGTGAATTTCTTATTTACAAAAGAGATAAAAGGGAGTAAAATAAAGAAAAACGAAAGGCGGACACCCCGATGAAGGCGAGGCTCGCACAAAAGGAAAGCAATCAGGGCATCAGCGCAAAGGCAACGGCGTGCTTTTGTGATTGCTCCCTGCACGCGCACGATTTCTATGAGCTTGATATTATCACGGGCGGCGAGGCTCTCACCGCAATAAACGGCAAGGACGAGACGGCAAGGCGGGGCAAGGCTTATTTTATGACGCCCGAGGACCTGCACGAATATCCCACCGACTCACAGCTTGACATACTTAATATACAGTTCTACGGCGACGACGTTTGCTCGCCGCTGCTGCGCAGCATTGCCGAGGGAGGCAGACGCTCGTTTGTCCTATCCGAGGATACCCTCTGCTCCGTCGAGGCACTGCACTCGGTGCTTCTTTGCATCTCGGGGAGCACAAAGCCGCGCGAGGAGGCGAGGCAGCGCATAGTCGAGGCAATTCTTTGCCTCCTCCTTGACACCTTAAAGGAGAACGAAATCGAGGCAAGGGAGGCGGCGCCCGATATTCAGCGCGCTCTTTTGTATATCGAGGAGCATTTCAAGGATTGTCCGACGCTCGGCGAGGTGGCGGCGCACGTTATGCTGAACGAGAGATACTTCTGTAAAATATTCAAGGAATATACGGGCAAAACCTTTAAGGAATATATAAGGGAAAAGAGGCTACGCTATGCGAAAAAGCTCATCCTCTCAACCTCCTATCCCATTCTCGAGATTTCCGAGACGTGCGGCTACAACACCCAGTCCCACTTCAACCGCGAATTCAAGGCGAGATACGGCACCTCCCCCCTTGCGTTAAGGAGAGAAAAATAAACAGCATCAATCAGCGAGCCGTTTTTTTGACGGCTCGCTTTTCTTTTGCGCTAAATATCTTTACAAACAGATATATTTGTGCTAAAATCTAGGTATAAATTTTATGAGCGAGGTACGTTATGTTTAATTCAAGACGTGATTTTGCTGACTGTCTTCTCGGGCTTATCGAGCCCTTAAAAAAATATTATACCAAGGGGTGCGGAGGGCTCAAGCTCGGGCACACCGAGGCGGTCTACCCCGATTCGACCGCGAGAATGGAGGCGTTTGCACGAATACTGTGGGGGCTTGCGCCCTTGTGGTCGAGCGGTGAGTCCGCAGGCGAGTTTGACGAGATATACCGTCGCGGCATCGCGAGCGGCACCGACCCCGAGAGTGACGAATACTGGGGAGATATCCCCGCCGAGTCGGGCGACCAGCTTATCGTTGAGATGGCGGCGCTCGGTCTTGCTCTCATTCTCGCGCCCGAGCGCGTTTGGGACCCCCTTTCAGAGAGGGAGAAGGCAAACTTCCATAAGTGGCTTATGCAGGTAAACTGCAAAATTCTCAACCACAACAACTGGCAGCTCTTCCCCGTGCTTGTCAACCTCGGCTTTAAAAACGTGGGTGCGCCATACGACAGAGAGCGCCTTCGGGAGGCGGTCGAGATTTGCCACAGCTTCTACCGCACCGACGGCTGGTACAGAGACGGTCACACCGAGCAATCGGACTACTACATAGCCTTTGCCCTCCACTTCTACTCGCTCATCTACGCAAAGGTGATGGAGGACGAGGACCCCGTGAACTCAAAAATATTCAAGGATAGGGCGGCAGAGTTTGCAAAATCCTTTGTCTACTGGATCGATGAGGACGGCTCGGCGCTCGCCTTCGGTCGCTCGCTCACCTACCGCTTTGCACAGTGCTCCTTCTTCTCCGCCTGCGTGTGGGCAGGTGTCAAGCCCTTCCCTCTCGGGGTTATGAAGGGTATTATCTCCCGTCACCTCGAATGGTGGATGTCCAAGCCCATTCTCGACAACGGCGGCATTCTCTCGGTCGGCTACGCCTACCCCAACCTCAATATGGCTGAGAATTACAACGCATACGGCTCTCCCTACTGGGCATTTAAGTTCTTCCTTTTCCTCGCTCTGGACGAGGACGACGAGTTTTTCAGTGCCGAGCCCCTTCCCCTGCCCGAGCTTGAAAAAATGAAGACTATACCGAGCGCATATATGACAATGCAGAGGATTAACGGCTATGTCGTGGCTCTCACGGGCGGTCAGTACGCAACCTGGGGAATGACACACGCGCCCGAGAAATATTCAAAATTCGCATATTCGACCCGATATGCCTTCAGCGTGTCGCGCAGCATGGACTCGATGTATAACGCCTCGCCCGACAGCACCCTCGCCTTCGATATTGACGGAAGGATATTCTACCGCACGAGGCTCGACGAATACAGTATGACCGAGGACGGCACCCACTACTCGAGATGGTCTCCCTGTCGCGGAATATCGGTTGAAACAACGCTTATACCCACCGACGTCGGTCACATAAGACGCCACAGAGTCGAGTGCGACTTTGACTGCATAGCCTACGACACCGCCTTTTCCACACCTCCGGGCGGCGGCGGAGAGATACACGGCGAGGGCGGCGTGGAGCTTACTCTCGCCTGCGAGCCAAACTCCAACCTCATCTACCCCAAGACCGAGATGAAGGCAGTAAAATACTCCTTCACGAAGGGTGTAAACGAGGTAGAAACCGTGGTTATTTATCCCTGACAAGCTAAAGGAGACAAAGCTATGAAAAAATATCTTTTGCCCAAGGAGGGACAATTTTATAAGGCAAATCTGCACTCCCACTCCACCGTTTCGGACGGTGAGAGGACGCCCGAGGAGCTGAAGGAAATGTACAAGGCGCAGGGCTACAGTGTCTTTGCCTATACCGACCACGACAACTTCGTTACGCACAATGAGCTGACCGACGAGGAATTTCTCGTTATCAACGGGCATGAGGCGAGCTGCGTGGAGATTATTGACGACCCCGATTACGCGTGGAGAAAGGTGTGTCACCTCTGCCTGCTTGCTCCGAGCCCCGACGTTACAGAGGCACCGATGGCAAGAGATTTCGGCAAGGGCTACTCACGCGAGAAGGTGAACAGCCTCATCAAGAAGGCGAAGGAGGAGGGCTTCTTCGTTACCTACAATCATCCTACCTGGTCGCGCGAGAGATACGACGATTATATGAATTTTCACGGCTTTGACTGCCTCGAGATAAGCAACTTCAACTGTATTGCGGGCGGAACACCCGAATACAACGAGAGCAAGTACGACGATATGCTCGCAGGCGGCAAGCGCATATACTGCGTCGCAGCAGACGACAACCACAACACGCGCTACTTCAACGACTCCTTCGGCGGCTTCGCTATGATAAAGGCACAGGGGCTGGACTATGAGACGGTGTTCCGCGCACTTCAGAGAGGCGATTTCTATGCCTCCGAGGGTCCCGAGATACACGAGCTGTATATCGAGGACGGAACAGTTACAGTCAAGACCTCTCCTGCCGCGAGTGTGCGTTTTTCCACCTCGTCGCGCAGAGGCAGAAACGTGACGCCCGAAAAGACGGGCGGCGAGCTTGTTACCGAGGCGTCATACCGCACAGCACCCGACGAGAGGTATTTCCGCGTCACGGTTACCGCCCCCGACGGTAAAAGGGCGTATACAAGGGCTTACTTTGCGGATGAAATTTAGGGATGTGGAAAGCCCTGCTTACTGAAAATTATGATAAAGAATATAATACAAAAATGGTACTCCGCTCTCGGATTTGACAGGCGGCTTGACAGCGCCTTCCTTGCTCTTCTCGAGGGGGAGCTCCCCACCGCCGAGCTGACTGCGCACAATGCCGATTTAAGCGGCGGTGAGGGTGAGAAAACGGCTCTTATCCTTCTCTACCTTCTCGAACGGATGCAGGACGAATATACCGCGCGCGGCATAGACTCCTCTGTCTTCGACAGGCTTGTCAGCCAGATAAGGACGAGGATTGAAGGCACTTATCTTGAGAAGGGAAATTTCCTCGTTGGAGACGTGAGCTGGTTCAGGCTCTATCTCTCGTGTGAGCGTTTCAGGATAGGCAGGTTTTATTTTGACCTCATTCCCTCCCCTGCCGACGTTCCGTGCAAGGGTCTTAAAAAGGGGGATAGCATAGTTGCGCTTCACGTGCCTGCAGGTGAGCCATTGGAATACGGCTACTGCGTTCGCTCCATTGAGGAGGCAAAGAGCTTTATAGCAAGGCACTTCCCCGAGTATAAGTACCGCTATATATCCTGCTACTCCTGGCTGCTCGACAACTCCATTGCCGACCTTGTCGGCACGGGGAGCAATATATTGAGGTTTGCCTCCCTCTTTGAAATCGTTGCGCGCCACGAAAGCGACAATATAATCAGATTCGTTTTTCAGAACGGAGCCACGCGAGAGCAGCTGCCCGACATCACACCCGTCGGCAGATTTCAGACACAGCTGCGCGAGGAGGCTATGGCAGGACGGATATTCTACGACTGTCGCGGACTTATTGATATTACAAAATAAAAAAAACGGTAGAGATACGCACCATTCGTACCTCTGCCGTTTTCTGTTTTTTTAGTATTTTTCACCGCCGCGCCGCCTGAAGGCGCGCTATATTTTTCTTAAAAGCATTTACAAATCAAGCAAAACGTGATAAAATATGGCTCGGTAGCACCCTGCCGCTACACGCTGTTCGAGGTGGCAGGTATTATGAGAGGTGGCAGAGCCACGCACTGAATAATTTCTTACCGATACAGCCCGAGAAAGCATCCAAAAGGAGACCATCATTATGTACGAAGAATTTTACGGAATAGCCCCGTTCGGTCAGGTGCCGACGGAGGAGCAGCTGGCACATATGGAGCTTGGCAAAAAGATTTTCTTCCACTTTGGCACTAACACCTTCTGCAACAAGGAATGGGGCGACGGCAGTGAGATGGAGGAGAGCTTCAATCCAACCGACTGCAACGTGCGCGAGTGGATAAGCGACGCTAGGGCTGCGGGCTTTAAGCTCGCGATAATCACGGCAAAGCACCACGACGGCTTCTGCCTTTGGCCCTCCGAATACACTACCCACTCGATAAAAAACAGCCCATATAAGAACGGGCGCGGCGACATTATACGCGAGTTTACCGACGCCTGCCACGAATATAATATGAAGGTGGGTATATATATCTCCCCCTGGGACAGGCATTCTCCCTATTGGGGCACTGCCGAATACAGTGTTTACTACGCAAATCAGCTCACCGAGCTTCTGACGGGCTACGGCAAAATTGACGAAATTTGGTGGGACGGCGCGGGAAGCCGAGAAACACCGTATGACTGGGGGCGTTGGGCATATCTTATTAAGAAGTATCAGCCAACAGCACAGATTTTCGGCTCTATGGGTGCAACACCGTACGTCAGCCTGCGTTGGGTAGGAAACGAGGCAGGCTTTGCAGGAAGGACGCACTATGCCTCGATTGATGAAAACGACCTTTTTGTAGAGGACGTTGGCGTGCTCAATACGGGCAGGCTGAAGGGAGAGAGATATATCCCCGCGGAGGTAGACGTGTCCATCCGTCCCGGTTGGTTTTACCACGAGGAGCAGGACGAGCTGGTAAAAACACCGCTGGAGCTCGACGAGCTTTGGTTCCGCTCTGTCGGAAACAACGCTATGATGCTCCTCAACATTCCGCCCGACAGGAGAGGCAGGCTTCCGCGAGCGGATATAAAAAACGCCATAACCTCACATAAGCGCATAGAAAAAATGCTCTCGGTTAACCTGCTTTGGGGCGCCGAGCTATCTGCAAGCAGCCAACACTGCGACGCCACCGATATAATCAAGGCTACCCTCCCCGATGACGGGCTTTTCTATGCCTCGGGCGACGGGCGCGCCACGGTGGACATTCTTCTGCCCGAGGGCACACCCGAATATAACGTTCTCCTTCTCGGTGAGTTTGTCAGACTTGGCGAGAGAATTACCGAGTTTAAGCTCGAGGCTATTGACTCGGGCGAGCCGCAGCTCCTTTGCAGCGGAACGTCGGTCGGCTATCTTCGCGCTGTAAGGTTCGACAAAACGGACAAAAAGCACCTTCGCCTCACGCTCGTCGGTGCGGCAAAGCCCCTCACTCTGCGCACTCTCTCGCTCAACGTGTATGACAGCGAGGGCGAGCGCGGTGCAACAGACTCGGGCAAGACGAACCTTGCAAGGCTGAAATCGGCGGAAATAATTTTCTCCGAGGATAATAAGTCGGCGCGTGTTATGTTCGGAGGTATTTTCCCATTTGATACTATTGCCTTCTCCGCACATTGGCACGGAGGAAAATACACTCTCTATGCCTTTGACGGCTCGAAATATTACCCCATTGGCGAGGGCGTTGCCAAAAAGTACCGCGTGGTCCACAAGCTCCCCGAGCCTATCAGAACCTCGTATCAGATATTGATAGAATACGAAAAGAGCTTTTCCACCGAGCCCGATATAGTAGTTCAGTAATGAAAAAAGCAAGGAAATGCCATGGCAAACACAGAAAAAATTCTTGATAAAAATTTTATAGTTCCCGTCAGCATAGATAAGGACGGATTTACCTTTTACGATGCGACGGGCTTTGACCTTTACGGTATAAAAAGCACCGACGGAGGATTCAGCAGAATCAATCCCGACGAGGCACGAAAAATATCGGAAAACGTTTTTGAAATATCATACGAAACGGCAGGTGGGCGCGTTTGCTTTGCTACCGACAGCCCAAAAATTGCAATCATTGCCGAATACAACAGAGTAGCAAAATTGCCGAATTACTCCTTTAGCACAACGATGGGCTTTGATATATATTCCGGCGGTAGATTCGTTGGTGTGTTCGTTCCGCCCTTCCACGCAACCGAGTCCTATGAGAGTGTAGTCAAGGTTCCGTTTGACGACGGGAAAATACACGAATATACGGTAAACTTCCCTATTTGCAGTGACGTCAAGCGACTTCTGATAGGTGTTGCAAGAGGCTCGAAAATAGCGAAAGGGGGGCGCTATACGCAAGAGCTGCCCATAGTATTTTACGGCTCGTCAACCACTCAGGGTGCCTGCGCCTCGCGCCCCGGAAACGCTTATGAAAACATAGTCAGCCGAGCGCTTGACTCCGATTTTATCAATCTCGGCTTTGCAGGCAACGCGCTTGGCGAGGAGGCTATGGCAAGGTACATAGCAGGACTCGATATGTCGGCATTTGTATATGACTACGACTACAACGCACCAAGCGCCGAGCATCTTGCGGCAACGCACGAGAGGATGTTTAAAATAATAAGAGAGGCAAAGCCCTCACTTCCGATAATAATTATGTCGGCGCCGAAGCCATACCCCAACGACGGCGACAAAAAGAGAGAGCAAATAATTTACACCACCTATAAAAACGCAGTACAGAACGGGGATAAAAACGTGTATTTCCTTTCGGGCTCGGAGATTCTTCTGCCCGTCAGGGACAACGCCCTGACCGACAACATCCACCCCGGTGACGTCGGATTTGTTGCCATAGCTAATGCTATAATCTCCATGCTCAAGGCGCTGCCGCACAGGTAAGTCGGTTGCCTCCTTGTAAAACAATTTTTATCAGAGGGATGAGATAATGAAATTACAATTTTTAGGAACTGCTGCAGAGAGAATACCTGCCATGTTCTGTGCTTGCGACACCTGCAGGCGCGCCTTAGCGGCAGGCGGACGAAATATTATGAGGCGCTCTCAGGTGCTTATCAACGACGATTTGCTTATAGACTTTTCGGGGGACAGCTACTCTAACTTTATAAACGTTGGAAAAACCCTTAGCAACGTCGAGCACGTGCTGATTACCCACGCCCACGACGACCACTTCACCTTTGAGGATTTTTTCTCGCGCTTTGAGGGGATTGCATATAACGTCAGGACAGAAAAACTGAGGATATATCTCAGCTCTGTCGCTTATGACATTATGCAAAAATGCATCACGGCAAGAGGACTCGATAAGAAAAGTCTTGGAAAGCGCTTCGAGTTTATTGTTGTAGAGCCGTATACCACGTTTCCCGTCGGTAAATATACCGTCACGGCGCTCCCCGCCGTTCACGCAAGCTGTGGCGAGGCTCTTATATACCTTATAGAAGAGGACGGCAAGGCTTTTTTCTACGGAACGGATACGGGCTTTTTCTCCGAGGAGACAGACGCCTTTCTCGCGAGGGAGGGCAAAAAAATCGACCTGCTCTGCCTGGACTGCACCAAATGTGACAACGAATTTAATTATTACGTTCATATGTCTATGTCAGAGGGACGCAGGATTGCCGACAGATTTGCCGAGGGGGGACTGCTAAAGGATGGCGCCGCGCTCTATTACACGCATTTTTCGCACAACGGCGGAATGATTTACGACGAGCTGGCGGAGGTGGCAAGGAGCAAGTACGGCTTTGCTGTTACATACGACGGGCTTACCGTTACGCTATAAAAGCAATAAAAAAAGAGAAAATTGCAGGCTGCAATTTTCTCTTTTTCTTTATATCCGAAAAGGCTTTTATTTTATATCGGGGCGCTTGGCACAAACGGAGGTATATCCTCCTGCGTAGAGGGTTGCCTTCACAAGTGCGGAGGTAGCTCTGCCCTCAAAGGAGATATCGAAAATAACGTTCATTTTAGGAGAGGTAATCTTCTCTACTCTTACGGGCACCTCGAGCTTCGTCTTCGTGGTATACGTTGTAAAGACGGGTGCGCTTATGTAGTTACCGAGCGGAAGGGTTATTCCCTCGTCGGTATATATTCTGATATTCGCAAAGTGACCTCTGACACTGCCGTCCATAACGTCGTACAGATAAAGCGTAAGGGTGCGCTCGTCGCCCTGCTTTACAAACGGCTCGTCGGCATAATCGAGGATGACACCGAAATTAAAGAACTCGTGTCTTACGGCATAGGGAGACAGAGAAAGAAGCTCCTTGACGGTGAGGCGGCAATCCTTGTTGTGGCCGAGGACCTCGGGCACGTAAGCGCACTCGGGCGCGCAGGTGAGGCTGTCGGCAGGAGTCAGCTTATAGTCGCCGTCCCTTGTGTCAAGCACCTTGTGGGAGAGAAACGTCGGGATAAGGCGCATAATCCTGTCTGTAAACTCTTCTGTGGTTTTGGGAATGACGAGTCCGCCGTTAAGCTCGATACAGCAGGTGTTGATAATTCCGCCGAGGGGCTTCATCCATTTTTCGGGCATTGCCGTGTCACCGTGAATAATACCGAAAACGGCTCCAACCGTACCCGCCGTGCAGTCGGTATCCTCGCCGCAGTTTGTGGCTATGCAGATTGTTTTTTCAAAATCGCCCTCACCGTAAAGAAGTGAGAGTGCAACGAAGCCGACGTGCGCGGGCGCATCGTAGCCGGGACGCTCCAAGCCGACGAACTCGTCCTTTACCACACCGAGCTTGGAATGACCGACACCAAAGGAGGGAGTGTATTTGGCAAGTATACGCTTTCGGCAGCTCTCCCAGTCTGCCCCCTCGGCATAAGAGGACTTGGCAATATCCACCGCATCGCGGCAGGCAGAGGTCTCGGGAAGGTAGGTTGCGGCAATGTCGAGAAGCTCTCTGACATCCGAGCATACGAACGCCGAGCTCTCAAGCGCGGCACAGAATGCCGTTGCATACACACCCTCCTCGGAGTGGTCGACTATCGCATCCTCGATAGCATAGCGAACCGCAACGTCGGGATGTGCGGGCGCAAGACACGCCCATATCTCGGTGCGTATCCACGCACCGTTAGAGTCGCGGTATATATTCCCTACGCTGCCCGAGAGCGGAGGCAGCATTCCTGCGGCAAGATTGCGCTTTGCCGCGCCATACTCTGCCCAGTCGGGGGTAATGAAGGTTGTCCAGCAGTCGGCAAGGTTGTGCGAATTAACTCTCGCACCGTATTTCTCTGCCGCATAAAGCCAGACGAGCTGGAGGTCAAGGTCGTCGTTTGGCGGTGGGTTGCCCTCTATATTCTCCTGAACGTAGTAGCTGACGTCGTTTGTGCGGCGAGAAAGCTGCTCAAAGGGCGCACCAAGCGCACCGCCCGCATTCTTTCCGTTAAAGCAGCCAAGTATTTTGTCTCTGAGTATAGCATAGTTTAGCATACGAAGCTCTCCTATATTGCTTTATAATTATTACTTGCTTACGCATACATCAGTATATCACAACGCTTTGCTCTTGTCAACGAGTCCTTTTTGCAAAAAAGCAAAAGCGCCCCGCGCGCAAATTACCAAGCCTACACGTCCTTTTTTCGTTCTCTTCCCCTCCAAGCTCTGCCAAAAGACGTTATTTTTATTTTTTCTATTTACAAGCTGTTAAAATAGTGGTATAATGGATATGCCAAACAAAAGCGAATAACGATTTTAGGATTTGCTCCCTATTTTTTATAGGGGGTTTTATACCCTTTTATTTTTTTCACAATAGTTGGACAAAATTCGGTAAAAGCGCGGATTTCACAACTATTGTGGGTTGTCATATCCTAATCGTTGTTTTTGTTTGGCGACAATTGGAGTCTGCGTTTTTCAGTGCGGTAACTCCGGTTGCCGCACTTTTTGATTTATACCAAAAAAATTAAAGGAGCGATTAAGAAAATGCATTCTAAAAATAACAAGAAAAGAGACCCTAAAAAATCAGCGATATTGGGTATTTGGGGTTCTATTGGACTTTTTATACTTGCAACATTATTTTTAGTGATTTTTTGTGTTTTAGAACTTCCATTAATAGGCGTCATACAATTTGTAATTTTATTAACCTTCGCCGCGTTTATTTTTATTAAAAGTTATTTGGGACTCAAAAGAGAGGCTCTATTACTTGTTGCTAAGAAAAACTTAAATACGCTCGGAATAAATGCAAGCAAATTCACCACAGTTGACGAGTGTCAAAATGCCTTGAGCAAATATTACAAAAGCATAGTTTCTGAAAAATACAGCAATCTTAAGAAAAAGTATAACTATAGCAAAATAATCGACGGAGTCACACTGACTAATACGGCAATTCTTTATAATGTCCCAACGCTTAGCAAAACGCCTCCAATTGTTACAGATGAAAATTGTGTCAATCTTCTGACAGAAATGAAAGAATTAGATTTAGAATCAAAAATCGAATTTATTAGCTACTCAAGCATAAAATATTACGAAGTACGTGGTGCTATTCATTATAAAAACAATGTACAAGGCGGAGGTGCTAATCTAAAAGGTGCTATGGCTGGCGGTCTATTATTCGGAGGAGCCGGTGCAATCATCGGTAGCCAAATAGGAACTGAAATTACCACCACAACCGAAGAGGTTGATGATCGTGTGCTTATAGTACACTTAGCTTATACAGAAAAATCAATTGCCAGCGGAAAAAATTTAGACGAAATTTTATTATTATTCAGGCGTATGATGCCAAGTAAAGAATACTCTGCTGATAAGGGATTTATAAAAGCTCAACCAAAAATTTAATCAAGAACTAAGAAAACCGAAACCAACGCATCTAACGACAAAATTGATTTATCTCAGTTCAAAGAATTAAAAAACCTGCTTGATCAAGGATTAATAACACAAGCTCGGACACGTTAAGCCCGCCATTCTAAAAAAATAAATTGGACACATCACAACGCATAATGCGAAAATGATGTGTCCGATTTTTATGAATTTGACTTTGCGGTATCGGTTTTGCGAAGCTGAGGCTTCGCTTGAAATGCGCTATGCGCTTGAAATGACGGCTTAAAAGCAGAGCTCATTGCGCAAGACAGAGCCCCTCTTAATTTTAACGAACTCCTTCGGGCATACACCGGTCGCCCTTTTGAACTCCCTTGTGAAATAGGAGGGGTCATTAAAACCCGAAAGCATTGCAACCTCCGTAACAGAACATTCCTGCGTGAGAAGAAGCTCCATTGCAAGATTAATTCTTTTGTTCCTTATATATACTGCGACAGACGTGCCGAAGCACCTATTAAAAAGCCTTCTCAAATATGGAGAGCTCATTTTACAAAGCTGCGCCATATGCTCAACCGATATCACCTCATTCGTAAAGCTTCTATCGATATATTCAAGTGCTGGCAATATCCTTTTATCGATTAACTTGCCCCCGAGCCCGTCCGAGCATTCCCGACGTACAAGCCTGATTATGCTATATAAATCTGCCATACATTCCTCGTAATAGCCGACATCCTTTTTGCGCCACGCCACCGCTGCCCTTGAAAAAAGCGCACACATGGTGTCCTTAGACCGCACGCTTATAACGCAGGGCTTATTTTCGTTTTGTTCAAGATGTATACCGAAATTTATCGCATAAACCCCCCTTGCGCCACTATCGCGCAACATAGATCTTTTCGCCGTATAATTCGATCCCTTCGGCAAATAAATAAGCTCCCCCGAATTACACACCAGCTCCTCTCCGTTATCGAACAAATAGGTTGCACTGCAATCGACGTTGAACACAAATCCGTGTGTCGGGCGATCCTTCTGATAAGGAATACCCATATCCTTTGGCATAAAAATTGCTATCGCTATTCTTGATATAACAAGCTCATTATTTAAAATATCCACGGCAAATTCTCCTTTTTTTTATTTTAACAAATTGTTTCGATTAGGTCAAGTGTTTTGAATAGTAATTGCAAGGATTTTTTACCTGATTTATAATAAAAGCATCAAGCATAGGAGGGATATTATGATTTTACACTTTGACAAAAGAAAACGATCCTCATATTCTGCGTTTGAGCCCACATCCGCCCTTCAGGGGGAAATTTATTCCCGCGATGAGCTCGGCGAGGAAATACTAAAAATAGAAAAGTACACACCATCCCGTGCTATCGCAAAGGCAAGCTCCTTCGCACTGATTTTAGAAAAGGGGGCAATTTATATTAACAAAAGCTCTATTTTCCAATTCAAGATTATCGGCGAGGGGCTTTTGGGGGAGCAACGGCTCCGCTGGGAGTCCGAAATCAAGGCGAAATATCTTAAAGTGGAGAGCGAGAGCATCCGCCAGGCCTGGAGCATATTCGGAGCATATGACGGAATGGGCGATTACGGACACACATCCCCAAACACGCGCCTTTTGCTAAGTGAGGGCTTTTCGGGAATTCTTACAAGGGTGAAAAAATGCGCCCTCAATTCTTGCGGCGATAATGAAAAGGAAGACTTTTACCACTCCTGCGAAATTGTGCTTGAGGCAATAATAAGTGCGGCGAACAGATTTGCAGACAAAATCGAGCCATACAACGCAGAAAATGCGCGCGCACTAAGGCAAATTTCAAGCGGTGCGCCTACCGATATATACGAGGCACTTCAGCTTCTTATTTTCTATTTCTATATACACGAATATATTGGCGGCACAAGAATCCGCACACTCGGAAGGCTCGACCTGCTTCTTCAGCCCTTTTACGAAAATGCTATTAAAAGCGATGCCTACACGAAAAAGCAGATTTTTAATATGCTTAAATTTTTCCTTTACACACTTTGGATAATGGAGGTGCCATATGATATTCCCTTTTGCCTCGGGGGCTTAACCGAAAGCGGGGCTGATGCGACGAGCGAAATATCATATATGATAATCGAGGCGTACGACTCACTCAATATACACAGCCCGAAAATACATATCCGCACCTCGGATAAAACACCAAGGAATTTTATCAAAAGGGTTTTAAGGTGTATACGCAAGGGAAACTCAAGCTTTGTGCTCTTTAATGACAGAATAGGAATTGAAGCGCTCCGTCGGGTGGGAATAAGCGAGCACGATTCAATTGATTACGTTCCGATAGGGTGCTATGAGCCCGCCGTATGGGGGGTGGAAATGGGATGCACGGGCAACGGCGGGGTAAACCTTGCTAAGGCGGTGGAGCTTGTCCTTAACAATGGATGCGACCAAAGGATTGGCAGGCTCGTCGGGGTGAATACCCCAGCCCCGCAAAGCTTTGCCGAATTTGTTGAAGCCGTCAAGGTACAGATTCGATATATGACAAAATTGGCAACCGATTATATAGTAGAAATCGAGCGCCATTATAAGAGCATAAATCCAGACCCCCTGCTTTCCGCACAGTATGAGAACAGTGTGAAAGCCGGCGTTGACGTATACGATGGGGGCGCAAAATACAACAACAGCTCTCTTTATTTTTATTCGCTTGCAAGCCTTGTCGACTCGATTTGCGCTGTAAAAACTCTCGTTTTTGATAAAAAGCTCTTTACATTCTCCGAGCTATGCGATATACTTACGTTGAACTGGAACGGATTCGAGCGAGAGCGGCTCATAGCCTTGAATCTTGAAGAAAAATACGGAAACGGCAACACCACGGCAGACGCCCTTACCGCCGAGCTTTCCGAATTTTGTGCGACCCTTATCAACAATATGCCAAACGGACGCGGTGGTGTATTTAAGGCGGCGCTTTTCTCTATAAATCACTTTGTTCATCTTGGAGAGAGAACAGCGGCAACACCTGACGGAAGATATGACGGCGAGCCTCTGTCAAAAAATTTATGTGCCACGGTCGGTATGGATAGGTGCGGCGTAACCGCCCTTATAAATTCGGTAACCAAAATTGATTTTGCATCCTTCCCTACCGGCTCTGTCTTAGATATTATGCTACACCCTTCGGCAGTCAGCGACAGAGAGGGCTTAGAGGCGTTTCAGGGTGTTGTTATGACCTATTTTAAAAAGGGCGGCTTTGCAATGCACGCAAATATATTTGACTTGCAAACACTGAGGGATGCGCAATTACACCCGCACAGGTATAAGGGCTTACAGGTGCGCGTGTGCGGCTGGAACGCATATTTCGTTAATTTATCAAGGACCGAACAGGAATGCTTTATAAAGCAGGCGGAGGCTCTCCTATGAATGGATTTATTTTCGACCTCAAGCGTTTTTCGGTTCACGACGGAGACGGAATACGCACAACCGTGTTTTTTAAGGGATGCCCCCTCGCTTGCGTATGGTGCCACAATCCAGAGGGCATCCCCTACACAGCAACCGATGCCTTTTATCAGCACAAATGCATAGGATGCGGAGAATGCCTAAGGGCGGATTTTGCTCCGGGCAATTGCCTTGGCGGCGCCCGAATACGCTATGGGGAACATATCAGCTCTATCGAGCTTTTGAAAATACTGCTTGAGGACAAGGATTTTTATGATACGACAGGCGGCGGTGTAACTCTTTCCGGCGGTGAGTGTCTTATGCAGGCAGATTTTTGCCGCGAGATATTAAAATTGCTCAAGGATAACGGCATAAGCACCGCCGTGGACACCTCGGGGCTTGTATCAAGGAAGGAATTTGAAAAGGTAATTCCCTACACCGATATATTCCTCTACGATATAAAGGCATATGACGAAGATGTGCATATACGCTGTACGGGCGCATCTAACAAAATTATAATTGAAAACCTGAGATACCTTGACGAGATTGGGAAGAAAACCGAAATTCGCATCCCCTATGTTCCCGGGCTTAACGATGGGCAGATACCAAAAATTGCCCATCTGATAAAAGGGCTTTCGTGCATCGTGCGAGTGCGGGTTTTGCCGTATCACAATTATGCCGAGTCAAAATACGAGGCTCTCGGTCTTAAAAGCACATTACCGAAGAAAATCCCACAAAAAGGGGATATACAGAATGCAAAAAAAATTATAAAATCCATTACAGGACTTGACGTTATTTAGCACCAAGTAAAAGGAGAATATATGAGCACAGCAATGTCCCCTGTAAAAGAGCGAATTTTTATGCTCGACTGCGCGAGAAAATATTTCACGCCGACACAAATTAAAAGCCTTATTGACAGAATAAGTGTCATCGGCTACAACGCATTAAATCTGCACCTAAGCGACATTTGCGGATTCCGTATTGAATCGAAAATATACCCCTGGCTTGCGGGCGGCGACCATACCTTGTGCCACTTCGGTCGGGAGTATGGAATGAAGGAAAACGATGATAAGTACATAACACAGGCACAGATGGCGGATATCGTCCGCTATGCCGCAGAAAGAGGAATGAAGGTTATTCCGTCGATAGATTCCCCTGGGCATATGACATACGCAATAAAAAGGTATTTACTTGAATACGGAGTGGATATTGCGGCGCACTTTTGTAAAAACGGAACAAGCGCAACCGTGCCCTACGTTAACGCAAAAAAGGACCTCGACATTATGCGCTACTCGCGCTGTATCGATATTATAAATCCTGCGGCGTGCGAATTTATGTTCAATCTTCACTGCGAGCTTGGACAATTCTTCTATGAGCTCGGCTGCCGTGACTTTGATATCGGCGGCGATGAACTTTTCGGCTGGCAAGAGGACGGAGTAATAGACAAGTCATTGCCAAAGTGGCAAAATCTTGACCACTGGCAGGAATATGCCCAAAAAGTAACGGGAAACGATCAGGCTGTCGCATATGACGCATTTATTCTTTATATGAATAAGCTTTGCGAAATTTTAAGGTCCATTGGATATGAATCGGTTAGGATGTGGAATGACGATGCGTACCGAAAAATTGATACGGGGTGGCAGGGGGCAACAAATCTTGACTCCTCTATCGAGATACAGTACTGGTGTCCGCTTACTAACAACGGCGAAAACACGGCAAGGTTTTATCTTGATTGCGGCCACGCAATCTACAATTTTATAAACCCCTATGCCTATTATACCCTCTATCCCGACGATGCCCCCTCGCTTATAACGCCCGATGCAATACTAAAGGAATGGCACCCTTACCTGTTCGCACCGAACGACTCTATATGCACAACCGACAACACCTTTGTTTTTCCGCCGTTCAACCCCGGCAACCTTATAACCGAGCCTACCGACATGATAAAAGGGGCTGGCTTCTGCCTTTGGTGCGACACCCCATCACGCTTCGAGGCAGACGAGCTTTTTGATTTGGCAAGCCCCTACTACACCGCACTTATCAAAAAGATGCTCGGATAGGCGTGCCTTCCCCCTATCCCTCGTGGCGCCTAAATGAAGAAGCCCCATTATGTTATATGGTAAATTATACTATTGAGTGCAACACTTTTAAGAAAAAAGACTCGTATCAAATCCTGTGTTATAATGAAGTTAACACTCAACAAATAACAAAAGGAAAATTCAATATGAGCTATACTTATTTTACCATAATATCACTAATTGGCATTTGCGGATCGAAGAACTTATAAAACTGCGTGTAGCTCTGCCGATAGTGATTTATCGTTCCTTCACGCAAATTTCTTGCTCGAGAGTTGTCTAAATACTTGTTACACCCCTCTTCCAAAGTCAGAAAATTCTGCTCAACCATTCGTAATTTTTTCATCTTTTTCTCCTAAAATAAATTGGACACATCATCACGTAATCCACGTAAATGATGTGTCCAACTCTTTTTTTATAGGAATTTGTAAAAAGATGATTTCAAGTTGTTAGAGAGTTTATCAAAATTTATTTCAAAGTTGATAAAAACTTGCTATTTACTTGATAAAATCACGCTTTTTGTTCAATTACTTGCTTGCTTCTTCGATAGCAACAGCAACTGCAACAGTCATTAAAACCTAAGGGTTGTTACCTGCGCCGGATAATCGACGCAGAGCGAATCTGCAAGCCCTGCTTGTAAGCGAGTCTGCGAAGATTGCTCCACGAGCGTTGCGTGAAACACAACAAGGTGCGAAGCACAAAGCATCAAGCGTAGCGCAGAGGCGTGGCTCGTCGGGAATATAAGCCCAATCATTTCAACGCCTCTGAGTAATTCAGAATAGCTAAAAATACAAAGCCCTTTTTGATGCAAGCATCATTATCCAAGATGTAATCGAACTTTTCGTTATTGAATTTTCGTAACCGGATTTTAAAGTGATTTCCATGTGCGAAACCATCAACTACTCACTTATTTCATATAATTATGTAATCAATCTTTGTTTTTTACGGATTGCTTGACATCGCGGAGTGTGCGTGATATAATTTAGACGTCGCAAAAACGAAAGGATAATCACGTTATGATTAATGACCTGATTTTAAAAGATACAAAAAAGGAAGAATGGGAAGCGATACGAGAGAGGATTAAGTCGCGCATTTGTGAAAATCTCGGCGCTTGTCCCGTGCCGCTCGCAGCGCAAAAGGCGAATTTTGAGGAGCTCGGGCGTTACGAAGAGTACGGTTTTACCCATATTCGCATCCGTTATCACGTATTCGCTGATGAATGGGATTACGCTGTCATAATTCTTCCCAAAGGGCTTGAAAAGACAGGAAGTGCTCCTGCTGTTGTTACCATTCACGGTACGAATCACGAAGTCGGAAAATACGGTGTTATGGACCCTGTAAACACTCCGCACCGCGCCTATGCCACCGAGCTTGCTAAGCGTGGATATGTCACTATATCCCCCGACCAATTTGGCTTCGGAGAAGATATGGAAACCAAAGAAGGAAAGGCGCGTTTTGCCGACTTTTATAAGAACTATCCCGACTGGTCGCTGACCGGACGCCGTGTGCTCGGTCATATGAGAGCCGTCGACGTTCTGGATGCGCTTGATTACGTTAAGCACGACGGCTACGGTGCTATCGGCAACTCACTCGGCGGTCAGGCGGCACTCTACCTCGCCGGTATGGATGAACGAATCCGCGTCGCCGTTCCCTCCACCGGCATCTCCCCGCACGCTACCAACGCTTACAGACTCGTTCATACAGAGCATCCAATTCATCCTCACGAGGCTCGTATGCTTGAGAAAAACGGCAAGTCCCCCTGGGAGTTAAACGAAATGCTCGGACTTTGCGCACCGCGTGCTCTACTGTTGCTTGAGCCCTTCAACGATAAGTATAACCCCTATACCACTGTAGTCTATGATTGCGTATTCAGTGCACACAAGGTTTACGCCTTGCTTGAACATCCCGAGCGCCTTTGCTTCTATATTCACGGCGACGGTCACGATACCGTCGACTCGGTGCGTGAGTTTGCATACGATTATATTGACAGATTTATGCAATAAAAAATTCATTTGAATGTTACAATTTTAATGAAATGACGGACAAGCCGTCATGAAATGTTGTGTTGCTTCGCACATAACATGAAATGAAGCACAAGTGCTTCATGAAATGATGCCTACGGCATCGTTGAAATGAAATTTGCCCTATGATACTTATGAGCCGCAATTCGAAAATTGCGGCTCATTTCACGTTTGCCAAGCAAACATTTCATTCGCTTTAGCGTATTTCATTTGACCGATTTATCGGGCAAATTTCATTGCAGTTGCCGAAGCGGCAAATCTTATTTGCTCGCTTCCTCTATGGCAACGGCAACTGCTACCGTCATTCCTACCATCGGATTGTTACCAGCGCCGATAAGACCCATCATCTCTACGTGAGCGGGAACGGAGGAGGAGCCTGCGAACTGCGCGTCGGAGTGCATACGACCCATGGTGTCGGTCATACCGTAGGATGCGGGACCTGCAGCCATGTTATCGGGGTGGAGGGTTCTGCCCGTGCCACCGCCCGAAGCAACGGAGAAGTACTTAACACCGTTCTCGTTGCACCACTTCTTGTAGGTGCCTGCAACGGGATGCTGGAATCTTGTGGGGTTGGTGGAGTTACCGGTGATGGAAACGCCTACGTTCTCGAGTCTCATGATTGCAACACCCTCGGGAACGTTGTCCGAGCCGTAGCACTTAACTGCTGCGCGGGGGCCCTTGGAGAAGGGAGTCTCGGAGATAACCTTAACCTCTTCGGTATAGGGATCGAACTCGGTCTTTACATAGGTAAAGCCGTTTATGCGGGAGATTATGTATGCCGCATCCTTGCCAAGACCGTTAAGGATAACGCGGAGGGGGTTGTTTCTAACCTTGTTTGCGTTAAGAGCGATCTTGATTGCGCCCTCTGCTGCTGCGAAGGACTCGTGGCCTGCGAGGAAGCAGAAGCACTCGGTCTCGTCGGAGAGGAGCATTGCGCCGAGGTTGCCGTGGCCGAGACCAACCTTGCGGTTCTCTGCAACGGAGCCGGGGATACAGAATGCCTGAAGACCGATACCGATAGCGGCAGCAGCCTCGGATGCCTTCTTGCAGCCCTTCTTAATTGCGATTGCGGCGCCTACAACGTATGCCCACTTTGCATTCTCGAAGCAGATGGGCTGGGTCTCCTCAACGATCTTGTAGGGGTCGATGCCGTATGCATCGCAGATCTCCTTACACTCGTCGATGGAGCTGATACCGTATTCCTTAAGAGCAGCGAGGATCTTCGCCTCGCGTCTTTCGTAACCTTCAAACTTTGCCATTACACATTACCTCCTATCAGTCCTTACGGGGGTCGATGTACTTAGCAGCGTCATTGAATCTGCCGTACGTGCCCTTGGACTTCTCGTATGCCTCGTTGGGCTCCATACCCTTCTTGATGAAGTCGGTCATCTTGCCGAGAGAAACGAACTCGTATCCGATAACCTCGTTGTTTTCGTCAAGAGCCATTCTGGTGCAGTAGCCCTCGGTCATCTCGAGGTATCTTACGCCCTTCTCCTTGGTACCGTACATGGTACCAACCATCGAGCGCTCGCCCTTGCCGAGGTCCTCCATGCCTGCGCCGATAACGAGACCGCCCTCGGAGAAGGCAGACTGGCTGCGGCCGTATACGATCTGAAGGAACAGCTCACGCATAGCGGTGTTGATAGCATCACAAACGAGGTCGGTGTTAAGAGCCTCAAGGAGGGTCTTGCCGGGAAGGATTTCAGCAGCCATAGCTGCGGAGTGGGTCATACCCGAGCAACCGATGGTCTCAACGAGAGCCTCCTCGATGATACCGTTCTTTACGTTGAGGGAGAGCTTACAAGCTCCCTGCTGGGGTGCACACCAGCCCACACCGTGGGTGTATGCGGAAATATCGGTGATCTGTTTTGCCTGAACCCACTTGCCCTCTTCGGGAATGGGAGCGGGGCCATGATCGCAGCCCTTGGTTACCTTACACATATGCTCGACCTCGAGGCTCTGTGCGTAAGGCATTTCACTTACTTTGCTCATAGTTTTATCTCCTTATGTATTTTTTGCCCTGGAATTAAACAATTACGGTGCCCATAACGGTACCGAATGCGCAAGCCGCGTTGGACTCGTCGGTATCGATGTGCATAGCGGGAGCAAACTTCTCGCTTACTCTTACGACTACGTCACCGAAAACGGTGGTACGCTCGCTCTTTATCTCTACGGAAACAATCTGCTTATCAGCAACACCCATCTCAGCAGCTGCCGCGGGGGTGAGGTGAATGTGGCGCTTTGCTACGATAACGCCCTCTTTAAGCTCAACCTCAGCACCGGTCTCGGGATTAACGAGCTTGCAGGGTGCGCTGCCCGCTACGTCGCCGCTCTCACGGATGGGAGCCTTTACACCGATGGTGCGCGCGTCGGTGAGAGAAATCTCAACCTGGCTGGCAGGACGGGTGGGACCGAGGATGGATGCCTTGAGGGTACCCTTGGGGCCAACTACAAGCACCTTCTCTGCGCAGGCAAACTGACCGGGCTGAGAAAGATCCTTGATATTGGTGAGCTCATAGCCCTTTCCGAAGAGGACGTCGAGATCCTCACGGGACACGTGAACGTGTCTTGCAGACGTTTCAACAAGAACTTCTTTCATTTTGGATTACTCCTTTTTGAATTTGATAAAAATTTAACCTTATATATTGTAGCATAACTTTGCGTGAAAATCAATGTATAATTTAAAATATTATTGCGGAAAATAGCAAAAAGCGTGAAAAATAACGCAACAGGTGGCAATGGGAGGATATTATGGAAAAGAAAAAGGATAAAGAGGATGCTCTCGAGGGGATAGAAAGCTGCGGCAGTGTTAAGCTGGACGGAGAGAGCGGCACCTACTACTGCTTATCCATTATCGGTCAGATAGAGGGACACTTTGCCCTTGAGCAGAGTCAGAAGGCGACGAAATACGACCACATTCTTCCCCTGCTCGTAGCCCTCGAGGAGGACGACAGAGTCGACGGGATTCTCATAATTATCAACACTCTTGGGGGGGACGTGGAGGCAGGGCTCGCGATAGCGGAGCTCATTGCCAGCCTCGAGAAGCCTACCGCCTCGATTGTGCTCGGTGGAGGTCACTCCATAGGCGTACCTCTGGCGGTCAGCGCAGATCGCTCCTTCATCGTGCCGAGCGCGACTATGACGGTGCACCCTGTGAGGACGTCGGGACTTGTGCTGGGTGTGCCGCAGGCATTCGACTACCTGGAGAAAATGCAGGACAGAATTATCCGCTTTGTTGTCGGGCACTCGAATATTGACGAGGATTATCTGCGCAGGATTATAGCGCGCACCGACATGCTCGTTAACGACATCGGATCTATCCTCGACGGCTTTGAGGCGGTGAGGTGCGGTCTTATCGACGAGGTGGGCGGCATCAAGGAGGCTCTCGCGTATCTCAAGGAAATGACGGAAAAGAAAAAATGAAGGACTATTTTATAAAAAAAGGAACAACTCTTTTCGCCAAGATTTTGCTATCTTGTATATTTACAAGCATCACAAAATATGCTATAATTAAGGCACTGAAGACACTGTGACGGCGGAGGTAATACAATGGGCTTGTTCTCATGGTTTAAGAGAAAAAAGAAGAAGGACAGCGAGGCTGCCCCTCAGCAGAGGCACTTCTGCGAGGAGCGCCCAAAAAGAGAAAGAAAAAAGAATTCCAGCGCAAAATCTACGGCAGAAGAGCAGATAGAGATTGTTGATATTATCGAAGAGAGTAGCGCCGAGGAGGTCGAGGCAGCCGAGAAAATCGCCTCTGACAAGGAGGCAAAATCGGTAAGGCTAAAGGGCTTTTCCGGTGCCTTTGACGTCAAGCGCTCGAGGGATGGCCGCTACGTATTCAACCTCATCGCGGCGAACAAAATGACCGTTGCCACCTCTCGCGTTTACTCCTCGGCACAGAATGCCCTATCGGGTATCGGTAGTGTCATAACGAATGCGCCCTTGGCAGAGCTTGAGGACCAGACGCTCAAGGCATACGAGCGCCGCTCCTTCCCCAAGTGGGAGATATACATAGACCGAGAGGGCAAGTTCCGCTTCCGCCTTCGTGCGAGCAACGGCACAACCATTCTCCGCTCGCAGGGCTATACGCAGAAGTCGACCTGCAAGAGCGGAATCGAAAGCGTTATCAAGCATTGCAAGAGTGCGAGGATCGACAAGAGCTATCTGAAGTAAGGAGAAAAAATATGAGCTTTGAAAAGGTAAAGAAGCGACTTATATCCCTCGGCTACACCGTGTCGGTATTTGAGAGTGCAAAGGATGCGACCGAATATCTCGCCACCTCCCTTTCGGGCAAAACGGTCGGCATCGGCGGCTCGATGACGGTGAAGGAGATGGGGCTTTTCGAAAGGCTTCGTGAGAACAACGACGTCGCGTGGCACCTCTACCCCGGTGAGGATATGACCGCAGACGAGACGATAGCGAAGGCAAACGGTGCCGAAATATACATATCGAGTGTAAACGCGCTGTCCGAGAATGGCGAGATAATCAACATCGACGGCAGATGCAACCGCATCTCCGCCACTCTCCACGGTGCAAAAAAGGCATATCTTATTATAGGCAAGAACAAGCTCGCAGAGAGCTTTGATGCCGCGCTCTACCGCGCGCGCAACGTTGCAGCACCCAAGAACGCCAAGAGGCTCAACAAAAAGACCCCCTGCGCTATAAAGGGCGACCGCTGCTACAACTGCAACAGCCCCGACAGAATTTGCCGCGCGCTGACGGTATTCTGGACAAAGCCCCGCGGCATGGACTATGAAATCATACTCATAAACGAGGAGCTTGGTTATTGATTGCACCACCTTACACCAAGCACAAAAAAGGCAGAGAATGCTAAAATCTCTGCCTTTTTATTTTTTTCTGTATCTGATTATACCGACGGTGATTGAAGCAAGGTTGATAACCTCGCCGATTATGCCGCCAAGAGCGCCAAAGCCGATATGCGAATTAAATGCAAGCCAGGAAAGCGAGTCGCCATACTTCCACATTCTGTACACGTTAACGTTCTCAAAGGAGGTACCAACCGTGCCAAACAGCGCTGCCAAAACAGGCAGAAGGAGCCAAAGATTTTCCACAAGCGTTGCCGGCACAAGGATAACGTACAAGGTATAGGTAGCAATATATGACGCGCACAAGGCGGCACACACGATGTATTTCAAGCTGCCGCGCGAGCAATCTATAAACATAAAGAGGGTGTTTCGAACGAGGAATATGATATTTACATAGATTGCAATACCTCCGCCCGAAAATATATAAGACACAAGAAAGAAGAAGGAGCCTATGCTCTGCGTAAGCAGGAGGGGCGCCTTATTTTTTATTTGGAATGATATAACGGTAATTACCATACCGACCATGCTAATTATCATGCCAATAATCTCGTCTGTCATTTTCTCTTTCTCCTTTCCGCGCATATCCGCGAATGTAAATTCTGTATCAGGGGACGCATAAAACCAAAAAAAGCCTTGCCATTTGGCAAGACCGTATAATAAAAGGTACTTACGTACCTTATTTGCGCACAAAATACGCATTGAAAACCGAATTAGTATAATCGACGAATTTGTTTGCTCTCGCGCTTTGCCGAACTGCAATTCACAAAAAGCAGTTCGAGTATTCATACTCCGCCCTCCGGTCAATTAGTATCGCTCGGGCTGAATACATTACCAATTATAACATTTTTCGGAAAATTTATTTTCCGATG
>JAFQOP010000017.1 GCA_017403155.1 Clostridia bacterium | reverse complement strand
TCATCCCTCACTTGAAAAGGGTGCTCGGCAAAATCGTCGATCAGACTTATAGGAACGGTGCAGACCGTTTCTTGACTTTTAACATCCAACTTTATCACTCCTTCTTACATATAAATTGGCATAGAAAAAGCCGACCTTTTGGTGAAAGGTCGGCTAATCGTGCCGTATGTATTAGGCTTCTTTTTTGGGAGAGCACATAGCGTTGATGTATTGTAGTGCCTCCGTCATCATTTCAAGATGTTTGTCAGATTTCTTGGAAATCAAAATGCACCTATCGCTTACCATAAAATCAATGAGATATTCTTTCGGGATTTTGAATTTGTTTAGAATGAGGAACGACCTCAATTCTTTGTTGATACACCATCTTGTAACGCTCTTGTAGGAATATCCGATGATCTTTTCAATGTCTTTGGGTGTCATAACGTCCTCGCAAGCTGTAAGACGAAATTCGAGGAACATCCGAAGAAACCTTCGGTATCGTATCAAGCGGTTCGTGTTTAGGGAATAAGCATAGCTCTCGTTCTTGCCCTTGTTATCTTTGTAGTAGTTGTCGGGGGCTTTGAACAGAAGCGGGTTTTCTTCTCGTTTGATTAAGAAGTCAATCACATCATCGAGCCGCATTTTATATTTCCGTGTTTTCTTGCCGGTATTAGTGCAGGGAACGAAACCATTATCAAGAAGGTAGGTTGCCGTCCGTTTGCTAACGTGGCAGATACGATAAAATTGATCCTTCGTAATAACCTCGGGATAAGTCTTTTTTAGGTAGTCAATTCTTTGCTGATCCATAGCTACACCTCATAAAATTTATTCGGTCAACGGCGTAGCCAACCCGTGCAATTCGTTGTATTTCAAGGGGATTTGTTCTCCCCGCTGTTCTCTCCTGAGTTCTCTCCAAAGGGCATTTTTTGCCCTCAGTTCTCTCCAAGTTCTCTCCAAAATGCCACGAAAAACACCCGTTTTTAGCCGTTTTTTCGTGGGTACGAATTGCTCCAAAAATTACGATTAAAATTCAAGAATGGGAACGTGGTTCTTTCAAGTTCCAAAGTTCGGTACATATATTTTTGAACCTGTTTTCGCTCAAAAACCCTTGTATTATAAGGCTTTTTCAGCATTTTTAGCTTTTTGTTCTCTCCAAAGCAGAGAATCCTTTGCGACTCAAATTTGCTTTCCAAAATCGGGTGCTTTGCGGTCATTAAGTTCCATCAAGTTCCAAATCGCAACAAAGTCTTGAAAACCGTTTGCCCAAAAGGCACGGGGGTTCGAATCCCTCTTCCTGCGCCAAAAAATAAGGACACTCCTTGTGGGTGTCCTTTATTTTTTGCCACAGTCAGAGGGGACGAACCCGGAGGGTTCGCATACCGCCGGCACATAGCAAACCTCGAGGCACAGAGTATTCGCGGTATCTGCGTCGCGAGGAGATGTCGGCTTGAATTTATACCTAAGCGGAACGGTTTTTACAAACCTCACCCCGAGCAGCATACCCCTCAGCCTGCGCCAAAAAACACCAACTTTTCGGTTGGTGTTTTTCTATTTTTTTGTATTAAATTTGTGTGAGGTCACAACGGGTGAGGAGTGAAAAACAGTTGATAACTGTTTTTCACGAACGAAGTCAACAAAGCAACGAGAAATGAAGCAAGGCTATGCCTTGAGCACATTTCGACTATGCGACTTGACAGGGCACGTTGTCTTGAAAACCGTTTGCCTAACCGGCACGGGAGTTCGCATACCGCAGGCACATAGCAAACCACGAGGAACAGACTCTTCGCGGTATCTGCGTCGCGAGGAGATGTTCGTTTAAATTCGTACTATGTGGAACAATCCGCACCAATCTTGCCCCGAGCAGCATACCCCTCTTCAAGAAAGGATTCTAACGCCCCTCTGTGACTCTCCGAGTCGCAGAATGGGGTATTGCCGCTTGCGGCATAGTTTGTGGCAATTGTTACGCTTTGTACTAAGGTTAATTTGATCTGCTCGCCAGGCAAGATACCGACTTTGTCGGTATGCTGCATAGAGCCTTAGAGCGCGTCAAGCTCGCTTGTAAGCGTCAAGGCGAAAAATCTTCGCCAGAGGCGAATACCCCTCTTCCAATCCTTTCGACAAATTGGAATTTGTTTATTGACTTGTTTGTAATTATATGATATAATAATCACAGAATATTTGTCACCGGAGGAAGAACACCGTAGTGTTCAATTGCCGGATTAGGTGTCCAAGTGAGCTTGGGTTATTGCATTTGCGAAACCCGAGCTCTATTTTTTCTTTTTTGGAGGTATTTTTATGAAAAACACAAAGGTTACTCTCGTTCCCTTGACCGAGGACGACCGTGAGCAATTTATCCTTGATAATCAGTGGGCGTTCAAGTACGGAGCAATAGAAGAGTTCGGTAAACGCGACGACCACACTGATTTTGACGGAGAGATTATCTCACGTAAAACCATTGAGCGTTGCATTGACTCGCCTGATAGAGAGACATACCGCATTGCTGTGAATGGAAGAAAAGTTGGCGGTGTAATTTTGAGAATCAACAAGGAAACACATCACAATGAACTTGAGATTCTATTCGTTTCTCCGGAGGAACACACCAAGGGGATCGGTTACGGTGCTTGGTTAGCGATTGAGGCTCTTCACCCTGAAACTGAGGTTTGGAAAACTTGCACTCCTTACTTTGAGAAGCGCAATATTCATTTTTACGTTAACAAATTCGGTTTTCATATTGACGAGTTTTGGTGCGAGTATTTCCAGCCCGAGCACGTAATGCCAGATGATGAGGAGCACAACTCGGATGAAGGACCTGACGAAATGTTTAGGTTTATAAAGGTTATGAAATAAAGAGTCAAGGCTGACCGTTAAGTCAGCCTTGAAATTATATTATCTCGACAAATTGGAATTTGTTTATCAAAATCTTTATAATGAATACATCAACATACCAAGACCTGCCGATATGACTATCATCAGTATCGGAGACGGCTTTTTCTTCAGCATAAGCCTTGCTACGATGCTGATTACTGTCAATAAGACAAATATAATAATTCCATTGAGGTCGATAGCAAGCGTATCTCCTATACCACTAAAGCCGATTGCCGTACTCATGAGCATCGTGATTGCCGTTGCGAGTATCAAGCCAATGATGCACGGACGGATGCCTCCTAGGAACGCCTTTACCCCCGCATATTTCAATAAGTTGCGTATCAAAGCTGCGATTATGAGAATGATAGAAAATGATGGCAATACCACACCAAGTGTAGCAAGAAATGCTCCGAAAAAACCGCCTTGCGACGAGCCAATGAAGGTTGCCATATTAACCGCTATCGGTCCGGGAGTGGATTCAGCTACGGCAATCATATTGAGCATTTCTTCCTCGGTAAGCCAACCGTACATCAAGACCTTTTCTCTGATTAACGATATCATTCCGTATCCACCACCAAAGGAGAATGCACCGATCTGAAGGAAGGTTAAGAACAATTCAAGATAGATCATGTTTTTTCTCCCTCCTGACTTTGCCGATAAGATATACCGCTACACCGCAGATTCCACTGATCAGTATGTAAAATATCGTTGAAAACTTCACCGCGAACAATGAAAACACGACCATACAAACAAGTGTTACCAAAATAATAATCATGTTAAAAACGGTTTTCTTCATCTGCTTCAGCATCTTCAGCCCTGCTGTGAGGATCAGATACACCACGCATATCTGAATACCCTTGAAAGCGTATGCAACCAACGTCAACGAAAGAAATGCATCAAAAAACAGTGATATAGCGTAGATGATAACAAAGGACGGAATGCAAATGCCAAGAGTAGCAATAATTGAGCCGATAATTCCGAAGTTATTGTATCCTATATAAGTCGCGGCATTGATAGCGATAGGACCGGGCGTAGATTCGGCAATTGCCGCAACATCCAAAAACTCATCTTTTTCTAGCCATTTCTTTTTTTCTACAAACTCATTTTCAAGCAAAGCGATCATGGCATATCCACCGCCAAATGTGAATACACCGATTTTCAGCATTGTCAGAAAGAGCGAGAGACATTCTTTTGTTTTTTTCACAAAAACCTCCATTTATCTCACCTACAAATTCTAGATTTTCGGTGAGTTTATTATATCACAGCTCACAAGTTTTTGCAACAGTAAAAGGAGCTCATCTCGAGCTCCTTTCGTCATTTATTCATCACCTCTATAAACCACTTTATCGCTTTCTCGTGCCACTCTGACTTCGGCTGCGTGGCGAATCCTTTGTTGCCGGTGAGGAATTTTATTAGCGAATATTTTGACACGGGTACTTGCGTTGTTGGAGTGTAGCAAACGGTCTTCCTTTAGCTATATGCCACCGTATTGTCTTTTGGGAATAGCCTTTGCAACCACAAAGCTGAAGCAAATGCAAGCAAAAGATGCCGACGAGCTTTAGGCTCGTCGGCATCTTTTATTTTTCAATCTCGCCTTTATAGTCGAGGATACCTCCAAACTCAACGATGTTCGTGTATCCCAGCTTGACAAGCTTTTCGGAGGCTTCCTTGCTTCGTCTGCCGCTTCTGCAGTACACGAGTATCAGCTGCAACTTGTCGGGGAGCTCTGCGATTTCGGCAGTGCCGATTTCCTCGTTCGGAACGTTGATTGCTCCCGGGATATGCCCCTCGGCATATTCGTCGGGTCTGCGCACGTCAAGAATTATATAGTTTTTCTCGTCCCTCATCATCTTCACCGCTTCGTCCATGCTTATCTGACGGTAGCTGCTTGAATGACCGCCTGCAGATCCGCAGGATGACAGAAGCATAAGCGAAAGAATAAAGAGCAAAAGCCTTTTTATTATTCCCATAACTAATCTCCGCATTTTGGTTTTCCCGTGGTGTTTATAGAAACTCTAATATTTCCGCGGCGTTTGTATCCGGCTTAACCTTGGGCATTACTTTTTCTATAATTCCGTTCTCATCGATGATGAAGGTGGTACGGACGACACCGAAGCTTACCTTTCCGTAGAGCTTCTTCTCTTGCCAGACACCGTAGCTCCGGATTGCCTCAAGCTCGGGGTCGGAAAGCAGCACAAAGGGGAGATTATATTTTTCTGCAAACTTAACGTGAGATGCGATACCGTCACGGCTGATTCCTATAACCTCTACTCCTTTTTTCTGAAATTCCGCGTATGCCCCTGCAAAGGCACACGCCTGCCTTGTGCATCCCGGGGTGTTGTCCTTGGGGTAGAAATAAAGCACTACCCTTTTGCCGATAAAGTCTGACAGACTTACGTTTTTTCCGTTTTTATCCTTCAGGGTAAATCCCGGCGCGCGATCACCTATATTCAGCATTTTTTCGTCTCCTGTTTATATAGTATTATGGCATTATCTATCAAAATTATTTTACCACAATCCGGAGGAAAATTCAAGGAGATATTCTATGTTTTCGTCATGGTTTTCGTCATGGTGGGTTTTCGTTGAAAATAAGAGGGGAGAATCGTCCTAGAATATATTTATACAAAATTATTAGTTATTTTATACAAAACGCGCGCGTGTGTGTTGATTCCTTTGCTGTTTAGTGATAGAATAAAATTAATTAATATTTGGAACAAGGAGAAAGCCATGAAAACAAATCTCAAAATACGAATTTTGGCGCTGGTGCTGACACTGTTTATGCTGGTCAGCGTTTTGCCGATATCGGCATTCGCATCCGGTGCGCAGAGTGAAGGCGGCGCCAACGGCGCTGCACCCGACGGTGCGGGCTCGGAGGATTCTGTTTTTACCCCTGTTATTGGGGAAAACGATTTGGTAGGATTTCCAAACACGTTCAGGGGCGTTGTCACAGCAGAGGAGCTTGAGGCAGCGCTTGCGGACGGGATTGACGCGATCTGTGTAAGTGCGGATTTTGTGATTGATCGCACGTTTTACATCACCAAAAACACCATTGTTTACAGCGAGGACCCGATAACCCTGACAAGAGATCCGGGATTTGCAGGGGACGTTTTTGTTATCGGGCAGGACAGCGAGAACAATCTTTGCGAGGAGCAGGTTACACTCTCTATCGGCGGATTCAACGGTGATACCTCGGGCGGACTTACGATTAACGGCAACAGCGAGAATATGACCGTTGACGTTGTTGGAACGGTGTTCTTCGTTTGCCCCGAGGCGCAGTGCGACCTTTATGACAACCTTACCGTTACAAGCTGCAAGAAGGTTGGCAACGACAGGGCGGCAAACGAGATATACTCGCTCACGAATATTGCAAATATAGGCGGCTCGGTTGCAATTTTGTCAAAGAGCAGCTTTATGAACGTTTACGGCGGTACATATACTGACAACACCGTAAACACCACGGGCGAGTCGATATACGGCGGTATGTTCTACAACTATGCCACCATGAACGTTTACGGTGGCTTGTTTGAGGGCGGAGCGGCAAACAGAGCGGGCGTGTTCTACAACTATCGCTCACTCTACATATACTCCGCAACTATCAAAAACAACTCGGCAAGCACCAACGGCGGAGCTATATATCTGCCTGCGAGCAGCTCTGCAAAGCTCTACCTTGGCGGCAACAACGACCTTGTTACAAGCGGCGTTTTGTTCTACGGCAACAGTGCGGGCTCAAACGGCGGTGCTATATTCTCCTCGGGAAGAACCTCCGGTCAGGATACCGTGTTTGAAGGCAACAGTGCCTCCAACGGTGGCTCGGTATACGTATCGGGAAATTATTCCGCACTTAATCTCACCGACTCCTCGTTTATCGCCAACACGGCAACGGGTAGCGGAGGTGCCGTGTATGCAACGGGACACAACGAGCTTGATATAGAAAACGACGTATCCCTACTGGGTGTAGGCTTCGAGAAGAACAGCGCAAAGAGCGGCGGTGCGATTGCTATTGCATCCACCTCCTGCGCGCAGGTAAAGAGCTGCTCGTTCAAGGAAAACACGGCGACCTCCTACGGTGGTACGGTTTATGCTTCGGGTGCCACCCTCGGTATCGACAAGGCAGAGCTGGTCGAAAGCTCCGCAAGCGCAGGCGGCGGAATATATATGCTTGAGGGAACGGTTGCAACCGTAAACAAGCTCGATGCGCAGGGCAACACCGCAACGGGAAACGGCGGTACGATATACTCAATAGGCTCTACCCTTTCACTGTATAACAGCACCGTGAAGAACGGCGTGGCAAAGGGCGGAAGCGCGATTTATCTCGGCAGCGATGCCACCACAACCATATACGGCTCAAGCTTTATTGGCAACTCATGTCTTGAAAGCAATACCGCAAACGCGGGAGCGCTTTACATATACACGGGCGGCACGGAAACAACCGTTCACTCCTCATCCTTCATACAGAACACCTCCGCAGGTCTTGGCGGAGCTATGACGATATCAGGAGTAAGCACCGCGTATCTGTATAACATAACCGCCATTGACAACAGTGCGGCAAAGGGCGGCTTTCTCTATGAAACGTCCGCAGGTACTGTGGTTACGGCATCCGGCATTACGGTTTCCGGCAACACGGCAAGCGTGGGCGGTCCTATAATCTGGGGCAACACAACCAACGCAAAGCTTTACATAAACAAGGACAATTTTGTTGACCTTGACGTGAGCGGCTCACTGCCCGACGATTATTGGTCAGGTGCAATAGTAAATTCACTCAAGGTATACGACTCCGATGCAGCCATTCCTCCCTACACAGATCACAGTGGCGAGATAGTTGACGGGCTGTGGAGTGCGGCAATTGTCAGAGACTTTGACGCTCTGAAGGCGGCTCTTGCTTCCGGGGCTCCTTATATCAAGGTTGTTAACGACATAGAAATAAGCGAAACCCTTTACGTTACCTCAAGCACCGTTATTTTCTCCACAGTTCCCTGCACTCTTACCCGCGCTGACGGCTTTGGCGGAAATCTGATAGTCGTTGGCAAGGATGGGGACGGTGCCTATACCGATGCATCCGTTGTGCTTACGCTGGGGCTTTCGACCTCGGCAAATGCAGATTTTCTTAGCATAGTGGGCGGCGAGGGTGAGTCTGTCATAGTTGTGGCAAGCGGCTCGCAGGCAGATATTTATGAAAACGCTACGGTAAGAGGCGCGATTGGCGCTGACGGCAGTGCAATAAGCATCGAGGCAAATGCCACCGTAAACGTTTACGGCGGAAAAATTGAAAATAATACGTCGGGTGCAAACGGCGTTATATTCAACAACGGTACTCTCAATATAAACGGCGGCAGCATTATCGGCAATATCGCGGATATGGGCGGTGCAATTTACAATATCGGCACGCTTAATATCCACGGCGGCAGAATTGAGAACAACACGGCACGTCTTGGCGGTGCAGTATACAGCCTTGGCCTTCTGATAGCCGACGGCGGCAGCATTACCGCAAACACGGCTACCGAATGTGGTGGCGCAGTATACGTTTCCGAGGGAAGCGTTGAGCTCGGCTGCGAGCTTTTGGAGAATTCGGCAGTGCTTGGCGGCGCAATATATGCCGTAGGCGGTGCCGCATCGCTTGCAAACGCGACGTTTACTGCTAATACGGCAACAAACGGCGGCGCAATATGCATTGAGAGCGATGCAGCACTCGTTGACCTTCTCGGTGCAGAGTTTAATAAAAACAACGCGGACCTTGGCGGTGCGCTTTACCTCTCGGGTGCCGACTTTGATATCAAGGAATGTGACTTTACGGAAAACACCGCACTGTGCGGCGGTGCAATATACGTTGAAAACGCAAATCTTTCCGTTACCGAATGCACGTTCAATCAAAACGGTGCGACAAACGGCGGTGCGGTTTATACAAGCGGCGCACCCGTAGTTCTCGGCGGTGTGAATGCCACACGCAATTCAGCTGACGAAAACGGCGGATTTATATATGCAGCCGACACGGTTATAAGCTCCGCTCAAAACACCTTCAGAGAAAACGAGGCAGACAAGGGTGCTGCTGTGTACGTATACGAGGGCAGCCTCACTACCACCTCCGACACCTTTGAGAGCGGCTATGCCTTTGAGGGCGGTGCAATATACGCAGAGTGCTCGGATATTACGGTCAGCGGTGCGTCGTTTACCGCAAACTGTGCCGACTACAACGGCGGTGCTGTTGCGCTTGACGGCTCGGAGGCATATATCAGCAATACCTCGAAATTCACCGCTAACAGCGCGGCGAACGACGGCGGTGCAATACATGCTGTCGACTCAACACTCACCTCCTACGGCACGTACCTTAACGGCAACACATCAAGACAGAACGGTGGCGCCATAGCCATTACAGACGCTACCGTAGCAAGGATATACACTACGGTATTTACCGCCAACAGTGCGAAAAGAAACGCAGGCGCGGTATATGCAAGCGGTGATGCGACCGTCATTACGCTCCAGCTTTGCGACTTTGGCGAAAACAGCGCGGCAAACGGCGGTGCTGTTGCGACGGTGAACGGTGCTACCGCATATATCTACTCCGTAAAGGCTGAGAGGAATGATGCAGGACGCGGCGGATTCCTTTATATCAGCGGACGTGGAAGCTGTGCTACCGTTATCGGTATTGCGGTATCGTCGAACAGTGCGAAAAACGGTCAGCTTGTTTACGGCGATAACGCGGAAGCTGTGCTCAATATCAACAAGAGCAGCTATTCCGATGCCGAAAACCCCGTTTTCGATGCAAAATACTGGGAAGCTACCCTTTATGGCACGCTTACTATAAACAACGTATATGACGACGTGCCCGAGTTTATCGAGGAGGGAAACGAGCCTGCGGGCGACCTTACCGACGCGACCGACGTATCAAACGCAGACGAGCTTGAGGCGGCTCTCGCAGCTGGAAGAAGAAAAATTAGGATAATAGCCGATTTCGAGATTGACCGCACGTTCTATATCACTTATAACGTTACAATCTTCTCTACGGCAAGACATATCCTTACCCGTTCCCCTGACTTCGGCGGTGACGTGTTTGTTGTCGGTGAGCACGGGGACGGCACCAACTCAATGCTTGCGAAGGCAGACGCGCGCCTTGTTCTCGGTAATCCGTCATCCGATTCCCCTGCCCTTCTTACCGTGGACGGAAACAAGGACAATATGACAGTAGACGTTACAGGCTCGGTAATCTTTATCTGTGGCGGTGCGATTGCCGATATATATGAAAACGTTTCGGTTATAAACTGCTACAAGGTAGGAAACGAAAAGGCATATAACGAGCAATACAGACTGTCAAGACCTAACCGCGTTGGTGGCTCGGTTGCTATAATTGCATTCGGCACGCTGAACGTATACGGCGGCAGCTTTAACAACAACTCAATCCGTCCCGAGGATACCTCGGATGAGGAATTGCGCAATTCCACACTCGGCGGCGTATTCTACAACAAGGGCAACCTGAAGATATACGGCGGTGTGTTTGAGGGTAATACGGGTGCGCGCGGCGGCGTAGTTTACAACTACGGAGTTATAAAGCTCTACGGCGGCAGCTTTATTTCCAACCACGCAACCGTAAGCGGCGGCGTTTACTATTCACCCAGCTACTCCACCACTCAGCTGAATATCGGATACAGCTCCGACACGCCTATACTTTTCAAGGACAACACGGCGCAGTCGAACGGCGGTGCTATCTACTCGACGTTCCTCAACGGTGTTGTGATTTACGGCAATACCACCTTTGACGGCAACAGTGCAATCTCAGGCAGCGGCGGTGCTATATATACCTCGAGCACCTTTACGGTGAAGAACACCGTGTTCAGCAGCAACACCGCAAAATCCCGCGGAGGCGCTGTGTTTGTAACGAGGTCAAGCGACAATTACGTTACACGCCTGGTGCGTTTTGACAGCTGCTCGTTTATTGGCAACAGCGCAAGCACGGGTGGCGCGCTGTCGATCTACTCATCCGATTCGGACTTTGAATCGGGTGCTATCGTTACAACGAATGCGTGCAAATTCATTTCCAACTCCTCGCTTGGCAGCGGCGGTGCTATCTGCACAGAGCGCAAATCGACTCTTACCGTTAACGGAACGGAATTCGATTCCAACTCAGCGGCAGCAGAGGGCGCAGCTCTCTACGTTATCGGTGAGAGCACGGTAAACATCAACGGCTCCGAGCTCCTTTCCGGAAGCGCAGCCTCGCACGGCGGTGCTATATCGGTAAGAAGCTCAACGCTAAATATAAGCACCACGGCAATTGAAGGCAACTATTCGGATAAAAACGGAGGTGCTATCTACATCGCATACAGCAGCGATATTGAGAGAAATGCCAAGGTAACCATAACCGACTCCACCATTAAGGACAACGAGTCGGACAACGGCGGTGCAATCTACGCAACCAGAAGAGCAATCGAAAACGACACCGAGGTGCTCACGGTGCGCTCCACCGATTTTGCGGGCAACGTTGCAAAGGACAGCGGCGGTGCTCTCCTGCTTACCGCGAGCGTTGACGTATATATGAAGGACGTAACGTTCGTTGCAAACTCGATTACCAAGAAGACCGACGGTGCAGGCGGTGCTATCCACGCGGGCAAGTCAACGCTTGAGATAGACGGCGGTGTGTTTACCAAGAATACGAGCGCATGCGTCGGCGGTGCTATCTCTCTTGGCGAGGGTGCAGGCATCACGCTCAACAACGTTACCGCATCGAGAAACTCCGCAAGAACAAACGGCGGCTTTGTTTACAGCACTCTCGGTGAGCTGACGGTTTATAACAGCACGGTTAACAACAACACGTCGAATATGGGTGCAGGTATGTATCTGTACGAAGGTGCGGTATCAAGCATATATAACACAGAATTCAAGTCCAACAAATGTACTGAGAACGGTGCTGCGCTGTTCATATACACGGGCGGCACGAGGACCGTTATCAACGGATGCGACTTTGAGCGCAACAGCTCGTCTAACTTTGGCGGCGGCTTATATATTTCGAACAAGAGTGACGTGCAGATACACAACGCAACCGCAACGGGCAACTCCGCGGTAAAGGGTGGATTTATGTACGAAACCACCTCCGGCACGGTTGTAGAGCTTGCGGCGCTTACCGTTTCGGGCAATACTGCCACGGGCGGAAGCGTTATCTGGGGTAATACAAAGAATGCAGTTCTCAATATCGATAAGACGCAGTACGTTGATCTTGACACGGAGACTGTGCTCGACGATGCATACTGGCAGACCGCAATCGAGGGTGCACTCACCGTAAACGACACCCCCCTCACCCTTTCTGCGGCAGAGGTATACACAAGCTACACGGAGCCCACAAGGAACACGGTCGGTAAGCAGTCGGCATCCGTAAACGATATATTCGACCTTGCAATCAATTCGAGCGACGGATATATCAACAGCACCTATGATAAATTTCCCGTGCTAGACAACAGCTCTAACTTTATGAGCCGCGGAACTACCGTGTTTGAAAACATCAACGGCGGCACGGTTACGGTTGATACCTTTGTATATCCCAAATATTCAACGGCTCATAATATGACGGTCGGCGAGGCTCTGATGATTTATCAGGCGATGCTTTACAAGCAGGCTTATCCCGACGAGGAGGTATATATTGATATATCCTCATACCGCTTCTCGGTGCAGACTGCGGTTAACATCAACAGAAACAGCAGATACTTCGGATACACGAGAGCTCTCTACACCGAAAACTACGACGAGTTCGGCTTTGTTAGAGTTGCATACCTGCTTGTATCTGCGGCAAAGATGGGAATACACGTTAACGTTCTCGGACACAGAGAGGGATATCCCATCAAGGATTACGGTGTTGTCCCAAGCACGTTTGAAGGGTATTTCTCGGCGTATTACAATGACTATTGTGACCCCGATTATGCTCCCTACGGCACAATAAGCGATTATCTTTCCTACTGCTACTTCGACTGGACACTCAGCGAAGGCGGCAAGGGTGGCACGGATATGATGCACACCAAACTTTGTGCAGTATCTCACTATATTGATATGAACGGAGAGATACACAGAAATGCCGTCTGGACCTCAAGCTCCAACCTTGACGGTATAAAGGACGCGGGCTACAACGCAAACTGGAAGCTTCAGACAGCTACTATCGTTTCCGACCACGAGGACATCTACCGCATCTCCGTTAACTATCTGCGCCTGATGCCGAAATACGGTGATCAGGAAGGAATTGTTGAATTCCAGAACGTGATGAACGTTGAGACGACAAAGCAGATAGATCTCATTCTGGAGGGCAAATACGAGGAAATTCCCGAGGACGAGCGTCTTGTGTATATAGGCACGGAAAACGACGACGTATTCGAGATGTACTTCACTCCCTTTGGCGGAGACATTCTCTCCTGGAGCGAGATATACAATCCTTACTGCAAGTATATGCGCGAGCTTTACAACTCCGAGGATTACATCATATTCACCTGGAATGCTGCTGAATACAGCGGTAGCTTCTCTCTCGCCCAGCAGCTTGAGCAGATGCTTATCGATGCATTCCACAAAAACAAGAACCCCAACAACAAGATATACGTGAATATGGAATCCTTTGATCCCACGACGTTTGACGACCTTGAGGTTGGAGTAGATATCGGGTTCAAATCCATAAATCAGTGGCCGCTCGGCGCAATTCACAACAAGGACGTGCAGTTCTCTTACGTGAAGGACGGAGTCCGCTATTACGTTTCGCTTCTCAACTCGCTCAATCTTCATGCAGGCTCAATGTATTATCAATCCAACTCGGCTCTTGTAATAAAGGAGACCACCTGCTCGGAGAACAGCGTATTCTCAATAGTTGCAAGGTATTCGACAAACGCAGAGCTTGTGACTCACACCCTCGAGGATACAGAAAGAGTGGAGGCAAGCGAGACCGAGCACGGATACATATACAAGGTATGCAGCTGCTGCGGACACAAGGAAATATACGAAACCCTGCACTCGCTTGGCGAGTGGACTGTTGACAGAATTGCAACACCCGAGGAAAACGGTATCCGTTACAGAAGGTGTGTTGTTTGTGACGAGATAATCGTTACGGAGGAAACAAAATACAACGGCAGTGCCATCAATCCCGAAAGCAACACGGGTATCAGCTTTGTTGGCGGCAGCCCCATTCCCGTTTACGTTGACAAGGCACCTCTTACGATTGAGGCAACCGTACTGCTTGACAAGAGCTATTCACAGCGCGGAGGCGTTATTGTAGGAAACTACTCATCCTATGAGGACGAAAACGCTATCAACCTGGAAATATACAGTCAGGGCAGAGTGCGTTTGTTCTACATAACGAACGGAATAAGAACGGATATACTCTTCGCTGAGGATATACGCTCGACGGAGCCCGTACACCTCGCGGTAACCGTTGACGGCGATTTTGTAAGGCTTTATGTAAACGGAGTGCTCTCCGAAACGGTCGAGATACACACTCCCCTGCCCGAAATAGACAAGAATATGGTTGTCGGTGCGGACAACCGAAGCGTACTTCCCCAGGTATTCAAGGGCAAGATATACTCGGTTGCACTCTTTGACAGAGTAAGGAGCTGTGAGGAGATACTTACCGACAAGGAATACGTAAGCGCAGCCGCACCCGGTGTGCTTTACTCAAGCTATTTCTCCTCATCCGACGAGCCAACCTATATTACGGGCAACACAACCGGCACGCAGTTTAAGCAGAACAGCCTTACCGAGCTTGAGGTAAGCGAGAGCACGGTGGGTACTATCGAATTTACCGCAATGATTCCGACGAGCCACGAGGAGCGCGCAGGCGTTATCCTCGGAAACTACACCGACGGCACAAAGGATACGCTCAATCTTGAGATAGCGGCAGGAGGAAGACTCAGACTCTATTACATCAACGGCGGAGTCAAGCACGATTACACCTTTGCCACCGATATACGCTCGGATACACCCATAAGCATTGCTCTTGTAGCGGCGGATTTGGAAATATCCCTGTATGTCAACGGTTCTCTTGCAGAGACGCTGACTGTCGAGGGTGCACTTCCCACGATGTCGGGAGCATATGCTATCGGCGGCGACTACCGCGCAGACAACGTTCAGTACTTCAAGGGAACGCTATACTCGCTCAATATATTCAGCACGGCAAGAAGCGAGGCTGAAATCATAAGCGATATGACGGTTGTGACCGACAAGTCCGAGGGACTTATCTACTCCACGTACTTCACCGAAAAGGGCAACTCAAGCTACAACGGACAGTCGTTTAACAGCAACGTTATAGGCAGCACCGACTGCACGATAGATAAAACTCCTCTCACCTTTGAGGCAATTATACAGCTCTCCAAGGACTGCAACGGACGCGGAGGCATTATCGTAAGCAACAACTTCAAGAGCAAACCCATAGTAAGCTTTGAGGTATATAAGGAAGGAAAGCTGAGACTTTACTTTGTAAACGGAACAACCACCGTTGACTGCAGGTTTGACACCGACGTCCGCTCGGATAAGCCAATCCACGTAGCACTCACTGTTGACGGAACAACCGCTTACCTTTACATAAACGGTGTTCTGACAGAGGTTAAGGAGCTTGCTCTTCCCCTTCCCGAGGCAAGCGACAATTTCTACATAGGCGGCGACTTCAGACCCGACAATACACAGTATTTCAAAGGCACAATCTACTCCGTAGGTCTTTTTGAAAGTGTAAGAAGCGCAGAGCAGATCATGCAGGATATGCTTGGCACGGCAGACGGGGATGGACTGCTGTTCTACACGGAATACATTAATGCTGACGAAAATCAGGTGAATGATATTCACGGTAACGTACACTTTGAAATTCTCGCTGAGCCCACAGCAGACTGCGACGGACTTGGAAAGCTCATTTGCTCCGATTGCGGCAGGGTGGTCAGAATATACAGTATTCCCTACACGCCCGACACCGTTAACAGCAACACTCATACCGATTCGGCTCTTATGGGCGGCGAATACTTCGTTGTTGAAGGCAACCTCACTGACGCTCCCAAGACCTTTGAGATTGAGCTTCAGCTTTCCCCCTCTATCACAGACCGCGGCGGTGTTATACTCGGCAACTACGACGGCACGGCAAGCGGCAGAATGAACCTTGAGATTTATACTAACGGCGCTCCACGTCTGTGGTACAAGAAGAACGGCGTAAGCTACTCTTATATCTTCAACGTGGATATCCGTTCGGAAAAGAGTGTTCACCTTACCTTCACCATCGACGGCACAAGCGCGTCACTTTACGTAAACGGAATTTTTGCCGAAAGCGTAACGCTTGCGAGCGAGGTTCCTTACGACGGCTCCACATTCTTCATTGCTACCGACCAAAGAATTACCGCGCAGAGCTTCAAGGGTAAGATATACTCGGTTGCGATGTTTGCCGACGTACGAGGTGCCGAGGAAATCGCTCACGACAGAATTATGGTAACGGGTGATTCACACGCACTTCTCTTCTCCAAGCACTTCGGAGCAAGCGAGGGTATTCAGATAAAGGGCTACTGGGCAGACAAAAATGCAATATTCGTTGGCGACGGTATAACAGCCGGCATAGGCTGCGAGGGCGACAAGTATTGGCAGCTGCTTGAGCAGATGCTCGAATTCGGCAGTGTTAGCACAGTTACCTCAACAGAGGGCACTGTAAGCTCCACGGGCACAGGCAGCGCTGAGTGCGATTCGCTCACGGATATTTACGACACTGTTCCCGAGGCTGACCTGATAACGATATTTATGGGAACCAACGACTACGGCTACGACACTCCCATAGGAGCTATCACCGATACCTCTGACGTGTCCTTCCTTGGCGCACTCAACGTAATAATTCCCGCATTGCAGGCTAAATACCCGAATGCAAGGATAGTATTTATCACTCCGCTTCACAGATACGGCTACGGTGTAAATTCCGCAACGGGCGAGACGCACACCTACGACAGCATCCCGAACGGAGCGGGACACACCCTCGAGGATTACGTAAACGCTATCATTGAGGCGTGTGCAAAATACGGAGTTGATGTGATAGACCTTTACAACGAGCTTGAGCTCGACCCCGAGTCAGAGGAAACGAGGGAGTACTATATGGAGGACGGTCTGCACCCCAACACAGCAGGTCACAGACTTATAGCAGAATTCCTTGAGCACGCTCTCAACGCTCTTTGCGAGGAAGGCGAGCAATAATCAGCAAAAAACAGCAAAAGAAACAATAAAAAAACACACAACCCTCGCGGTTGTGTGTTTTTTGTTCTGATTTATATCAGTCGTCCCAGTCATATTCCTCGGGGGCTTCGACGTAGTGGTCGCAGGCGGGATAGTCGGAGACGTAGTAACCCGTGTCAACTATTTCGAGGGCGCACCACTCAATGGATGGGCCGTCGCAGTCGTTGTCGGTGCGGAAATATTTACAGCTTTTGCATCTTGCCATAATAATGCTCTCCCTTCATTATACCTCGTTGTAGATTCGCTTCATGTTGGCAAAGGAGACAGCGGTGCCGTACTCGCATTCCTCCATGCCCTCATACTCGAGGTAGATATCTCCGTCAAAGTCGGAGCTCTTTACCGTGCGCATAACGTCCCAGATATCAATATCTCCCTGGGCGAGAATGGAGCCGCGGAGGAAGGTGCCGTTTACCGAGCGGAACCAGGAGCTCTCGCAGTTGAATTCATCGGAGTCGCCCGGGTCGCGGTGCGCGGGACGGAGGTAGAAATCCTTCATATGGATGGTCTTGGCGAAGCCGATCATCTTCTTGGCGGCAATCTCGGGGATATCGTCAACGCAAACGTAGTTGCCGACGTCCATCTGGTGGGCGAAGTTATCCCTCTTTACGCTCGTCAGTATCTGGCGGACGCGCTCGGAGCCGTTGGCGTGGAAGCCGTGATTCTCGAGAAGAATAGTGATGCCGAGAGGCTTGGCATAATCGCACAGGCGCTCATAGGTTTCGACTATCAGTGGCAGCTCCGCCTGGAACTTTTCCATTGTGTTCTCGGACTTTGGACGGGAGTATGCCGCTGAGTCAACGCGGACGGTGGGTATTTCCATATCCGATGCCGCATCGATGTGCGACTTTACTCTCGCCATCTCTTCCTCATATCGCTCAGGGGTGAGCATGAGGAAGTTGGCGTTGAGAGAGTAGTTCCCTATCGGGACGCTGCGCTCGGCGCTTGCCGCGCGCAGCTCTGCCTTGAGGGAGGGGGTGGTGACGAGATTGAAGCCGAAGGGCACGAGCTCCACCGCCTCGGCACCCATATCACATATTTTGTGGAATGCCTCGACGGGGGTGAGCTCTCCGCTTCTGATTTTTCTTGATACTCCGTAAATGGAGATTCCGAATCTTCTCATCGCTGTTGCCTTTTACTCGACGGGAGCAGGCGTTACGCTCTCGGCGATTGCCTTATAAATTTCATAGATGTCACCGAGGTTGTCGGTGAATTCCTTTCCCTCGTCGTCAGAAAGATTTCCGAGGGCAGTCTCAAGGGCGGCGTATGCCTCGAGGAGAGACTCGGCTGCTGCCTCGACCTCTGCCTCGGTTGCTGCCTCGTTCTCGAGCATATAGCTGTAATACCTATAACCGATTGCCTCCATCTCGAGAGCGACGAGGAGCTCGCCTGCCGCTGCGGTGTTGGCTGTGAATTCCTCTGCGAGGAACTCGCTGATAGCTGTGTAGTAGAATCCGTTCTCACCCTCTATGTAGAGTATGAACATCATCTGCGCGTTTACGTCCATCTCAGCAAAGTCGGTCATTACGTCAAGACCTGCTGCCTTATCAAAGATGTCGGTGTCATCCGTCTGTGATCCCATATAAGCCCAGATGAGGTCATAGGACTTATTCATAAACTTATCAAAGCCGTACATCTGATAGTAGTCGTAGAGGCTGGTGCCACCGCCAAGGGTGAGCAACGCGTTTACGTACATGGAGCGGTAGACGCTGATAACGTAGTCGTAGCTCCAGAAAACCTCATCCTCGGGGTCAACGACGAGGTCGGGGTCAAGCATCTTGTCAAGAGAGCTGGTGGAATAGAGCTCGCTGTATATAATTGCGTGCTTGATCTCGGAGGGAGTGTTCGGGTCGGAGAGAATTCTGTCGGTGATTGCCGTGACTCTCTCATATGCCGTAAAGAACAAATCGTAGTAGGAAGCGCCTTCGCTGAGAATAGCGTAAGCGAGCTCAAGATTAAGAACTGCCTCCTCAAGCTCGGCGATGTCGTCCTCCCAATCACCAAGCTCAACGTCGCCCGTGGTGCCATAGCTATCAAGAATGCCCTTGTAGGTGGTGTAAAGGACTCCGAGCTCGGCGGTGAAGATTGCCTTGTCGGCATCATCCATAGTGCCAAGAGCCGCGGTAACCGCATTGATTCTTGCAGTGAAATCCTCGAGCCAGGTCTTTTCCGTTCCGGTATTGAGAGAAGAGTAGAGGTAGCGCTGTGCATAAATCTCGGTTGCGAAGATAAGGTCAAGATATGCGTTCTTTGCAGCCTCGGTCGTGAACATATCGGTATATACACCGTTTACCATGTCTACGAAGACGGTGGAAAGCTCGGAGTAGCCCTCGGTGACGTTGTCAAACGCCATGGGAACGTAGCCCCTCACGTAATAAGTGCTGAGAATGCCAAGGAAGTTGAACTGCTGGGAGGGTGTAAGAGCGGTGTAAAGAGCGAACATAGCCTTTACGTCTGTTACGTACTCCTCGGAATGCATATACTCCTCGCTATCAAGGTCCTTGACTACAATGTCGAGATACTTGCTCATAAGCTCGTCAAACGCGGGGATATCAAGGAGCGCTCCGCAAAGCGAGTAGTAGCCGCCCTCGGAGGTATTGATATACTCGAGTATGTCGCTGAAGGTGTATATTCCCTCCTCTGCGCTTATACCGAGCATGCTGTTAAGGGGAAGACCGTAGAAGAGTGTCTGGAGCATTTCGTCGTTGGGGTCCTCGCTGGTGATGATTTCGTTGGACAGCTTCTGCGCCATGTAGTAGCTGTAGAAGAACTCGGTGGTATCGGGAATCTGATAGAAGTAATAATCATTGGTGATAAAGCTCATCAGGTTCATCGCCTCATAGACGTATGCAAAAACCTCCTCAAGCTCGGAGGGCAGACGAATGTTGGCTATTTTGATTATAGAAGCAACATCTTCCTTTACGTCATAATAGTAGGTGTAGAGAAAGTCGAAGAGATCGTCCTCGGTTCTCCACATGGAAACGTAGTAGAAGAACTGAGCGAATTCATAGCTGTAAAACTCGCTGTTTACGATAGCGTCGTATACGTCCTCAATCTCGGTTGCATATACGGAGATGTCATCTCTCCAATCCTCGCCTACCTTGTCGGCAACGGTGTCGAGGTCGAGCATAAACTCGAAGACGGTGACAAGGGCCTCATAGGTCTCGTTGTCGATTACGGGATAGTCGGAGAAGAGATAGTCGGTGTTTACCTGCTCTTCCTTAAAGGTCTCCATAAGCTGAAGAAGGATAGGGCTGTAGGTGTAGATGGGGGTATCGGTGTTTGCAAGCCCCTCGATTGCCGCCTCAAGAGCCTCGCGGCTCTCGCACTTGAATACAAGCTCACCGTACTCGATAGCAAACGCGTTGTCGTACTTCTGTATCTCGTCTGCCCAGGTGGCAAAGCCATAGGACATAGCCGCGCGCGCTGTCGCGAGAGTTTCCTCATCGGTGATGAAGGTGCGCTCAGCGGGAGACATATCGAGATACTTCTCCATCATTGCGAGTGCAAGGGTGCCCTGCGCCTCGGTAAGCTCGGGCTCCTCGTCGGAGGGAACCTCCCAGTTGAGGGAGAGGAGGGGCTGAGCGTTCTTTTTAAACAGAGATATATCGGTGTAGGTAAGCTCTACCTTATACGAATGGGTCTTGCCGCCGTATTCAACCGTAAGTGTCTGCCAAATGGGGGTGTTGGTCTCATTTACGGCGCTGATATCAAAGCCCTGTACGATATCGGCATCGAGAGGAACGTCCTTCTTGAGCGCACCGTTCTTGCCGCTCAGGGTAAAGTAGCCGCCCGAAACGTCAAGCTCGCCGTCGTGGCTGTCATAGGCTGTCTTGTTGGGTGCCTTGAAGCTCACGCTGTCTACCGCATAGACGGTAGCAGTGAAGGGGCAGGTATATACCGTGTCACCGTTCGTATACTTTGCTGTGAGGTTAAGAGTGCCTGCGGCGGAGGAATCGAAGCCCTCTATCTTCACCTTATCGCTCTTGAGGATAACTGTGAAGGAGCTGCCGTCGTTTCTCGTTATTTTAAGCACTCCGTCATCGGTGTCAAACTCATCACCGACGAGGTAGTCAGCGGTGTAGCCGTCAACTGTCATTCTGGGAACTACCGTTATCTTGACGGTGGTGGTTGCTTCACCGTAGGTGATTGTTACGGTCTGCTCACCAAGGGTGTTCTTGTCGTATCCGCTGACGGTAACGCCCTCAGCGTTCATAGCAAGCTCACTGTCGCCCGAGCCGTCGTTGTAAATCAAAACACCGTCGGCAAGGTTAAGCTCCTCGCCCTGAACGTGGACGAGCTGAGGCATTCTGTCCTCCTTTACGGAGAGCGTCTCGGTGCCGCCGCACGCGACAAGCGCGAGGGCGGTCAGGACAACGAGTGCCAGCAGCAATAATATTTTACTGATTCTTTTCATTTATTGATGCTCCTATATTGGTTATAAATTATACCTATTTTCCTGCCCGATCATTCCTCGGGGGTAACCTCTTTCCAGATAGCAAAGAGTCTTCTGCCCTTCTCGGCAGTGTGGATCTCTTCCATTGTGACGGAGGGCTCGGTTGCGGAGGAGTTGGAGCCCCAGCCGACAAACTCATAGCCCAGCTTTATGGGAGAGGAAAGCTCGTTGGAATTGTTCTTGTTCGTTATGCCCTTCTCCTTTATCTCGAGAGAGACCACGTAGTCCTTATCCTCGGAGAGGGTACAGTTCCATATAACGGGGCGGTAAGAGGAATTCCAATGCTTTTCCCAGCCCTCGGGAATGGAGGAAAGCTCGGTATATACCGTCAGGTTATCGCAGCCGTAGAAGGCGTGCTTATCAATTGCTTGAATATTGTCTGCGAGTATCACGCTTGTGAGCTTATCGCAGTTTCTGAATGCCTGGCGACCTATTTTGGTAATGCTCGTCGGCAGGTAGAGATAGCTTATCTCCAAATCGCCGTAGAAGGCGAACTCGCCAATCGAGCTAAGGCCTCCTCCGAGATTAACGGAGGTGAGCGCCGTGCACTTGTAGAATGCATAATCGGAAAGAGTGACAAGGCTGTCGGGAAGAGTGACGGAGGTGAGCGCCTCGCACTTATAGAACGCCTTCAAACCGATATTGGTAAGGGAGGTGCCGAAGTCTACCTCGGAGAGAAGCACGCACTTGTAGAATGCCTTCTCGCCAAGGGTCTGGAGTCCGTTGCCGAGCACAACCTTCTTGATAGAGGAGAATCCGTAGAAGGCATTGGCACCGATGCTCCTGACGCCGTCGCCTATGATGACGGTGTCGACGCCGTATCTGTATACGTCGGTGGCAACAGTTTCCTCGAAGGTGCAGCAGTAAAAGGCGAAATCGCCTATCTCTTCAACACTGGGAGGTATCACAAGCACGTCGGCGTCGGTGTCGGAATCCTTAACCGAGGAGGCACTCGCACACTTATAGAATGCGGAGCGACCTATTTTCCTCAAAATGGGAGGAAGATTGAAGAGCTTGAGGCTTGTGCAGCGGTAGAAGGTGTAGTCCTCGATTACCTCAAGAGTATCGGGGAGGGTCACCGAGGCAAGACCCGAGCAGTCGTAAAAAGCTGCACGCCCTACGGTCTTGACAGTGGAGGGTAGGCTGGCGGAGGTTATTACGTCGCACTTATAGAATGCGTAGTTGGCTACACCGACAGTGCCGCTCTCTATCTTAACCGAGGACCCGACGTCCTCAAGGAAGCCGACGACCCAACTGCCGTCGTAGATTGCTTCGCCCTCGGGCGAAATGCTGACGCCCGCGTAAACGACGCCGTCCTTTGAATGAATGGCGGTGTTCTTGAACGCATAAGAGCCGATGACCTTAACCGACTCGGGGATATCGATATCCGAAAGCGCCTTGCACTCCTGGAAGGCATAGGAGCCTATCGACCTAAGACTGCTGAACTCAATGCCGCCCGTAACAGTGTCGAAGGAGCCAAGTATTACCTTGGAAAGATTCTCGCAGGAAATAAACGTCTGGTCTCCTATCACCTCGACGCCTGCGCCGAGGATGAAGGTGTTTATCTTTGACTGCGCAAATGCCGCCTCGCCGATAATCTTAATGCTGTCGGGGATTCTCACCGTGGAGAGCGAGGTATTCCGGAGGAAGGCATAATTGGCAATACCGTAGGTATCGGGTCTGAAGCTTATCGCATTTGCGGTAGTATCCTTAAGTCCGATAAGCCACTTGCCTACGTATACCTCGTTTTCATCAGGGCTTGCCTCCCATATCTTCGTGCTGTGGAAGGCACCGAGGTCAATCACCTCGACGCCCGTGCCGAGAGCGACCTCAGAGAGCTCCGCGCATTCAAAGAATGCTCCCTCTCCGACCTTTTTGAGACTGTCGGGGAGAGTGATGCTGCTTATCCCCGCGCAGCCCGAGAAGGCATAGGGGCCGATTTCTGAAATATTCTTACCGAAGGTAAGAGAGTTAAGGTTCACACATACCGAGAAGGCATACTCACCGACCGAGATAAGGCTGTCGGGCAGCTTCAGCTCGGTGATGCTCTTGCAGTCGGTAAATGCCATCTTATCCACCGTTTCAACGCCCTCGGAGAGTGTTACCTTCTCTATCAGGGCGCAGAAGGCGAATGCGTTGGTGGGAATAGACTTGACTCCACCGGGGACAACCAGCTCGCCACCGAGAAGTCGGCAGCTGGCGAAGGCACTCGCACCGATAGACTCAAGCCCGGCGGGCAGATTCAACGAGGTGAGGTATGAGCAGTTGGCAAAGGCAAACTCTCCTATGCTCTTGACGTTGCTGTTCTCACCGAAGGTGATGCCCGTGACGTCGCTCTTATTAAAGAACGCCTTTTTGCCTATTGAGGTTACGGGAAGTCCGCGATATGTGTCGGGAATGACTATATTGCCCGTGGCGGTTCCCTTGCCCGTTATCTCATAGGCTGTTTTGTTATTTATGAGGGAAAAGACCAAGCCCGTCTCATGCTCCCTTGTGAAGGGAATCTCGTCGGACCAATCCGAATCCTCTATGACCTCTTCCCTGCCGTTTGCCTTAACCTTTATTGTGTAATCACCCTCGTCAAGGTTGACAAGCGAATAGGTCGTTTTGCTTGCTACGTATTCCTTTGGCTCCTCCTCGCCATCCTTTGTGATGCTTATCGTGTAAAGACGGGCATCCTTGACCTCCTTCCAGCTCAAGGTGAGAGAGGTGTTCTCTATCTTGACACCGGTGGGGGTCCTCAGGACGGGGAGCTGCTCACAGGAGCAGACTGCCAGCAAGCAACAAATTATTAAAACAATGGGAAATATAAAACGTAATATTTTCATCTGCTGCTCCTTTCGGCTTTTCTGTCTCAGCTATTCTGTGAGCGCTCGAGCTTCTTCTGCTTATGCTCGCGGATGAGCTCGTGGGGCCACTTGAACTTGAATTTACGTACCGCGACGTCCAGAAGGAGGCTCACGATACAAACTATGAGGAATATGTCACGGGGATCGAATTCCTTCTTCAGCGTCTTGGCAAAGTTCTCAAACACGCCTGCGGGATCATCGATCTCCATACCCTTTCCGTCCTTGGCGATAAGGGAAAGAAGCTCCCTGCCAAGAGGCTCTCTCTCGGGGAATGCGTTATACTCCTCGGAGTAGGAGAACGCCTTGTAAAAGACTATGTCGGGCAGGGCTTTGCCCGTCGCATCGGTTCTCTTTATCTTTATCCGATAGATGCCCGCGTCCTTCAGGGCAAACTTATAGCGTCTGTTCGCCTCTGCCACGCTTACTGCAACACCCTCCTCCAGCTTGGATGCTAGAGAATTTGACACGGGTGTGACCTGAACCTCTATATTCTCGCCCTCGAGAGCTCCGTATACGGTAAGCTGGTTGGTGAGGTTGTCGGTCTTCAGAACATACTCGATGCTATCAATGCGGACGTCCTCCGTCGGGAACACACTGTTTATAATGTTGTGAACTATCGACTGACCGACAGGGGATGTGATGAATTCATTCGACCATATACCCGTAAGATCGCTCATAAAGCTGCCGACAGTTCCCTTTCCGTACTGCCACTCGGCATAGATGGGAACGTACTCGCCTGCAAGGGCTACCGTAGCTCCCTGCTTTGCCACCGTGCCGTAATATCCCATAAGCGGGGGAATTTTGGTGGGGTCAACGCCTGCTGTGATGCTTGTGCGATCCTTAACTGTGGGAACGAATTCCTCCTCGTAGATTTCTACGATTGCATTGTTGCCAAGGTCCTCCTGCATAATCTCGGGTATCTTGTCATACTCGTTTGCCTTGAGGCTGTAGAAGGCTCCTCCGCCTGCGTCAGCGGTTTTCTGCATCTTCTCGCGCAGGGAGCTGTCGATATCGTCGACAGCGATGACGGACATAGTGATATGTTCACTCCTGTTGTCCTCGATGTATGGCAGGTAGGTTTCGTAGGAGTCACCGGGGTTGCCGTCGGTTACCATGATGATGTGCTTTCTCTCAACGTTTTCAATGACGGAGAGGGCGTGGCCCGCTCTCATAATAGCATCGGAGAAAATTGTACCTCCCTGGGCACCGCTGTCTACATCGTCGACGCTTCTTATTGCCTCAAGTATCGTCTCGCGCTCGGTTACGGGGAGCACCTGAATCTCCTCCTGTGCTCTGGTCTGGAAGGACATAACGCCGCAGAAGTCGCGGTCATGCAGAGAACCGAGGCACGCCTCGGCACCCATGATTGCCGCCTCCAGTCTGCCACTGCTCATAGATGCGGAGGCATCTATAACAAGCATAATTGCGACAGGGGGCGTGTAATCAATTGCGTGGACGGGAAGCATATCCTTTAGGTAAATGGAGTTTGCTATATCGTTTCTGTTGTATGCGTGAGCAACGGGAACACCGTTTACCGAATCGTTCTCACCGCCGAGGGTGAGAAGACCTCCGCCAAGCCTGTATACGTAGTCGTTGAGAGACTCCTCAAAGCCTGCGGGCATATCGCCGTATGCTACGTTAACGAGTATTACCTGCTCAAAGTCAACGAAGTCCTCGACGGCGCGAGGAATTACCTCAGCATCCTCGTCAAGGCTCATTGTTACAACCTTATAGGTCGGAGCAAGGAAATCAGCAAGAGACTTGCCCTCTCCCTCCGTCCTCTCTACTATAAGGATGTTCTCGAATATCGCGAGGTTAATAAAGGTGTGGTATTCATTGTTGGCGGTAAGAGTATCCTCCTCGGTTTCCACCTTGAAGGTAAGCTCATGAAGTCCGCGCTTCTCAAGCGCGAGGGCTATCTGGAGCTTCGACTCCTCCCCCTTGACGGGAACCTCTGCCTCACCTACCGCCTCCTCGCCGTCATAGGCGGTGAGCTTTATCATGTGCTCTGCGGTGCCGAGGTTGCTCTTGAGAATAAGGTCAACCACAAACTCCTCACCAACTGCAATCTCCTGGGTAGGAATCTGCACGTCGACTATCTGGAGCTCATCGTGCTCCTCGTTCGGGAAATGAACCGTGTCGACCTTGATTCCGTCGGAAACGATGCCCTTGATAACGGAGGCTGCCGCGCTGTCGGTCTCTATACCGTCGGATATGAGGACGATCTTGGCACTTTTTGGGTTGGTGAAAAGGGTGCTCGCGTACTTCAGCGCCGAGGCTATGTCGGTAGCGGTGACGTCGGGATCCTCGGAGGTGAGATACTTATCAAACGCCTCCGACGAGTTCTCGGTGAGGGGTGCAACGTACTTCTGGTCGAAGCCGAACTTTACTATACCTATGCGATACTGATCGTCGCACACGTTTATCACCGAGGCAATGAAATCGTCCTTGTCCTGCTTCTTCTCCCCGTTGCTGTCCGAGGAATCGACGAGGAGGATAACCTCGTTTTCAAGGTTGGGTACCTCGTAGGAAAATTTAATTCCCGAGAGGAGGTTTATCGCAAGCACCAGCGCGACAAGGTGAAATGCCATCGAGAGTATTCTGTTCCTTGTGCGACGGTACTTTTTTGCCGATCTGAAATAGGGCCACAGTGTCAGAAGAACTGCGGGAATCAACAGCAGCAAAAACCAAGGATTGCTATATTCAATTCTGAAGTTTGTCATCTGGCTATGCTCCTGTTAATAGTTCTTCTTGGACTGGAGTATCCACTCGACGAAGAGGAGGGATACAAGTGCTATGGCAAAGTAGAAGATAAGGTCCTCAAATTCTATCTCGGTTACTATCTCTACGCTCGCAGGGGGGATGAAATCGACCTCCTTCGTTACGTCACTCTCATAATTGGGAATGCCAACGAAGAAGCTCTCGATTATAAGCTCGTCACCTGCCATTGGCTTCTGGGTAACCGTGTAGTTGCCCGGGGCGGTAACGGTGTACTCTCCTCTATTGCCCTCAAACGTTATCTCCTCGCCATTTCCCGACAGCTTCAGCTCGGTGCCCCTACCGGTGAGGCTGACCGTATCTCCTATCTCATAGGAGTAGGAGTCGAAGGTGGAGGGAATATAGTAATTAAAGAGATTATACATAAGGAAGGAAAAATCGGGCATAGCGATAAGGTTGGAGTAGTTAAGGTCAAACGCCCATACCACGACCTTCGCATTGTCCTCATTCTTTGCGAGGATGACGGGTCTGCCGTTGTAGTATGCAAGCTCCTCATATCCGTCGCTGCTCTGAATCTCGGTGTACTTAGCGATGGTGACCCTCGAGGAATCCACGTACTCGGTGAGCTTGTGGGGTGTTCCTGCCGCAAGGGTGGAGGACTTATCTACGTTGTAGGTGCCGCCGAAGTGTATGCCGGAGCCATCAGGCGAGCCGCTCGGGTCAACGAGCAGAACTACTCCGTCGGTAGGCATAACGTCGGGCATACGGTGCTCAAAGATATAAAGGTCAAAGCCCTCGGTGGCAGCCTTTTGGTCCGCCTTGAGCTCCTTGAACTCAATTCTCCAATCGCCCTTCATCTTCTCACGGATGGTGCGCACAATACCGCCAAAGTAGTTATTGGGTATTGAGCTGGCGTACTGCACCCTTATCGTGGGTCTTGTGCCTCCGTAGAGGGAGAAGAAGTTATCCTTCTCGAAGTTATCGTCGACTTCAACGTACACCTCTATGTAATCAAAGGAATAAAGGTACTCGCCTCCGAAATCGTCACTGTTGAAGGTGACGGTCTGTCTGTCATCAGAGGGGTCAAAGAATGCCGATTTACCGATAGGCTCGTGGAAGGGTGCTTCACTTTGCACCTTGCCGTTGGCACCGTTTATCTGACAGTAAACGGTGAAATCCTTTGTTTCGTTGCTGAAGCAGCCGAGGTCTACCGTTATCTCATAATGGTTCTCGTTGTCGAGCGTTGCGGTGCAGCCGAGGACTGCCGCATTCCACTCGTCCGCGGCGGACACGTCATGCACGAACACGCCGTTTTTCTCTATGTAGTTCGTTGCGGTGAAGAGGTGAATCTGAGCCTCATAATTGTAGGCAAGAACCTCCTCGGCAAGGGCAATGGCGCCCTCCATATCCGCAGAGCTATATGAGCAACGGGTGTTCCCCTCTGTGAGCGATGTCATACCGAGCTTGAGCTCTTCACTGTTATCCGAGCTCAAGCGCTGGACGATAAACTCGGGGGTTTCGTCTGCGAGAATTACCGAAACGATGCCACCGTTTTCATGCGTCTGTTCAGCAAGGACAGATGCATCGGTCACCGCGCGCTCGAAGCGGGTGTTGTTGCCGTCGGAGAGGAGCATGCTTGCCGATGCGTCGATGATTATTATTCTCTCGCTCTCGTCACCAATCTTCTCGTTTGCTATTACAGGGCGCGCGAGAAGCACGGAGCAGATGGAGAGGATAAGGAGCTGACAGAGGAATATCAGAATATTGTTCAGCTTGTTTATCGGTATTCTGCGCTTTTTATATTTCAAGCTCAGCTTCCATACGTAGGTGCTGGAGACCAGCTTCTGCTGGTAGTTGGGCTTGATTATGTAAATGATTATAAGGACTAAAATGCTTGCAAGTGCAATCAGTCCAAGAGGTACCAGCCACGTCATCCCATGATACCTACCTTCAAAAGTTCTTTAAAGAGCATCCTTTCAATCGGCTGATCGGTACACACAGATACAAAGGCGGCGCCGCGCGAATTACAGAACTGATGCAAGTCACCGACCAGCTCGCGCATAGCTGCCTCATAGGCATTCTGCGACGCACGGTCGATCTTCATTTTCATATTTTTGTCGTCGGCCACGTCCACCGACTCAGAGTCTATGAGGTTGACTCTACCCGTGTAAAGCGGATCTCTTTCCTCAAGGGTCATTACCTGTACGAGCAGGACCTGCCTCTTCTTGTAGCAAAGATAATCCACTGCCTTTTTCCAGTCGCTGTCGGTAAAGAAATCGGAGATTATAACCGTCAGACCGTCGTTGTTGCCCACGTTCGGCGCATTTATAATGGAGGAGCGAAGATCGCACTCTCCGTCAAAGGAGAGCTCCTCGAGGGAGCTGATTGCGTCGAAGAAGGCGCGCTTGCCAACGATGGTGCCAAACGGATCCTCGGATTTTTCACCGCTTATGAGCTTGAAGGATACCTTGTCCATATTGTGAACCGAAAGGTAGCCGAGTGCCGCCGCTATACCCACGACGTACGCCGCCTTTTCGGGGTTATGCTTTCCCATCGAGGCGGAGGTGTCTATGAATATCTGCGTGTGCATCTGGCGCTCGTCGGTGAAAAGCTTCAGGAAAAACTTCTCAAAACGGCTGTAAAGATTCCAGTCTATGCGGCGGATGTCGTCACCGAGCATATACTCGCGGTAGTCCGCGAACTCAACCGTCTGTCCGTACGTGCGCACAAGGTGCTTGCCTCCGAAGAAGCCTGCGAGATCGGCACGAAGCTCAAGAGAGAGCGTCTCTAAACGACTGAAAAATTCATCGTTTAAATAAGAACCCTTCATTACTTTCTCCCGAGCTTATCCTTCTTCTTGTCCTTTGCGTCCTTGGGGAGGTCGCTGTTAAGCTTTGCCTTGCCGGAAAGCTCGTCGATAATCATCGATACTATCTCATCGGGGCTTACCTTCTCCGCTACCGCCTCGAAGGTGAGCTTCATTCTATGTCTGAGAACGGGGTATGCAAGCGCGTTTACGTCATCGTAGGACACGTTGTATCTACCGCTCATAAGAGCCTTTACCTTAGCTGCAGAGATAAGAGCCTGACCCGCACGGGGGGATGCACCGAGACGGACGTACTTCTTTGCTGCCTCGCTCGCGCACTCGCTGTCGGGGTGGGTCGCGGAGCAAAGACGCATAGCATATCTCATAACGTCCTCTGCTACGGGAATCTGGTTTGCGGTAGCGCGCATCTCAAGCAGGTCCGCACCGTTACAAGCCGCATCCGCAACCTCTGCCATGGTCTTCTGGGTCATATTAACTATGTCCATAAGCTCGTCAAGGGAGGGATTCTTAACTATAATCTTGAACATAAAGCGGTCCATCTGTGCCTCGGGAAGAGGATAGGTACCGTCCTGCTCAACGGGGTTCTGCGTTGCGAGAACGAAGAAGGGCTCCTCGAGCTTTCTGGATACACCCATTACGGTAACGGTGTGCTCCTGCATCGCCTCGAGAAGTGCCGACTGCGTCTTGGGGGTTGCGCGGTTGATCTCGTCGGCGAGAATGATGTTCGAGAAGATGGGACCCGGCTGGAACTGGAAGGAGGAGTTGCCCGACTCGTCCTTGACTATGATATTGGTACCCGTAACGTCGGCGGGCATAAGGTCGGGAGTAAACTGTATTCTTGAGAAGGGGAGGTCGAATACTCTGCCGAGAGAGCGAACAAGACGGGTCTTGCCAACTCCGGGTACACCCTCGAGAAGCACGTTACCGCCTGCGATCATCGCGATAACCGCACCCTCGATAACCTCCTTCTGTCCTATCACGTCTCTGCCGATCTGCTCAAAGATGTTCTTGCACTGAGTACTGAATTTCTGAATGTTCTGTTCTGTTACCATTTTTCTTTCACCTTATTTTTATATATTTATTTTTTATATACTGTTGAAATATGTCTCGAAGAATTCAAGCAGCTCGGGCGGTATCTCGCCGTTCTCCTCAAAAAACTGTTGAGCCATCTCGTAATACACGTCGAGGTAATCCTTGTAGTAGGTCATGCCGTCGAGGAACTGGTTGCTATCCTCCCATTTGCCTCCGGCGCCGAGACCTTGACCGTCTCCCTTGCCTTCGCCTTCTTCCTCGCTGGAGCCCTGACCGCCGTCGTTGTTGCCGTCTGAGCCTGAGCCATCACCCTTTTCTCCATTTCCGCCGTTTTGCTCGCTTTCCACGTTAGCATCACCGCCCTCGGGAAGGTCTTCAGCCTCATCTCCCTCGGGAGTGCTCGCCTGACCGTTGGACTCGTCGCTGTCCTCCGTGCCGTCTCCTTCGGCGATCTGCTCGAAGATTGCTATATATACCCACTCTTCGGTCACATTCTTTTCAAATCTGTCGGGATTCTCGTTGCCGTCATCCCATCCGACGAACACCCATCCGTCTTCCGCTACTGCTACGACCGTTTCCGTGCTGCCGCCGGGGGGGATAAGCTGGTCTGTCTCTCCCTCTATCTCACCGCCCTCGTCTGCAAGGTAGGTGATGGGAATGTAGGTGGCAAGAATATCATCCTCATCCTCAAAGGGATTGTCAAACTTCAAATCATCGTTTGCCTCGGCAAGTCCGACGACTGTGGTCATAGATGCGGCAAGGACGAATGCCACAGTCAGCATAATGACTAACAGTCTTGATATTCTGAATTTGATTTTTCTGCCCGAGGCGGATACCTTGTCAAGGCTTACCCTTGCGTTCTCGCGCTGAAGGTTGGCAATATAGCTGTCCTCGCCGCGAAGCTCGAGCATGGTTACCATTCTCTCCTGGAGTCCCAGACGGTCAATTCGTCTGGCTACCTCCACCTCATTCGGCTTATATTTCAGGAAATAGAGGAGAATTCCGCTCACAAGAGCCACTCCGCCTCCAACTCCGATGGCAAGCCATATGCCGCCGAAATCAAGAATCCACGCGACAAGCGCCGCGACGAAGCTCGCCGCAAAGCCTATCGCCAAGCCACCGAATGCCGAGAGCAAAATTCCCTCAAGCACAAGGCGCGTATAATGCTTCTTAAACAATTGCTTTCCGTTCATAGTACTGTTTCTTTCTTTTTATTCTTTACATAAATTCCATGTAAAAGTGAACAGAATTGCACACCCTTCATTTCTGCTCATTTTTACACGGAATGTTCCGTGTAAATTTTGATATCCCTCGGTGTGCGCCCGAGGGCGCACACCTCTTGGTATGGGATATCGGGGAGCATCAAGCCACGGATGTGGCCTGATGCGTCAGATGCAGACGTGCATCAATATTCCTCAAGCGTAACGGTGTAGTCACCGGAGCTTGAATAACTTGTGCTTACTACAAAGTAGTAGGTCTCGCCTGCGGTAAGCTCTCTTATGATTCTGAACTGATATCCGTTATCGTCCTCAGAGAACGTAATCTGGTTATAAGACGAATCGTAAAGAGTGCAGTTCATATCGGGATCGTACTTTGTCTCGCCCGTAGAATAGAACTTATAGTAGCCTGTTGTCTCGGGAGTGAATACAAAGTAGAGCTTCTGATACTTTTCCTCTACGGAGTCTGCCACTGTGTCTCCAACATTAAGCACGATAGCCATCTCAAAGCTTGTGCCGAGGAACTGCTCAAGATACTGCTCTTCAGTTATCCACTTTGCGTAGATCACGGTGTTGGTAGCATCGTAGTACTCACCGTTGATTAACGTAGTAAACTCTTCATCGGCATACCAGCCTGCGAAGTACCAGCCGTCCTTCACTGCCGTCTCGGGAAGAGTGATGGGCATAGTGGAGGAGATGGGATCTATTGCTGTGCCGCCGTCTACCTCAAAGGTGTAGACTATAGTCTCACCCGTGTAGCCCCATATAGTACGCGCGCTGCTGGACTTCCAGTAGTATGCCCAGCCGTCGGGCTGAGATGCTGCCTCGATGAGGAAGAGTGCATCCGAGCAGGAGCTGAATGCATTGCTGCCGATTTCGGTTACGCTCTCGGGAATGAGAACGGTGCCAAGATCATAGCAGTCAGAGAATGCCCTATCGACTATGCGCTCGAGAGTCGAGGGAAGCGTTACGTTTGCAAGGCTTGTGCAGTAGTAGAATGCATACTCGCCGATCTCGACAACACCCTCGGGAATTACCACGGAGGTGATGTCGGAGTTGTCGTAGAATGCTGCATAGTTGATGATAGTTACGCCCGTGGGAATTACGAGATCGGTCTCACCGCCTACGTAGCCAACGAGGTAAACCTCACCGTCAAGCGCGATGGTGATATATCCGTCCTCATCGATACGGACAAGGCTCTCACCCTCGGTGTAAACACGAAGAGCTGATGCAAACAGACCCTCGTATGCATAGCTATCGCCTGCCTCTATCTCGTTTGCACTCTGGTTGTAAATCTCAACGATTCTGTCACAGCCGTAGAATGCATCGTAGCCAACGTTCTCCTCTGCGAGGTTCGCAGGAAGATTGATGGTTGCGAGGTTTGCACAGCCGTAGAATGCGCTGTCGCCAACCGCCTTAAGTCTTGCAGGAAGGACAACCTTATAAAGAGTTACAACATTGTAGAATGCGTTTTCTCCAATTGTAAGATCCTCGGTTCCGCCCTCCTCGAAGATAACCTCACGCAGATACTCGTTTCTGTAGAACAGACCGTCGGGAATTCTTACGATTTCCTTAGGAATGGTAATGCTGCTGTCAGTCTTGTATGCGGGATAGAAGACAAACTCGGTCATATCTGCGGTGTAAAGAATACCGTCAACTGCCTTGTAGTGGGCGCTTCCGCTCTCTACGTAGAAGGCAGCTACACAGCCGTCAAAGCAGTTGGAGCCGATGGAGGAAACAGTCGAAGGAATTACGACGGTTTCAAGTGCATAGCAGTATGCAAATATATAGCCGGGAAGCTCGGTTGCTCTGGTCTCAAGAACAACGGTTGCAAGAGAGGAGCAGCTGCGGAATGCCTCGAAGCCAAGCTGAGTCGTGGTAGCGGGAATGGTGATGCTGCTAAGCGAGGAGCACTCCTCAAATGCGGACTCACCGATGGATACTACCGATGCGGGAATGGTGAAGTTGTCAAGAGCGGAGCACTGATAGAATGCAAATGCGCCAATCTTGGTACAAGCGGAATTATCCTCAAAGATAACCGTAGCGAGCGACGAGCAGCCCCAGAATGCACCGAGACTGTAGCTCGTGGAGGTATCCTTGTCTTCAATTTCCTTAACGCTTGCGGGGATAACTATGGACTCGATTCCACAGCCGGCAAAGGTGCCCTCGGGAATAGCCTCGAGTGCGGAGCCGTCAGCGAATACGACGGTCTTAAGGGCTGCGCAGCCGTCTCCATACTTATCGGAGAACGTGTATTTACCGATGGTTCTGAGGCTTGCGGGGAAGTAAACCTCAACAAGGGCCTCACATCCTGTAAACGTATTATCGCCAAGGGTTACAAGTCCCTCACCGAAGGTAACGCTCTCAAGATAGTAGCTGCTACTAAATACGTTGCTGCCTATGCTTACAATGCCCTCGGGGAGAACGACGTCTACAAGACGGGTTCTGTAGAATGCCATGTCACCGATAACGCCGAGCTTGCTGTTGGGAGCAAAGGAAACCTCGGAAAGTACTGCGGAATAGAACGCCTCCATGCCAATCTCGGCAAGTCTTTCGGGGAAGCTGATGCTCTCAAGAGAGGAGTTGTTGTAGAACGCCTTATCACCGATGATAAGAGCTTCCTCACTGTCTGCGAAGTCTACCGAGCTGAGGCTGTAGCATCCGATGAAGGCGCCTGTATCGAGGAGAACAACGCTGCCGGGGATGTTGATGCTCTCAAGAACGGAGCAGCTGCTGAACGCGTTTGCGCCGATCTCAATAAGTCCCTCGGGAAGAGTGATGCTCTCAAGCATGGTGTTGCCGGAGAATGCACCGTCTGCTATGTACTTAACGCCATCGGGTACGGTGTACTCGGTAGCATCAAGGGTAGCAGGATAGTAGATAAGCTCGGTGCCGTCGATGCTGAACATTACGCCGCCAACAAGCTTGAAGCCTGCGTTCTCGCCACCTCCCACGGTGATGGTCGAGAGCTTGGGACATGCGCCGACGATGCCGCTGTCAAAGCCTGCAAGGCCTGCGGGAAGAGTAATAGCTACAAGCTCAGAGCATCCGTAGAATGCCTCGGTGCCGATAGTCTTAACGTTGTCGGGAAGAACAATCTCGGTAATCTTCTTGCATCCGTAGAACGCCTCGTTACCGATTACCATATCGCCCTCGCCACCTACGAAGGTAATAGCCTCGAGCTCTACGCACTCATAGAAGGCTCTGTCGTGAATCTTGGTTACGGTAGCGGGAATGCTTACCGCGCCATTCTTAGCCACGGGACAGAATACAAGCTCGGTCATATCTGCGGTGTAGAGAACGCCCTCGACGCTTGCATAGTAGCCGTCGGTGCCGCTTACGGTAACAGACTGAAGAGCTGTTGCCTCGTTGAATACACCTGCGCCGTTAGCAAGAGGAGGAATAACCTCACCTGTGTAGCTGGTGTAGGGAGCGAGTCTTGCGGGAAGCTCGATGCTCTCGAGCAAACGGCAGGTATCGAATGCATACTCACCGATGGTAAGAGGCTCGTTGCTGCCTGCCTCGAAGATAACCTCGGTAAGAGAGTCGTAGAGGAAGTAGAATGCCTTATTACCGATACCGATGCGGTCGCGGTACTCGCCTGTTGCCTCGTCGAGGACGGGCTCAAGGTTGCGTACGGACTTAGGAATGGTGATGGTTGAAATGTTTGCGTAGTAGAACGCGCCATCACCTATGGTTGCAAGGCGGCTGTTCTCGCCAAAGGATACGGTAAGATTGGACGAGTAGAGGTTTCCTCCTGCATTGTAGAAGGAGTATTCTCCAATCTCTACAAGATGCTCGGGAAGGCTTATGTTCTCAAGGTATTTGCAGTTGTCAAATACGTGACCGCGATCAATTGCGGTAACCTGCTGACCGTTTACGTCAATGTAGGAGTAGGTATAGGGAGTGCCGAGAATAAGGTCGTCACTGCCGCCCTCCTCGAAGATAACGGTCTCAAGACCTCCGCAGTTTGCAAATGCATATGCCTTGATAGTCTTCACGGACTTGGGAATGGTTATTTCCTCAAGATATTCACAGTAGTCAAATGCATGGGCACCGATAGTCTCAAGAGTGCTGTCTGCAGCAAACGAGAAGCCACCGTAGTAGCTGGGATAGTATCCGAGGTAGTAGCAATTGTAGAATGCGTAGTCGTCAATAACCTTGACGGTTGCGGGAATGGTGAAGGAGTAGAAGGAAGAGTTGCCATCGAAGGCGTGCTTACCGATATACTCGAGCACGGAGCCCTCTGCATTGATCTCTACGTCTACGTAGTCGTATTCACCCTCTGCGAAGCAATAGTCGCCTATTGTCTTAACGCTGGGAGGAATAATGACGGGATCAGCACTCCAGGAGCCGAATTCCATATCATAGAATGCATAAGCACCAAGAGTCTCTACACCGTTGTTAAGCACGATGCCGTAGTAGAAATCGGAGCGTGCAAATGCAGCCTCACCGATATACTTGGTGTGTGCGGGAAGTGTGAGTTCATCACCCGATGCACCCTCGAATGCGCTATTACCGATGGTAAGAGACTCGGTGTTCTCGTCTCCAACAAAGATATATTCATAGATGGAGGAGTCACGGAACGCCTCGTCGCCGATGCTGGTGATAGCGTTGTTGATGGTAATGGAGTCAAGGCTTACGCCCTTGAATACGCCGTTAGCAATAGAGGTAACGGTGTCGGGAAGGGTGTAATCGCCGCTCTTTCCGTGGGGGAAGAAGACGATCTCGGTCTTTTCCTTGTTGAATACAACGCCCTCCTCATCGCTCATGAAATAGGGGTTATCCTCATGAACGGTAACACTGGTAAGAGAGGAGCAGCCGTTAAAGATACCGGGGATAGCGGATACGTTAGCGGGAAGGGTAACGCTTGCAAGAGCGGTACAGTTGTAGAATGCGTTCTCACCGAAGGCGAGCTCCTGAGTGCTTGCCTCGAAGGAGATGCTCTCAAGACCGGTACAGCCGCTGAATGCATTAGCCTGGATAGCGGTAGCAGTTGCGGGAACGGTAAGAGCAGACAGAGAGGTACAGTTCATAAATGAACCCTCGGAGATTACGGAAACGCGGCTTCCGGGCTCAAGCTCAAGCACAGAGAGATTGGAGCAGTCGCGGAACGCGTACTTACCGATTACAAGGTTAACGAAGGATTCGCCGCCGAAGGTAACCTTGCTGAGAGAAGCCGTGCCGTAGAAGGCACACTCGCCAACGAGAGTTACGGTGTTGGGAAGAGCAACCTCGGTGATGCCACTGCAATCAACGAAGGCACCTGCCGCAACGGTAACCGTGCCTGTGGGAATTTCAAGCTTGCCGTCCTCAAACGTCTTGCCTGCAGGGCAGTAGAGGAGGGTCTTGCCGTCAGCGGAGTAGATAAGACCGTCAACGGACTTGTATGCAGCATTGCCTGCTGCTACGGTGATAGCGGAAAGAGAGGTGCAGCCTGCAAATGCGTTCTCAGCACCGTCAATTTCTACGGTCTCACCGCTTACGGTGTACTTCTGAAGCTTAATTTCGGAAAGTCTTGCGGGAAGGATTATCTTCTCAAGAGAGGTACAGCCTGCAAATGCTCTGGCACCGATCATAAGCGCGGATGCGCTCTCCCTTGCCTCGGGTACGGAGAATACTACGGAGGCGAGGTTGGTGGCATTGGTAAATGCCTCTCTGCCAATCTTGGTTACGCTCACAGGAATTACAACCTTGGATACCTTGGAGCTTGCAAACGCAGCCTCGGGAATCTCGGTAATGCCTGCGGGAACCGTGTAGATGCCCTCCTTTGCTACGGGCATGTGGAGGAGCTTGGGAGTAGCTACGGTGGAGGTGCCGTTGTCAAAGAGAACACCGTCCTCGGACCAGTAGCGAGCGCTTACGCCCTCAACGTCGTATACGTTTATTTCCTTGAGGGCTGTGCAGCCGCCGAAGGGAGAAACGTTCGAAATCTGCTCGATAGTAGCGGGAAGGTTGATAACCTCAAGGGTCGTGCAGTTAAGGAACGCATTACCTGCGATCATAGCAACGTTAACACCCTTATAGGTTGCGGGAACTGTAATTTCGGTAACAAGAGATATTCTGTCACCTGCGGAAACCATGTAAGCGGGCTTGCCGTTTACGTTGGTAAGAGTGTATTCAAGGGTGTAATCTACCCAGAATGCGTAGAACTTTGCGCCCTCGAGATCAGTCCAGGGAGCAAGGCTGTTACCGTTGGCATCGGTATACTGAACGCCCTTGCCGTAGGGTGCGCTGAACCAGCCTGCAAATACAAGCGCGGGGTCAGCCGCTACGGGAACCTCGATGGTGTAGCTGTTCTCATAGGATACGGTACCCTTATCGGAGGTGCCGCTGCCGCCTGCGAAGTCGAGGTCAATCTCATACTCCTCTGCGACGTACTGTGCATAGAGAACAATCGAGCCCGAGCCTGCAAATACGGTGTCGGTGTACTCCTTGCCGTTGCTTGCGGCGCCGCCGGGAAGGTTGTACCATGCGTCGAATACGTAGCCTGCCTTGGTAGCGGTGGGAAGGGTGATGGGATCGCCGACAGCCTTATACTGTACGATGATCTCGCTGCCGCCGAGGGTGTCGAAGGTTATAGCATGCGCATAAACCTCTATGCTCTTCCACTCGGACTTTACCTTGCCGTCGACAAAGCGAACCTTGAGGGTATTTACGCCTGCCTTGGTAAAGGTGATGGGCGCTGCGGTAGTGCTGCCGTCAACTGCGACGATTTCACCGCCGTTTACCTGAACCTCATAGCCTGCAACACCTACTACGGGTGCCCAAGTGAGGGTGCCCTTGCCGTATGCAAGCTCGCCCATCTCATAGTAACGGGCGGTAAGCACGTCGGTCCAAAGGGAGTTTGCGTCATCGGAGACTGCGCGTACGCTGATTGCATACGGGGTGCCCTCTGCGTAGTTAAGCAGAGCTGCCATATCGTAGCTGTTAGCATCTACGGTATATGTCTCGGTGCCAATCTTTACCTCATAGGAAGTTGCGCCTGTTACGGCATTCCAACTGATAACGGTGCCGTTAACGGTGAGAGCGCCGGGGGTCTGAAGACCGCTCTTCTCATAAGTAAGGGTTGTTGCCTCGGGAGAGATGTATCCGTCGGTTACGGGATATACCTTTACAACGATGCCGCCCTCGCAGGGAGCGCAGCCCTTGATGCTTACGGAGGTCTGGCTGCCAACGCTTACGAATGCATGGCTGTGAGAGGCGTCACCGCAGATTACGGATACCATGTAGGAGGTAGCATTTTCAACCTCGTTCCAGGTAACGGTCTCGGTGGCTTCATCAATTACAAGACCGGTTACTGCGCCGAGCTCTCTCTTGTATACGAAGGTCTCGGAGGTAGAGGAAGCAAAGCCCTCTGCAACAGCGGTAACGGTTACCTTGATGCCGTCCTCGCCCATGACACAGTTCTCCAGGCTGAAGAACCTGTTAGTTCCGTTGTCATAGTATGTGTGGTTGTGGTCGGGGTCGCCGCAGACTACGGTTACGTAGTACTTCTCGGCATTTTCTACCTTATTGAATACAAGGAGAGAGGGGCTGATAACGTCGAAGCCCGTTACCTTTGCAAGCGCCTTATGCGCATAGGTAACCTCCTTGGAGGAGTCGTCCTCGGAGCCGGTCTGTGCAAGTGCGGTTACCCTTACGGTGTAGATCGCTGCATCAAACTGCTCGAAATCAACGTTGACAACAGTAGCTGTGGCGTTCTGGGTAAATACTACCTCTCCGTCAGGAGCTATGATATCAACACGGTAGGATCTTGCTCCCGAAATGGACTGCCACTCAATCTTAGTTGCAGTTACGTTGATCTCAGGATCGGGGAGCTGCATATCCTCGGAGGGCTTTTCCCAGCGAGCGTACAGGGTGGTGTCAGCGGTTATGGGCGACTCAAAGCTGAATGCCGAGGTAAACGCTTCATCCTTGTACCAGCCGAGGAAATCATATCCCTCTCGGGTGGGATTCTCGGGTAAGGTTGCCTTCTGGCCGTTTACTACTGTCTGGCTTGCAACCTCGGTGCCATCCTGAGAGTCGAAGGTTACGGTGTAGCTGAGATTCTTATACAGAATCATATTAGCGCCATCATAGTTGAGAGTGATGGCGGTAACGGCATAGTTCGCCGTTACGAGCTTCTCAGCCTCGCCTTCAAACTTGAGCACGAGAGTGCTGTTGGACAGAGTATAAGTACCGTTCTGGCTCTGGTCCTTATACACGAGTGTGAATGTATCGCCTTCGTTAAGAACGAGGGAACATTCGCTTATACCTGCCGCAAATTTGTAGACACCTGCCTCGGGCCACTCAGTCTTTTCGGACGGAGTGGGTACCTCGGGTTCTTCATCATTGCAGCTAACCATCGCGAATGCACAAATTATGAGCATTACCGCGAGTAGCAAAGAAAGGATTTTTCTTTTTGTCATGGTAGAAACCTCCTTATTTAATACCGCTTATGCGGCTGTTTAACTAATAATGTCTTTGCTTTTTTGCTTTATTTCAGGAAAAAGTAGAGGAACAGTGCCACCAGGGCAAAGGAGCCTACAAGCATCAGAAGAAGGGGGCCGTAAACCGAGAATGCCGCGCTTATCATAGCGCGTCTTTCCTTACCTGTCAGGGTCGGGAAATTCTTGCGGTTCTTTTCCTCCTCCTCCTTCTGTTCGGGGGTCTTACCCTCAAGAGCTGCCATGGAGTAAATAGTTTCTCCCTTATCCTCATAATAAACAGTTTTTACTTTAGTCTTTCTTTTCTTCATTTGTCCTCATTCCATCTTCTACAAGATAGCAGGCAACGAAGTGGCCCTCACTTACCTCTGTCATACCAGGAGCCATCTCACGGCACTTGTCCGTGCAATACTTACATCTGGTATGGAACTTACAGCCCTTTGGAGGATTTGCGGGGCTGGGCAGCTCGCCCTCGAGGGCGACGGGCTCTGATTTGTTGTGGGGATTTGCTACGGGAACGGCGGAGAAGAGAGCCCTGGTGTACGGATGCTGTGCATTCTTGCATATATCCGCGGTGGAGCCCATTTCAACCACGTTTCCGAGATACATAACCGCAATATTGTCGGAGATGTATTTTACGACCGAAAGGTCGTGGGAAATAAAGAGATAGGACATTCCCTCCTCGCGCTGCAGCTTCTTCAGCAGGTTTATTATCTGCGCCTGGATTGAAACGTCAAGCGCGGATACGGGCTCGTCACACACGACGAGCTTCGGCTTTACTGCAAGGGCGCGCGCGATGCATATTCTCTGGCGCTGTCCGCCCGAGAATTCGTGGGGATAGCGGTCATAGAAATGCTCCTGGAGTCCGCAACGCTTCATAACGCTGCGTACGTAATCACTCACCTCGTCGGCAGGGACTACGTTATGTACCTTTACCGCCTCACCGATGATGGCGCCGACGGTCATTCTGGGGGGGAGAGAGGAATACGGATCCTGGAAGACGAGCTGCAGCTCGGTACGAAGATCGAGAAGCTCGCGCTTCGATACCTTCGCAAGGTCTACCGAGCGGACGTTTCCCTCCTCATCCTTGGAGTTGTAGATAGCGGAGCCTTCGGTAAAGTCGTAGAGGCGGAGTATCGTTCTGCCGAGGGTGGTCTTGCCGCAGCCTGACTCACCCACTATACCGAGGGTCTTGCCGCGCTCGAGCTTGAAGGAGACGCCGTCTACCGCCTTGAGCGAGGAGAGCACCTTGCCCATAATGCTTTTCTTTATGGGGAAATGCTGCTTCAGCCCATCTACCTCAAGGATGTAATCCTTTTCCGACGCGATCGGGTTGATATTCTTTTCTTCCATTTAGATATCCTCCCTATCTTCATCGTACAGATGGCAGAATACGCTGTGCGTATCGGAGAGCTTTATCTCCTTCGGGTAGGTGCCCTCGCACTTGCCGCATTTTCTGTCGCATCTGCCCTTGAAAAGGCATTCGTCGGGAATGTTTATGGGGTTGGGAACGTTGCCGGGGATGCTGTAGAGCTCCTCTGCCGCATCGGAGGCGAGCGAGGGCTTTGCCTTCTGGATGCCTATGGTGTAGGGGTGACGGGGATTGTCGAATATCTCGTAGACTGTTCCCTTCTCTACTATCTTACCCGCGTACATAACTACAACGTAGTCTGCCATCTCGGCAACGACGCCGAGGTCGTGGGTAATGAGCATTATCGACGCGCCCGAGGCGTGTCTTACCTTCTGCAAAAGCTTCAGTATCTGGCTCTGTATCGTTACGTCAAGAGCCGTGGTTGGCTCGTCTGCGATAATGAGCTTCGGGTCTCCCGTGAGCGCTATCGCAATCATTACTCTCTGTCTCATACCGCCCGAGAGCTGATGAGGATAGTAATCGATAATCGTTTCGGGCATAGGGATACCAACGAGAGTCAGCATCTCTATCGCCTTCTGCCTTGCCTCCTCCTTCGTAGCCTCAGGATTCAAAAGATAGAATACCTCCTCAATCTGGTAGCCAACGGTGAATACGGGGTTAAGGCTGGTCATAGGCTCCTGGAATATCATGGAGATATCCCTGCCTCTGATGCGGCACATATCAAGGGTGGGCATTTTGGTGATGTCATAGCAGAGTTTCTCTCCGTCCTCGGTGTAGCCGAGCTCATCCGAGCTGAAGCGAATCTCGCCGCCGATTACCTGTCCCTGCGGTGCCTGGACAAGCTGCATTATCGAGAGGCTGGTGACGCTTTTGCCACAGCCCGACTCTCCAACGAGTCCGACAACCGAGTCCTTCGGTACGTCGAAGGATATTTTGTTTACCGAGCGGACGACGCCGTTGTCGGTGAAGAAGCAGGTCTCGAGATTCTCTATCTCAAGCACGTTGTTATCCGAGCGCATCACGGTGGTGTAGTCGGAAAGTGTGCGTTTCTCTCTCTTCTGCTTCTCAAGCCGCTTCATCTCGCGCAGGTTGCTCTTGATTATCTCGCGGCTTTCCTTGAGTGTAAGTACGTTTGGGTTCTTTGGTTTTCTGCTCATATCACTCACCTCTTTGACTTCGGGTCCATAGCGTCACGCAGACCGTCGCCAACGAAGTTGAAGGCGAGGACGGCAATTACGATGAGGATACCCGCGGGCACCCAAAGGCCCGGATAGTTTGCCATGGTTGTGGGATCGGTGGATGAGGATATCATCGTACCCCAAGCGGCATACGGAAGCGGAATACCGAGTCCGAGATAGCTGAGGGTAGATTCATAAAGGATTATGCTACCAAGACCAAGGGTCATAGACACGATGAGCTGGGGCATAATGTTGGGAACGAGGTGCTTGAAGATTCTGCGCCATACGGGAATACCCATAACCTCGCAGGCAACGATGTACTCCTGCTCGCGCAGGTAGAGTATCTGTCCCCTTACCATACGGGCGGTGCCGCTCCAGCCGAAGACGGTCATAATCGCCATAAGGTAATAGATACGCATTCCCGCAGCAACCTCCCACGAGTCGATAACTACCGACGCAATAAGAAGAATGGGAAGTGTGGGAATACAGTTGAGTATATCGACTATTCTCATTATCAGCTGGTCGAGCTTGCCGCCGAAGTAGCCCGCTATACCGCCGAGAATAACGCCGATTATTGTTTCAAGAATGATTACTATGAAGCCCAGAGTAAGAGATACTCTGCCGCCGTACATAAGTCTGATAAAGACGTCCATACCCTTCTCATCGGTGCCGAACCAGTGGGAGCCCGAGGAGGGAGCATAGTAATTGATGCCTACCTCGTTCTCAACGAACTGAATGAGGTCATACTCATTACCCTCTGCGTCGGTCGTTGCGCCCTTGATTGTTGTCGACGCGCGCTTGGTGGTGGGGGTCAGGTCGGTATCTATCTCGCCCCACTCATATCCGAACATATGCATAACGGGCGGGCCGAGGAAGGAAAACGCGAAGAGTGCCACAAGGAGTATAACGCCGACGAGCGAAAGACGGGAGCGGAAGAATCTCCTCATTACCATCATCGCAGGTGACATTTCCTTGTAGTGTACCTCTACCTCAACGGTTTCCTCGGATACGGCGGTGGGCTCTATTTTATTGTCCATTTTTTCGTCCATAAAAATCTCCTATCGCTCAGTATCCGCTTATTTTGACAGCTTGACTCTGGGGTCAACTACTGCATACATAAGATCCGAGAAAAGTGTGCCGATAACCGTAAGCACGGCAAGGAACATATTGTATCCCATTATAAAGGGGATATCTCCCTGCTGAAGCGCCTTGTATGCCAATCGTCCGATACCGTCGATGGCAAAGACCTCCTCGGTAATCATCGCACCTCCGAAGAGGGAGGGCAGAATACCTGCAAGAAGGGTCATAAGGGGAATCATGGTGTTACGGAATGCGTGTACGTATATAACCTTCTTCTCCGAGAGGCCCTTGGAGCGCGCGGTGCGGATATAATCGGAGTTGAGAACCTCGAGCATATTCGTTCTGGTATAGCGCATAAGGCCGCCGATGGAAAGCACGACAAGCACCAGCATGGGAAGCACCAGGTGATGAAGCATGTCGAAGAAGAGTGCAAAGCCCGTTGCCGATGAGCCTCCCGTTACAAGACCGAAGGAGGGGAACCAGCCGAGCCAGCTGGAGAATATCTTGATAAGCAGCGCCGCAAAGAAGAAGGAGGGCAGCGAAATGCCTATCATTGTTACGATGGTTACCGTATAGTCGGCAACCGAATACTGGTGTGTTGCGCTGGTGATGCCGAGAGGTATCGAGATTGCAAACTGGAATATGAGTGCAACGAGCGATATCGCGAAGGATACCCACATGTGGTCTGCAATTACCTTGCCGACGGGCTGCTGATACAGGAAGGAGTCACCGAGGTCTCCGCGCAGCATATTGCCGAGCCAGGAGAAGTATCCGCCCAGCACTGCACCGAACTTATCCCAGCCGCTCGCAACCTTGTAGGTTGCGGCAGCGGCATAGGAAACAGCACCGTTTCTGAGGGTTACGGAGTCCTTCGCGGCATCGTAAAGACCCGAGAGCTTGTTGATTGCAATGCCCTCCTCCATCGCATAAATGCGGTAGGTGCCGTCATCCTTCAGCTCGAGATACAGCTCCTCGTCCTCTGCGGTATAGGTGCCCGCATAGAACTCGGTGTAATTAATAATTCCGCTCTCGAGGTCCTCATAGGACTGTTCTCTTATATCCCTCTCGAACAGAACGTCCGAATACTCGCCCTCCTCGGGATCAACGGTGAGATATGCCTCAGGCATATACAGACCGTATCTCTTCTTGAACTCATCGAGCTGCTCGTGAGTCATAGTTCCCTGCTGAAGCTGCGAGGAGAACTTGGTCTCGAGATAGTTGGTCGGCATAAGTCTGACAAGGATGTATATGATAAGCGACACACCGAGCAGGATAATGATGGAAAGACCGAGTCTTTTCAGTATATATTTAAACATTTTCTTTACCCTGCCCCACGATTATTTCGTCTCGTTAAGGCTGACCTCCCAAAGTCTGCTGAGCGGTCCGTTGTAGGGAGTGAGCTCGGAGGAGGGGGTGAGAGTCGTAACGTCGATTATGTTGGTGTTGTAAGCGAAGAGGTCGCTTCTCTGATAGGTGGGAAGCTCGACTGCGAGCTCCATTACTATATCAAGAGCCTGCGCGTAATAAGCCTCGCGTCTGTCGGGATCAAGGGTCTCGCGTGCGAGGTCGATGATCTCGGAGAGCTGCTTAACGAGAGCGAGCTCGGTATCGTACTTGCCGCCTGCGTTAGCCTTGATGGCACGGTAGCCCCAGTTAGCGGTGGAGCCTGCGGTGGAGTCGATGTGATATACCTGATACATATCGGGGTCAACGCCTGCGCCCCAAGCTGCCGCCCATACTGCGAGGTCACCGTTGTTGAGCTTCTTGAGAGCGTTGATATCTGTCTTTACCTCAATCTTGAAGCCGTGCTTGTTAAGAATGTCGGCAGCAATCTTGAGAGACTGATATGCGGGGTGGTCGGTGGTATCACCTGCGATGGTGAAGGTGTATTTAAGGACGTCGTTGCCCTTTGCATAGATGCCCTTGGAGTTCTTGATGTAGCCTGCGTCGATAACAAGCTGCTCACAGATATCACCCGTCTCATCGAATGCGTAATACTGTCCGAGCTCATCCGTCTCGTCGGGATATGCCCAGGATGCCTTGGTCATAGGACGGTAGATGCTGGAGGAATAGCCGTTATAATAGTCTACTGCATACTGTGTGTTGATAGCACGCATGATAGCCTGTCTTACGGCAAGGCTCGGAACCTTCTCGGCATTGATACCGATATATCCGTAGCCGTTAGTCATTACCGCGGAGCTTGCAAAGCCCTCGGATGCCTTGGAGTCGATGCTGTTGATGTTCTCCTGCTTACAAGCGGGCTCAACGAAGTGAACGTCGCCCGAGTAGAGAGACTCAAGCATAAGGTTGGTAGGAACAACCTGGTAGTTTACGTACTTGATCTTAATGTCGAACATAAAGTGCTCGTTGCGCTCGAAGTAAACGACGTTGTTTGCCTTGAAGGTACCTGCGGTAACCGAGGAGGAATCGCCCTCACGGGTGGTTGCCTTGTAGGCACCTGCACCCACGGGAACGCCGATCTTGTTGGGATCCTTGATTACCTCGTCCATAAACTCGATGCTACCGAACTTTACGCCGAACTTGTCGGTGTAGTTGAACGCTTCAATCTCGTCTGCGCTCGAGTAGTAGAACATAGGAGCAACGGTGAATGCGAAGTTCCAGATAGCCTTGGGGTCAACCTTGTTGATGGTGATCTCAAGAACCTCGTTGGTGTCGTTGGTAACAACACCCTTATCGTTAAGCTCGGTCTTGGCATAGGTCTTGCCGTTTACCTCTACGCTCTCGGTGAAGTTTGCGTAGCGGATACCGGAGATGCTGGTAACCTTGTTCGTAACGCCCTCAAAGTACTTCTGCTGCTCGAGGAAGGAGAAGTAATCGTGAAGCTTGTTGGCGGTGTTCCAGCCGGTGACAACTACGTCAACCTTGTTGGGGAAATAATAATCGTAGATGGCCTGAATAGCGCGCTCCTCGGACCAGTTCTTACTGTCCTCACCGAGGGAGTAGTCGAAGAAGAGATTGTCCTCGTCCCAAACGATAAGACCCTCGTTGTAGAGGAATGCCTCGGTATCGGTGGTGAGGTGAACCCTCTTGCCGCTGGCATCGGTGAATGCGATATCCTCTGCTGTGCCCTTGGCGTAGCTGTAATCCTCCTTGAGCTCCTCGCGGAAGTACTTGTCTGCAAGGTTGTAGTCGTCAAGGATAGTGCCGTACTTTGCGTCGTATTCCTTGCGGTCGTTCATCATTGTGGTAAGTCTGCTTACCATCTCGTCAGCGCTGAGGCTGCCGCCGCCCTGTGCCTTATTTTCCTTATATATATCGGTAAGGCACTCGTAAAGACGGAGAATACGGTCCTCTGCAAGAGCACTGAACTCCTCGTTGAAGCCGTCCTGCTCATTCTTGTTTGCAGTCTGGGTACGGTATTCCTGAAGACCTACGATATCGGTAGAGTAGATAGTAGCGCTACCGTAGTATGCGGGGTCGAGGTATACGTAGAGGTTGAAGAGAACGTCTCTCATGGTAAGGGGAGAGCCGTCGCTGAACTTCAGACCGTTCTTGAGCACGAATCGGTAGACGGTCTTGGTGGTTTCACCGCCCTCAACCACGGGAACTGCCTCATAGTCGAGAACGACACAAGCCTCCTTCTCACCGTATGCTACCTTTCCGTCCTTATCGGAGGAAAGCATGCCTATCTGTGTCATACCTACTACCGATCCGTCGGATGCCGAGGATGAGTAGAAGGGGTTGAATACGCCGTCGAGCTCAGAGGTGGAGAGCACCAGACGCGTTGTTTCGTTGTCAATCACCTCATCCGAGCCGCAGCCCATGAGAGCGGTAAGAGTTCCCATAAGCAGAGCGAATGCGAGCAGGAGCGAAATGATCTTTCTTGCCTTTTTCATTTTCTCTTGATTTCTCCTTTATATAACTATTGTTTATTAACAGTAATATTGGCGCTGAAGCCGCTGACACCGTCGAGGATGCTCTCGCTCTCTGCGTCATAACAGAATACGTCGCAAAGTCTGGGAAGCTCTCCTGCGTAGTTGGTCTCAAGCACGCCGGTCACGGTTACGTTGGTAACAGTTGCGCCCTCTGCCATATCAGCGGCGAGTGCGGCAGCCCTTACCGTTACGTCATCTCTGTCTACAACATCAAATAATTTATAGGTAACGTTCTCGAAGGAGACGTTTCTTATATCAGCATTCGCACCCAGCTCGCCGAATATAGCAAGAGTAGGACTAAAGGTGGTTCCGCTCTTGCTGACCGAGAAGGACGAAATTTTGTATTCGTTGCCCTCAAGGGTTGCGTTATACTCGCTTAAATCGCGCGGATTTATTTCTTCACCGCCGAAATCAATATCACACGTGAGGTAAATATTCTTGCCGTTCTTCACAGCGCTTATGAACTTATCTGCGTTGTCTACCAGAGTCCACTCGCCCTCTATATACCTGACGTATACGGGGATATCGAGGTCACTCTCTCCGCCCGGATGCACGGAGGAGAAATCCCAGGGTGCCGTGCACTCGGGGTCAGAGTAGAAGCCAAACGCAGTATATCCGTCGCGCTTGTCGGCAAAATGGCGCCAATCCTCAAACACAGTGCCCGCCTTTACGTCGTAGGTGCCGAGGGTGGTCTCGCTGTCACCGTCGGTATATTTTACCGAGAAGGTATGCTTGATCTCAAGCTCCCAGCCCGCATAGAGCGTTATATCGGCTGTGACAGACTGGCCTTTGAACTCCCACCTTTCGTTTGCCTTGCAATCGGATGACGTATACCAACCGGTAAAAACGTAGCCGTTGCGGGAGATTTTATTCTGATTTATGGTGAGAGGGTCTACGATTTTGGTATCGGGATGATAGGCATATTTAATAGCCGTATCGGTGCTCGAGGTACCGTAGTTAAAGACTCCTCCGTTTATCTCGAAGGTAACGATATGCTTACCGTCGAGCTCATCGTCGGCGCCGCACCCTGACAGCATAACTGCCAGGGAGGCGACAACGAGAAGAGACATTATTAGAAGTAGAAGCTTTCTTTTCATCATTAGTCTTCCTTTTTGTCGGTGTCGGTTGCCGGGTCGGTGACGCCCTTCTTCTTTCTAACGAGGAGGAAGGCGCCGAAGGCTCCACCGCCAAGGACGAGCACACCCGCTACGGCTATCACAACGATAACCCAGGTGTCAAGGCCACCCTCCGTGTCGGGAGCGATGGGAGGCTCGGGTCGGTCAGGCTCCTCGCTTACGGGGAAGTAATCCGCGTACTCAAGGGTGAAGTCGAGCTCCTTGTCCATAGCGGAGGCAAGCTCGGCAATCTTCTGCTCGAGATGCTCGCTGTTGGATACTGCGGCTCTCTCCTCGTCGGTAAGGGCGAGGTAGGCTGCTCTTGCATCCTTAACAAGGTCGTAGAAGTACTTCGCGTTTGCCATATCGTAAAGATGCGCGATCTTGTTCTCTGCAACACTGACGTTGTACTGGCTGCGAGCAACGGTGAAGCGGGTGACGTAGGACTCGTCTACGAGCTCAACGTCAGAGCTTGCAACGAGCACGTTATACGCGTTTATAGCATTGCTGATAAGCGCCTCGTCAAAGCGGGTTGCAGTCTCGGGCAGCTTCTTTACCGCGTCGATAAACGCGATACCGGCAGCGCCCATAACGGTGCCCGCATCCTCTCCCTCAACGGGTGTGAAGTATGCGGAGTAGAGTCTGGAGTCATAGCCCTCGGAGTTCTTGGGAATCACATAGGTGAGACCCTCAGCGCCCTTGGAGGTAACGAGATCAACGAAGTGGCTGTAATAGAGAGGAGCCGCGACGAGGGATTCTACCTTAAAGTAATAATCGTACTTATAGAGCTTTTCGAATCCGGGATAATCCTTGATTGTCTCGGGAGTTATCTTTACCTCGTTGCCCGTCATGGTGCCCTCAAGCACGGGGGCATAGTAGGACTTGAAGACTACCTTCTTGAGGTTCGCGCACTGGTAGAATGCATGGTTGGCAATATAGCGCACAGACTCGGGAAGAATTACAGTTTCAAGGTTATTGTTGCCAAGCGCCGCGCAGTACTCTATTCTGACCGTGCCGTCCGCAACAGTGAATACGGTTTCGGGCTTTGCGGTGGGATAATAAAGGAGCATATATCCAACAGGAGTTATTCCGTAGAGGACGCCTTCCTTTATCATAACGTTGTCAAACTCGGCGTCATACGTCTTCTCGCCGTTTACGGTGGCGTAGAAGCCTCTGAAGCTCACGGAGCCCTCAAGGATGCTTGTGTCAACCTTCTTGAGGTTCTCGGTTATCTCAAGCTCAATGATGCCGGTATAGCCGAGAGCGGCATAGCCGATTTCCTCAAGCTTGGGTGCTACAAGAGAGCGAAGATTCTCGCACCCTGCAAATGCCTGCTCGCCAAGGAACAGAAGGTTGGGCGCGTAGACGGTCTCTATGTCGGAGGTTATCTCCTCGCTCGAGACGACGAACGCCTGCATATCTATGTACTCTGCACTGGTAAGCTCGAGATGCTGGGGAAGCTTTACACCGTATACACAGCCGGTGCCGAAGCGGACAATATGGCTGAGGTCGGTAAGCTTCAGCGAGCTGCAGCCGTAGAATACCAGCTCGGGAAGCACTGTAAGCTCCTCGGAGAGGGTTACGCCCTTCAGGGAGTAGCAAAGAGCAAAGGCGGTGGAGCCTATCTCGCTGACATCCGAGAGGTCGATGGTCTCAAGGTAATAGCATGCATAGAATGCATAATCACCTATCTTTTTAAGGTTGGGTGCGTCAAACACCTTGATAGCGGCGCCGTTCTCAGACTCCTCCGCATAGGGGGAGAATGCGTAGCTGCCGACCGTTTCAAGCTTTGCCGCATGGAAGGAGGCAAGCGAGAAGCAATCTGCAAAGCAGCCCTCGCCAAGCTCGGTAATCTCGGGAGCGTTTACACCGGTGAGGGAGGTACAGCCGTAGAAGGCAAAGTCGCCTACCCTACCCGTAATATCTTCAAAATCAAAGCTCGAGAGCCTTGTGCAGGCGAAGAATGCGCCCTCGCCTATCACAGCACCCTTACCGTCTATGGTAACGGTCGTGACGGACGAATCGGAGAATGCATAGTCACCGATAACGGCGCCTGCGCCGAGGTTGACCGTTCTGATGGAGGTGCTGCCGTAGAAGGCACCTGCTCCGATCTTAACACCGTTAAGCAGGAGGTTTGCGGTGGAGAGAGCACTGCCCTCGAATGCAAAGTCGCCAAGCTCCGCTACAGACTCGAGGTTTACCGACTCGAGCTTTGCGGTGTTAAAGAAGGCGGAGGGGCCAATCTTTATCTGTCGCGCAGGAAGATTTACAGTGCGCAGCGCGGTACAGCCGGAGAAGGCACCGTAGCCGATGCGCTCAAGAGCAGAGCCCGACTCAAAGGAGATGCTCTTTATATATTTATTGGAGGAGAATGCTCCGTCCATTATGTAGGTGACGGCTGCGGGAACCGTAAACTCGGTTACAGCCGCGTCGGGGAGGAGCATAACGAGACAGGTGCCGTCCTTGGTGTATACCGCACCGTCTGCGAGAACGTAGTAATCGGAGCCGCCGAGCTCTACCTCAAGGCTGTCAACACCCTCGAGGATGCCGATGCCGCCCTCGGTGATGTGAGTCTTCTTGCCGAAGATGAGGGTCTCAATGCCCGACCTTCCAAATGCACCGTCGCTGATTACAACGTCGCAATTGGGAAGAGTGAAGCTCTCAAGAGCAGCACACTCGTAGAACGCGAGTGCCGCAATCTTCTCACAGCCCTTGTCAAAGGTTACGCTGTTAAGGAGCTTACAGCCCGAGAATGCCTCGGAGCCGAGGTATGTAAGGTCGTTTTTGAACTCTACGGAGGTGAGCTTGGTGCAGCCTGCAAACGCCTTGTCTCCTACGATATCGCTGTAAATCACGATGTCGGTGACGGGGGTGTTCTCAAACATGCTGTTAGATATTCTCGTCTTCTCACCAAGGGTCACGCTCGTCAGCTTTGTGCAATCGGAGAATGCACCTACGCCCGTAAGACTGAGGTTGGTGAGGGTGAGGCTGTCAAATCTCGCGCCTGCGAAGGCATAATCGCCTACCGCATATACACCCGAGAGATCTATGCCGTCGTTGCCGCCGTTAAGGCTCTCGCACTTGTAGAACGCATAGTTGTGAATAACGCTGACGCTCTCAAGGTTTGCTTCTTCAAGAATCGAGCAGTTTGCAAAGGCGCGCTCGTTTATCGTCTTACAGCTCTCGGGGAGAGTAACACTCTTGAGCTTACGGCAGTTGTAGAAGGCATACTTATCGATGGTCTCCACACCGTCGGGGATGACGACGGAGGTAACCGTATCGTTGCCGAGGGGCTCCTTCTTCTCATCAATGTCGTAGAAGCCGTTCTCGTCCTTCTCTACCTCCTTCTCGTTATCGAGATCGTAGTGACAGAAGGCGAAGGCACCGATGCTCATAATACCCTCGTCGTCGGGGATAACGACGTCACCGCCCTTACCCTTGTACGCGACGAGCGTACGGTTTTCAATAATGAATTCGCTCTTGACGGTTACAGAGCAGCGCGCTGCAAGCAGAGATACTCTGTCGTCTATCTTTATCTGAAGGGAAATTCTCGCAAAGCCCTCGCTCTCGGCGGTGACAACACCGTTTTCATCGACGGTGGCAACCTTCGGATTGCTCGACGACCAGGTGAGGGTGTAGCGGGAGGGGTCAATGTTCCAGGGGTCAAGCTTGTAGTTGAGCTTTACCTGCTCTGAGGGATAGAAGGAGATGGAATTGTTGCCACCGAAGTAATTGATAGAGTCGGTGACACCTATCTCCGAGTAATCGATATCGCTGTTAAAGGCGAAGATCGTGTTATAGGAAACGAAGTCGAGCGCCTCAATCGGCACCTTCTTTGCGCTGTCGGGGTTATCCACCTCTGTGGTGCTTACCTTTACGACAAGAGACTTGGAGATCGGCACGTCGCTGTCGGTCTTCCAGGAGCTGCCCGTCACGCTTATGACGGCGGAGCCCGCCTTCTTTGCCTCTATCTTGCCGCCCGAGATAGCAACAACGCTCTCGTCGGAGGAGGTCCAGGTGAGAGTCTTGAGGTAATCGGTCTCAACGGGGACGGTGGTATCCTTGTGGACGAGAAGGGTGGTAAGATCAAGGGTCTCGTTGATATCGAGGTCGATCTCGGGGTTAAGCACGTCGGGATCGATGAAGGAAAGGTCATCGCTCTCGGTCTCGGGGAAGGGGATGTAGCATACGCCCGAGTTCATTGCAAAGTCATCGATATACACGGTAAGTCCCTCGGGAAGAGCGGAGTCCGCGATAATATCAATATAATCTGTAATCTCAATGGTGACCTTGGACGCCTCGCCGCGGTTCTCCTGGTAGATCGGGATGGGATACTCGGTCAGGGATGCGTAGGTCTTCTTCGTTTCACCGTCCTCGACAAGGTCGTAGGCGATGATAGGTCTTATTGACATTGCGTAGTGGTTGTCATAAACCATTATATCTGCGTAGTATCTGTTCTCCTCCCTGCTCTTATCGTACTCGGTTCTGAAGGTTGCGTCTACAACCGAGGGAGCCTCGTAGTCAATGTAGAAGGAGAAGGTATACGTATCGGAGGAATTGCGCTCCTCGCCGTTCCAGTCGAGCTTGGCGCTCATGGTTACCTCAAAGCGGGTGTTGTTGCTGCCAAGCACGGAGCCCGTCTTGTAGTTTGCAATAGGAAGGTCGAAGGAGGAAACATAGGGATAGGGAGAGCCGTTGTAGTGAGCCTTATAGCAGTTGTACTGCACCTTGCTCCACACTATCTTGCCCGTCGAGGTGTCAACGACGGAGATGCTCATCTCCTTTGCACCTCTGAGCAGTCCCGCAAATACACCGTAGACACCGCTTATACAATCGCTGAAGTAGGAGATTGCCGCGTGCTCCTCGGTTGCGGGGATTGCACTGTAAAGGGATTCATCCATCTCGTAGACGTAGCTGCCGAGAGGAAGAATGTAGTCATAGTAATATGTACCCGTGGGGGTGGTGGCATAGTAGTCCGCCTTTATCTTCTCGTCGTCGTCAATAGCATCGTTGTGCGCCTCGGTCTCTACCTCATAGTAGTCAAGGTCAAAGATAGGAGCCTCTCCCCAGTCACCGAAGAAGCCGAGGAAGGGCGCGTTGAGGTCGATGCCGTTCTCTGCGGTAGACTCGAGAGTGAGGAAGCCCTCGACGTACATACCGTTCTTGAAGGTGGAGTTTATGTATGCCTTGTCCGCATCCGAGAGAGTTATCTTCGCAACGATTGAGGCAGTCTCGCCTGCTGCAACGGTGATAACGTCACCCTCGCGCGTCGCACCCGTTACGGTATATTCGGTAGCTGCCGAGAGCAGATATGCCATCTCTGCAACGTACTCGGGCTCGGAGGTAGATATGCTCTCGGTCATTATAATGCTGCCGAGGCTGTAGCTCTGAGGCTCAGCCGAGATATTCTTGAGCTTTACGGGAAGCTCGTAAACACCGAGGCGGTCGGGGTCGTCGAAGAGCTCTATCTTCGTCTTGCCAATGCCCTCAACGTAAAGGTATGCGGGGGTGGTGGTCGCCTTTGCTATATCCGCGATACCCGCGCCCTGCTTTCTCGGGGAGTAGGGGTTGCCGTTCTTGTCCAGAGCTATTGTCGCTGTGGACATACAGAGCTGATTTACAAGGTCGCGCTGCTCGGTTACGGTAAGATTCTTGAAGTTTTCCTTGACATACTGGCGAATGAGGACGGTAATACCGCACATATTGGGTGCAGCCATACTCGTTCCGCTCTGCTCCTCATACTCACCGCCCGCAATAGCAGAGAGAATGTTACCGCCGTGTGCTGTAATCTCGGGCTTGAGCTCAAGGCTCGGAGTGGGTCCCCAGCTGGAGAAGTCACTCATAAAGGGGCCTGCCTCGTTGCCGAAGTCTACGACTATGGTGCCCTTGCTCCTTGCTGCCATGGCATCACCGTCGTCCTTGGAGATGGAAACTACGGGAATCTTGAGGTCATTGCCGACCGTCATGGAAATTTCACCGAAGATGTTGTTATAAATAATGATACCTGCGGCGCCTGCCTCATAGGCAAACTGAACCTTCTCCTCGAAGGTGATGTCACCGCGCTTTACGAGAGCTATCTTGCCCTCAATGTCAACGCCCGAGTAGTTTATCGAGTAGCCGTAGCCGGGGATGGTAACGTACTCGAACTCTGCTGTTGTGTTATCCTTGTCGAGTCCGAGCATCTCAAAGAAGCTGTACTCGTCCGTAGCCATATTGTACGCCTCGTTGAAGAACACCTCGGTGTCTCCGTTTACGAGGATGTAGTTTTCCTTGCGGCCGTTGATGGATGCTACCGCAAGAGCCGCATGGTAGGTCGAGGGTGCGCCTACGGTTGCGGAGTCGGGGTTGGTGGTCTTGTTGGTGTTACTCTCCTCGGAGCCAAAGCCGCTGCTGTAATCGTTGGATGCGGCAACGACAAGGGAGATGCCTGCCTCCTCTATTCTGTCGTAAAGCTCGTTCTTGTACTCGTCGTCGACCTCGCGTGTAAAGCCGCAGGAGGAGCCAAGGCTCATGTTGATTGCGTCAACACCGAGGATTATCGAGTCCTCGAGAGCAGCGAGAATATCGCCGTCCTCAGCACCCGCATCATAGTCACTGAAGACCTTCATTATTGCAAGCTGGGTATCTATCGCAACACCGGTAATGGTATCGTCCATACCGCCTATAATACCTGCAACGTGGGTACCGTGGCTGCTGGTGAAGGGCATGACGTCGGTATCCTTGTCGGCATAGTCGTAGCCGAAGGCAACCTTACCGCCCGTGATATTACCGTAATATACCTCTCTGACCTCAATGGTGGGGTCGATGCTATATGCAACGGTGCTCGGGAGCTTTTCCGCAATTTTATCTCTGTCGTAAAGAGGGTTTACAACTGTGTGTGTTGTGAACGCACTGTGAGAGTAGTCGCAGCCGGAGTCAAGTATTGCGACTATGGTGCCCTCACCCGTGTAGCTTATGTTGCTGCTGTTGAATATACCCGTATCATAAACGTCGACGGGATTATCAACTGCAGTCATGGGCTCATAGGTGTTGGATATGATAACACGCTCAACGCCCTCAAAGCTGCACAGCTTCTCGATATTCTCGTAGGTTGTGCGGACGTATGCACCGTCCATAATATTGTAGTAATTGTATTTAACCTCGGTGATGAGTCCTGCCGAGCGAAGAGCGGAGATAACGCCCTCCTGATTCTCAGCAAGCCTCTCTCTTATTTTCTCTGCCGCAGCAGACGTACGGAACTCTCCGTAGGTCATCCTGTCAGCATACTGAGACGAGGTAAAGGACGATATAAGCGATTCGTCGGAGAAGGAGATGATAGCTCCAACGGCTCCGCGCAGCTCAAGGTCCTCAATTCTCTTGACGAGGTCCTTGTTGAGAGAGCCGATGAAATCCTTCTTCAGCTGAGCCGATATTGCATCGCTCTCAAGCTTTCCGATTCCGCTCACCGTTCCGCCCTTATCGGTGTTAGTGGTGGGGAGGCTGAAGATCGGTTCGCCGCCGTTTGCCGCGAAGGCAAGAACAGAGAATATCTGCAAAATCAGCACTGCGATCATAAGCCAGGCAACGAGCCTTGTTCTCCTCGTTGCTTTCTTTTCGGTTGTGTTGTTGAAGTTTCGCATTTTGTTTCCTCAAAAAATTATTTTGCGTTAAATTAATTGCACTATAATATAATATATATTTCTTATCAAAAAGTCAAGTTCTAAATTTGAATTTTCTGTAAAATCGACTTGCAAATTCAATATTTGGATACGCGAGTATAATTTCAAATAAAATCAATAAGTATAAGGATTTTTTCGGATTTTGATGCTTATTTTTGCAGGATTTGAGGCTTCTTCTTGCATTTTTGGAAAAAAGCGGAGTCATTTTTCAATTTCAAAAAGCATTCAGCGCAAAAAATGCAAACAAGTGTTTACTAAAATTATCCTATAATGTTTATCTCTTTCACCGCAATTTTGTGCGCTAATTTCGACACGGGTCACTACTTATCTCACTTTACCCGACATTTTCCTCCTTATCTGCGAGACGTAAAATTCATTATTTAGGCTCATTTTTTGTTTATGCCTTGCATATAGGAAAAAAATATGTTATACTTTAGTTAATGTCAACAAAAAAATCTGTTAAAGAAGGCGTCACGCTATGAATAACGCAGAAATTGCAAGCGAGAACCTGAAAATATGCTCTGAATTGAGTTATTTTGCCGGTGGAGAGCGATTTTCCCTCCCGGAGGGCATATCGCGCACTGTCATTTACTCCCCCGGCAGAATAGAGGCAATTTTGTCCGATATAGACGAGGCTATGAGGCATAAAATGAGATGCTTGTTCGCCACAGCTCTTGACGGCGGCTATGACACGCTGATACTCGGTGCGTGGGGGTGCGGAGCCTTTGGACACAGAGCGGCAGACGTCGCCCGACTTTTCAATGAGGTTTTGACGGATGAGGGATTTGACAGATTCTTCAGGCGCATAGTCTTTTCGGTTTACGTCAACCCACGGGCTATGGAGCTCTATAATTACAACTGCTTTAAGAAGGTATTTTCTCCCGACAAGAAATAATATACATAAAAAGAGGTTTAAAACGATGAAAAAGGTAATAAGACGCGGCGTATTTGAAACAAACAGCTCGAGCACCCACTCTCTGGCAATAGTTAAGGACGGAGAGAAGATGCCCGAGGAAATCTCCTTTGAAATACGCTCTGACAGGGCGAAGATGGCGTTGCTCTTCGGTCTTATCGAAAACTCAAAGCACGAGGACACAACCTCGTTTAAGAAAAAATGGGAAAAGCTCCTTTTAAGATTTAAGGAGCAGGCAATTCTCGCGTTTTGCGAAAAGCTGGGGCTATCCCGCGAGATGGCTCTGCGCGAGATAGAGTACGAGGCATTCGCCGACACCGAGCTTTATAAAATTCTCGGAGACGAGGCAGCACTCGAAAAATATCTTGACAAGAGTATGTACTTCAAGGCAGCCTACAAGGAGTCGGGCGAGGGGGATATCGTTAAGTTTGCCGAGAAATATTTTATAGAGGACTACAAAAGAGCTCGCGAGCTTATCGGCAGATTCCGCTGTGATGCCCACTTTATGAACGGATGCCTTATCGAATGTGACTGCGGATTTCATTCCTACATAAGAATTGCAAACAATCTCGGCATATCTCTCACCGACACCGACGAGGAGCTGCTTGCAGCAGCAAAAAGATACCTCGACGACGGAACAGGCGTGTATGCGACAGAGTGGAATGCGGGCATCATCCTAGAGGTAACGGGTGAGGTATACTGATGTATCCGACAAGACGTCTCATTGCCTCGTATGAAAACGGCAATTACTCGGTGAAGCTGTACAGCGACGGAACGAAGATAAAGGAAACGGACGAAGATTCCTTTTTCGCGGCATTTCCCGACAGTATCGACCTGAAAATAACCGATTTTTGCGACACGGGGTGCCCAATGTGCCACGAAATGTCATCCCCGGACGGCAAGGCAGGCAATCTTGACGAGCCCTTTCTCTCAACGCTCAGAGCAGGCACGGAGTTGGCAATCGGCGGAGGCAACCCACTGTCTCACCCGTCTGTCGTTCCCTTTCTGTGGCGAATGAAGCGGCAGGGAGTTATATGCAATCTGACGGTCAATGCAGTGCACCTGAAAAGAGAGCGCGAGCTGGTCTCGGAGCTTATCGGAGCAGGGCTCATTCATGGGCTCGGAATCTCCCTCTCACGCTATGACTGCGAGACGGTTAATTTCGCACGGGGGTACCCAAACGCAGTTTTACACCTTATAAACGGAGTCTTTGAGGACTATGAAAAGATTGCCGATCTCGGACTAAAGGTGCTACTGCTCGGGTACAAGCGCTTCGGACGCGGAGAGGACTTTTTCAGCTCTGCGGTTGAAGATAATATGAAAAGAACAAGAGAGCTGCTCCCTACCATTCTCGACCGCTTTGCGGTTATTTCCTTTGACAACCTGGCGCTTTCCCAGCTAGACGTGCGTGGGATGATAGGAGACGAGGAATATGAGAGGATGTTTATGGGAGAGGACGGAGATGCGAGCATGTATATCGACCTTGTAAAAAGGGAGATAGCAAAAAGCTCAACCTCAAAGGAGCGATTCCCTCTTGGAAATGATATCATTCCGATATTCGATACTGTAAGAAACAAGTAATTAAGGGGCGCACGGCTGAAGTGTGCCCCCTCTTTTTGAGTTTTTGCGCGTGCCACACGCAAAATATGTATAATTTTGAAAAAATATATTGCAATTCTGTGAATTATGTGCTAGAATAAAACCATAATTTGTGCCGATGTGGCACGTAAAAAGGAGGTTCTTATGAACAAGTTTGGCAAGCTCCTCGGCTTCGATCCCGTGGAGAAACAAACAAGCGTCAAAACGGAAATCATTGCAGGCATCGTTACCTTCCTTGCAATGGCTTACATTCTGACGGTTAACCCTGCTCAGATCCTCGTAGGTATGGAGAATTCAGCTGCTATCTGGCCTTCTCTCTTCATCGCTACGGCGCTCGGAGCAATCATCGGCACGCTTCTCATGGCGTTCCTCGCTAAGATGCCCCTCGCACAGGCTTCGGGTATGGGTCTCAACTCTATGCTCGGCGGTCTTATCGCGCTCTGGGCAGCAGGAACCTACGGCGTTCGCTTCACAATTGGTCAGGCGTATGCGATGGTTCTCATTTCCGGTCTTCTTTTCCTTGCACTTTCCCTTGTAAAGATCAAGGGCAAGACCTTCCGTGAGCTCGTATTCGACGGTATGCCCGTTGCAGTAAGAGGTGCAATTTCGGTAGGTATCGGTCTCTTCATTGCTTACATAGGCTTCCAGAATGCAGGCGTTATCGTACACAACCCCTACACTCAGGTTGGCTTTGTTGACTTTACCAACTGGGGCGAGCAGATTGTTAACGCAGGCAATCCCCCCGCATTTGCTGCAAAGACTGCTGTAGTTGCTATCGCAGGTCTGTTCTTTATTGCTATTCTCGATAAGTTCAACGTTAAGGGCTCGGTTATCCTCGGCATACTCGGCGCTACCGTCGTCGGTATTCCTCTCGGTGTTACCGACCTCTCCATCCTCGGCGGTACCGACACCGTTTCGTGGAAGTTCTGGGAGAACTTCGCTAACTTCTTCACCAGCGAGGACAGCGTATTCCTCTCCTTCACCGACGTATTTAAGACGGGCTTCCCCGATGGCTCTGTCTTTACTGTAATCATGGTTATTATCACCATGTGCATGATCGATATGTTCGACACCATGGGCACCATCGTTGGTTGCTGCGGCGGTAACAGAATTCTCTCCGACGAGAACGACAAGCCCCACAACTACGGCAAGATCATGATGTCCGACGCTATTGCTACCTGCGCAGGTGCTGTTCTCGGTACCTCTACCGTTACCACCTTCGTTGAGTCGGGCGCAGGTGTTTCCGCAGGCGGCAGAACGGGTCTGACTGCTTTCACCACTGCTTGCATGTTCTTCCTTTCCATGTTTGCTCTTCCTCTGTTCGCAGCTATCCCCTCCGCGGCAGCTGCATCCGCGCTTATCTACGTAGGCGTGCTTATGATGAAGAACAACGTTAAGGCTATCGACTTTGGCGATGCAATCAAGGCAACCTCCGCGTTCCTTACCATCGCTGTAATGGTTCTCTCCTACTCCATCACCAAGGGCATCGGTATCGGTCTTCTTGCTCACACCGTTATGTCCCTTATCGCATACGTTGTAGGTCTTATCAAGTCTGCTGTTACGAAGACCGAGAAGCCCGAGTGGAACGTATCTATCGTTTCGATAGTTGTATCTCTGCTCTTCTGCCTCTACTTCTTCGTTCCCACTGTTATCTAAACAGGGCAATATAATGTCAAGCCCGAGCCATTTTGGTGGCTCGGGCTTATTTTTTTCCAAAGCAGAGGTCAATACCGTGATAGATTTCAATGTAAAAATGAAGTATAATTAGAGTATAAAGGTAAAAGGAGATACAAAATGACTAACGAAAAAATTCTATCCCTCAAAAAGCATTATCACGACACCCTCTTCTCCGACGTTGTTCCCTTCTGGATGGGCTCAGACCTTATTGACAAGGAATACGGCGGCTTTATCACAAGTGTGGACAGAGAGGGAAAATCCTACAACGACGATAAGAGCGTATGGTTTCAGGGCAGATGCCTGTGGACCTTCTCCAAGCTCTGCAACACGTACGGTAGAAGGGAGGAATGGGCAGCAGCGGCAGACAGCGGTGCAAAATTCATAAGGGAGCACTGTATCGACACCGACGGCAGAATGTTCTTTACCGTAACGCGCGACGGCAAGCCCCTTCGCAAGCGTCGCTACTTCTTCTCCGAGAGCTTTCTTGTAGTCGGATTTGCCGAATATTATCTCCTCCGCGGCAACAGAGAGGACCTTGAGCTCGCTACCAAGTACTTTGACTTTATGTACAGTATGTACCTCGACCCAGCTGCCGACCCCTTCAAAATCACACCCAAGGAGAATGCCGAGGTACGCCCCCTCCACTCCAACACCAACCCGATGGTGCTTGTGAGCTCGGCGCAAACCCTGAGAAGGATTACGGGCAACAAGGAATACTATGACGGCATTATTGCACGGATAGTTTCGGATATGATGACCCTCCACTACAAGGAGGAGCTGAAATGCGTGCTTGAAACGGTATATTCCGACGGTACTATTCTCGACAACCCCACAGGACGCACCATCAACCCCGGTCACTCCATTGAGAACTCCTGGTTCCTTATGAATGCGGCAATAAATACGGGCGACAAGGAGCTTCTTAAGAAGGCTCTCAACATTCTCGACTGGTCGCTCGATATCGGCTGGGACGAGCAGCACGGCGGCATTTACTATTTCCGCGACGTCTACGGACGCCCCTGCGAGCAGCTTGAGCACGATATGAAGCTGTGGTGGGTGCACAACGAGGCTCTTATCGCGACTCTCCTCGCGGCAAGGCTTACGGGTGAGGAGAAGTATGAAAGGTGGTACGACAAGCTCCACGACTACTGCTTCAGCCACTTTACCGACAAGGAATTAGGTGAGTGGTACGGATACCTTCACCGCGACGGCACGGTTTCCCACGAGCAGAAGGGCTCGCTCTGGAAGGGTCCCTATCACCTCCTTCGCTGCCTTATTCTCTGCGAGCAGATGCTCGGTGCGTGGGCAGAGGGCAAGGAGATTCCTCAGCTGCTTTAACCCGCCCATATGAGATTTTAAAGAAAAGGATGTTGCTATGAAAAAGTTAAAAACGGGCGTTGCCTACCACGGCAACAGAATGCTCTCCCATGCAATAGAGGATATGAGGGAGATTGTGCGCGCTGATATGGATATCGTCGTGCATATGCTCACTCACAACGACTGGGAAAGACACGACACCGTAATGGCAGATATAATCAAGGCAAGTGAGGACATGGGACTCGAGGTTTGGGTGGACAACTGGGGAATTGGCGGAGCACCGGGTGATAAGAGCCACTTTCTCGCCTATCATCCCGAGGCACACACCTATTTCGGAAACGGAGAGATGCACCCCACCCAGGTCTGTCTCAACGCACCGTCCTACCGCGATTTTTCAAAAGCGTGGATAGAGAAGGTGGCAGCTCTCGGTGGAAAGACTCTTTTCTGGGACGAGCCCAGTATACCGTCACTCGATCTGCCGGACAGGTCGGGCTACTACTCCTCCTGCGCCTGCCCGACCTGCCGTCGCCTTTTTGAGGAAAGGTTTGGACGCCCCATGCCCGAGGTGATGGACACAGACGTTGCAAAATTCAGAAACGATACGATGATAGATTATCTCGACTTTGTATGCAGATATGCAAGGGAGGCGGGCATGACCAACGTCACCTGCCTTATGCCCCATCAGCTTGAGGGTATCGGCAAGGAGACAAGAAACAGCAAGGAGGGGCTTCTCGCACTTGATGCTGAGAGACTCGCGTCTATTCCCGCGCTTGACAACATCGGCACCGACCCCTACTGGTACGGAACGGATCACAACGCCTACGAATACAATTATAATTCAACACGTGTATGCCTCGCCGCCGCAGAAAAGCACGGCAAGGACCACAATATATGGATACAGGGCTATGCCTGCCCGAGGGGACGCGAGGAGGAAATAATCGAGGCAACCGAGGCGGCATATGATGCAGGCGCGAGAACAATACTCGCCTGGAGCTTTCACGCAGGTGAATCCAACTCCTACCGCTCGGAGTGCACAGAGCGCTCCTGGCTTGCAAGCGTCGAGGGACTAAGGCGCGTCAAGGCTATGGAAAGAGACAGAATTCTCGCAGAAAATCGCAGGAAATATATGAAATAACGTTACACGGGTATCCCGTAAAAAAGAGCAAAGTGCCAAGGCGCTTTGCTCTTTTTGTTGTCCGCATCTTGCAGGCTTGTGAACAGCTCCGAGCTTTTTGACGGTTGGCGAGCCTGCGGGTATATATAAATTTCGGGTATATATAAATTCAATGAAGGCTTGCGGCAAGGCTCCTCATTTTCTATGGAGATTTAACGTAGATTTAACACAAAGAAGATTACGGATTTTACACTGGTGTGTTAAAATGCAGTCAAAAGCCTAAAAAAACAATTTTTTCATCATGGAGGAAATAAAAAATGACAGATGCTATACTCGGATTGCTTGGCGGCCTTGCGCTCTTTCTGTTCGGTATGACCGTAATGGGCGACGCACTTGAAAAGACGGCAGGCAACAAGCTCAAATCAATTCTAAGCAAAATGACCTCAAACCCAATCCTCGGCTTTCTGCTCGGTGCGGGTGTGACTGCAGTTATCCAGTCCTCGTCGGCAACGACGGTGATGCTCGTCGGCTTTGTAAACGCGGGACTCATCAAGCTGCGCTCGGCTATCCCCGTTATCATGGGTGCAAACGTCGGCACGACCATTACGGCATGGATTCTCTCCCTCTCGGGAATCGAGGGCGGCGCGTGGTATCTTGAGATAGTCAAGCCCTCGAACTTCACCCCCATCCTTGCAATAATCGGTATGGTCCTCTTCGTATTCCTGAAGAGTGCCAGGCTCAAGGATATCGGTCTGATTCTTCTCGGCTTCTCATGCCTGATATTCGGCATGGATATGATGTCGGATGGCTTCAAAACCCCCGAGATCGAGTCGTTCCTCGGCAGTTTCTTCGAGATGTTTGCTACCAACCCCGTACTCGGACTTCTCACGGGTGCGGTTATCACGGCGATTATCCAGTCTTCCTCGGCATCGGTCGGTATTCTGCAGACTATCGCAGGCGCTAACCCAGGTATGTTCAACGTAGCTATGGCGCTCCCCATCATCATGGGTCAGAACATCGGTACCTGCATCACCGCAGTGCTTGGCTCTGCAGGTGCAAACAAAGATGCAAAGCGCGTTGCGGCAGTGCATCTGTCCTTCAACATCATCGGCTCAACTGTAATGCTCGCCGTATTCTGCCTTCTCCATTACCTTATCATTCCCGGTGGCTTTGGCTTTGCCTACCTTCCTGCGGATGAATTCTCTATCTCCGTCATACACACCGTCTTCAACGTGGTATGCTCGGTTCTCCTTCTCCCCTGCTACAAGCTCCTTGAGAGGCTTGCAATCTTCCTTGTAAGAGATAAGAAGGGCGAGACCGAGGAGAGGAACCTCTTCGACGACAGACTTCTCTCTACTCCCGCCATCGCTATCGAGCAGGCAAAGAGAGTCACCTACACCATGGCAGAGAAGACGGATGCCTGCCTCGCGGATGCTATTTCCCTCTTTGGTAGCTTTGACAAGAAGGTATTTGAGCGAGTTGCCGCAGAGGAAAGCAAGATAGACGTGTATGAGGATGAGATAGGAAGCTACCTCGTCAAGATCACGGGATGCGACCTCACGGAGAGCGAGAGTCTTGAGGTTTCCAGACTTCTCCACACCATAAACGACCTTGAGCGTCTTTCCGACCATGCGGTAAACCTCGCCTGCTCGGCAAAGGAGATGTACGACAAGAAGATCTCCTTCTCCAGCGGTGCAAGGGAGGAAATGCGCGTTATGATCAGGGCGGTAGAGGATATTCTCTCTCTTACCTTCGCGGCATTCCGCGACAACGACCTCGAGCGCGCAACTCGCGTAGAGCCCCTCGAGGAGGTTATCGATATGCTCCAGAGCGAGATACGCGCAAACCACATCAACCGTCTCAAGAACAACGAGTGCACAATCGAGCTCGGATTTATCCTCACGGATATGCTCACCGACCTCGAGCGCGTCTCCGACCACTGCTCCAATATTGCAGGCTGCGTTATCGAGATTACTCACAAGAGCCTCGGCATGCACGAATACACAAGGAGCCTCAAGAGCGGCAACGCCGTTTACGACGAGTATCTCAAGAGCTACTCAAACGAATACAGACTTAAGGTTTGATAAAGACAAAAAGAGCGCAGAAACCCTCCCGGCGGTATCTGCGCTCTTTTTAATTTGCTTACCCCGATGCGGCAATGGCATCTTACATAAATTTGTCTATTTCCTTAATAAGTCGCTCTGCCATTGAGAAAAAGCCAAGGTCGGTCGGGTGAGTTCCGTCGACGGTTCCCTCTGCTCCGCATATCTCATACAGCTCCTTGCCGTCTATAAAGTAGACGTTCTCGTCACCTGCCTCGCGTGCATTCAGGTAGGTCTTTTTTATGACCCCCTCACGAGTTTTGAGGTCGTCCACGTAAGAGTACATCGCAGGACGGCTCATAATTATAATGGGCATTGTCGGGTGTGCCTCTCTTATTATTCTGAAGAAGGGCTCGTGAGTCGCAACGAGGTGCTCATAGCTTGGAGTGTTGTGGTCGTAGTCGAGGACGAAAAGGGACATATCGAGCGAGGCTATGTATCTCGCTATTTTCTCCTCTCCCCTTGCACTGCCAGAAAATCCGAGGTTGATATAATCGACGTTATAATGACGGGAAATGAAGCCCTGATAGGAATTGCCGGGTCTGGACGCGCAGCCGCCCTGAGTGATAGAGGAGCCGTAGTAGACCATCGGGAGCACGTCCTTATACGGTGTCGGCTCACCGAGAGAGGCGTCTGCCTCAAGTCCTATCTCGAGGGAGCTTACGTTATGATAGAGGGGGAAATTTACGGTGAAGGTCCTGTTTCCCTTCATCCACACATCGATAATCTGCGAGGTATATCCGCCCTTTGTATCAGCAGGGGGAATAAAGCTCTTGTAGAAAACCTCCCCCTCTCCGCAGTCGACGTAGAGGTCGAAGCCCGCCTGACCGACAACGCTCATGTGGTGCATAAAGCCCGTGTCGCGCCAGCCCACTCTGATGCTAATCTTCCTCGAGTCGGTGGAAAAGCGAATCCTGCCGCCCGCGGTATTATCAAAGAGACCTGCAACGCCCTCATTTACAGTAGCGGCAACAGCGGCAGGCATTCTTACAAATTTACCGTCCTCATAAAAGACACCGTAAAGAGAAAACGGAGGCTCGAGAACGTTATGATATACCATACCGCCGTCACACGCCTGCACAACCTTCAGATTTTTGTCAATCTCTTCTATTTTTTTCACTTTTGCTGTTCTCCCAAAAATAGTTTTTTCCTAATTTTATCACGGAAATGCTCAAAAATCAATACGATATTGACAAAATGTGGCAAAAGATATAGAATAATGCTATAAAGAATGTAGGAGAATATAATGGAGCTGAACGAAAAAAATTTTATCTCCGAGCTCACGCGGGTCTTTGGGCTCAACGGGCTTTCGAGCTATCTTGACAAGGAAAGGTGCGAGAAATTCTACCGCCTCACGGTAAGGATGCTCGAGGAAAATGAGAAATACAACCTCACAGCTATAAAGGAGCCCGAGCAGATAATACTGAATCACTACGCTGACTGCGTTATGATGGCGAAAAAGCTGACACGGGGTGCCTCAGTTATTGATATCGGGTGCGGTGCAGGTTTTCCCACCCTGCCGCTTGCAATAGTACGCGACGACCTCAGAATACTCGCGGTAGATTCAACGGCAAAGAGAATCAACTACGTAAAGGAAAGCGCCGAGCTGCTGGGACTGTCCAACGTGTCTGTGCGCGTTATGAGAGCCGAGGAGGGCGGACGGGACGGTGAGCTACGCGAGAGGTTTGACTACGCGACTGCAAGAGCCGTTGCACAGATGAGGATACTGTGCGAGCTATGCCTTCCCTTTGTCAGAGTTGGAGGTGAGCTTGTCGCAATGAAGGGCAAGAGCGCCGAATATGAGCTGAAGGATGCAAGGCGGGCAATAGCGACCCTCGGCGGCGGTGAGGTTAAGATAGAGTCGGTGGTGCTGACCGACGGAGCCTCCGAGGAGCTGACCCATCCCCTCATCTCGGTAAAAAAGAAGCAGAAGACACCGTCAGCATATCCGAGAGCCTTTGCCCAAATAAGCAAAAAACCGCTATAATAAATGAAATTTCATATAAAAAGCCGACAGCTGTCACGTCTGTCGGCTTTTTGCGTTTTCTTTACACGGGGGTGCGCTATTTAGACATTTCGCGCCATTTTCTTGTGATAGAATTATGATAGAAGTCAAAAAAAGGAGGACAAGGAAAATGAATATGTTCGACGAGGCGAGGACAATCGACGGAATGATAAGAATGCTGGGAATGACGCAGGGGGAAATAGCAAAAAAGCTCGGCGTCAGTCAGTCGTACGTAGGAAACAAGCTGAGGCTGCTCGGCTACTCCGAGCCGCTTCGCGCCCTCATCGTGGAGTCGGGGCTCACAGAAAGACACGCCAGAGCAATTCTGCGAATTAAGGACGAGGAGGGCAGGCGCGAATGCGTTGAGAAGGTGCGCGATCGCTCGCTCACCGTGGCAGAGTGCGAGGCTCTGGTGGAGGTGGCGGTGGAGGCGAGGGCTCCCTCTCTCATCGGCAGAGCACCGAAGAACGAGAGAATAGATTGCTTTGAGAGATTTATCACAGAGTCGCTTGAGAGCCTGCGCTCGCTTGGAATAGAGGCAATCAAGCAGGTCGGCCACCACGGCAGACACAGATACATAACTATTTCGATAGAGGACGTGTAAGAAAAGAAATTTGCAGCTCGGGTATTGAAAAAAGAGTGCGCATATGATATAATTTCCCCATATTGGATAATCCGACCGACAAGGAGGATAGCGTGAATGTTCAGCACCATCTAATTCGTCACTCGGTGCGCTTCACGCCCGGGATTTTCGCATTTTGGAGCCTTGCCGCCAAGACGGCGGTGCCGAAAATTCGTTAAATACTTGTGCGGTCGCCTTGTAGGCGGCATAATGGAGGATAAGCTATGGAATTCAGAAAAGAGCACGACTCTCTCGGAGACGTTTTCGTAAAAGCGGACAGGCTGTGGGGCGCTGTTACCCAGAGGAGCCTCGACAACTTCAAGATAGGCGAGGAGAAAATGCCGAGCGAGATAATTCGCTCATTCGGCATCATAAAGCTCGCCGCCGCAAGAGCCAACCGTCGCCTCGCGCCCGCGAGGATGACCGAGGAGAAGCTGCACGCCATTGAAAAGGGTGCAACAGAGGTAATAAACGGAGAGCTCGACGCTCACTTTCCTCTCCCGGTTTGGCAAACGGGCAGCGGCACGCAGAGCAATATGAACGCAAACGAGGTTATCGCAAACAGGGCTAATCTCACCGCAGGCAAGCCACTGCTGCACCCGAACGACGACGTCAATATGTCGCAGTCCTCAAACGACACCTTCCCTGCCGCGATGCATATCTCGGCATATCTCGCTACCCACAACAGGCTCCTGCCATCCCTCGACGGACTTATCTCGGCTCTTGTGAGGCTGGAGGAGGAGAACCGCGAGGTTATAAAATGCGGTAGGACACATCTGCAGGATGCGACCCCCCTCACCTTCGGCCAGGAGATAAGCGGCTGGCGCGCATCGCTCGAGAAATGCAGAAAAATGATAGTCTCATCTGCCGAGTGTCTGCTCGGTCTTGCACTCGGTGCGACAGCGGTCGGCACGGGTCTCAACGCACCCGAGGGCTTTGGAGTCGAGGTTGCAAGGGAGATATCTCATATCACGGGGCATCCGTTTGTCAGTGAGGAGAATAAGTTTCACGCCCTCACCTCCAAGGACGAGCTTGCATTTGCCCACGGGGCGCTCAAGGCGCTTGCCGCCGACCTGATGAAAATTGCGAATGACGTCCGTCACCTCGCAAGCGGCCCGAGGCTCGGTCTTGGAGAAATAAGAATTCCCGAAAACGAGCCCGGCTCCTCGATAATGCCGGGAAAGGTCAACCCCACCCAGTGCGAGGCACTTACAATGGTTGCGGTGCAGGTCATGGCAAACGACGTTGCCGTGTCGCTTGCCGCGTCGCAGGGCAACTTTGAGCTCAACGTTTTTATGCCTGTGTGTATCTACAACTATCTGCAGTCGGTTAGACTTCTGGGTGATGCGATGCGATCCTTCACCGACAATTGCGTCTCGGGAATCAAAGCTAACAAGGAAAAAATGGCAGAAAACCTCTCCCTCTCCCTTATGACCGTGACGGGTTTGACACCCATAATCGGCTATGAAAACGCCGCACGGGTCGTGCATAAGGCACACGACGAGGGCATAACGTTAAGGGCGGCATGCGTTTCTCTCGGATACCTTACCGAGGAACAGTTTGACGAAAGCTTCCACCCCGAAAAGATGGTGTAAGAAGGACGTAATGGGAAAAAACGTTCGCCCGCCACTGCAAATGTACGGGCAGAATTAAGATTGCATCGAAATACACAAAAAGGACGAGGATTTCTCTTCGTCCTTTTTTATTGGATAACCGGAAAATATATTAAATTTCGAAGCCGTTAGACGCACGAATTCTGAGATTTTTTCGTTCTTTCGACCGAAGGCTCTCATCTTTCGCGGTGCGCGAGTTTTGATGCAGATTTCAGCTCCTTCGAGCCGAAGCAATAGTTACCTATTGCGAGCTTTGCTCGAAAAGGCGAAATATGCGCAAAATTCGAAGCCGAATATTAGTCGAGGATGGCGCGGGTAATCCCTAACCCGCTCTTACCAAGCACCTTAATAATATTCACAAGAAGAGGTATCTCTGCCTCGGGAATCTTTACGAATTCGAGGTGAACGGTGGTTATGTCGGGGATTGTCGCCTTTATTTTGATGTAGACGTCCTCCTTGTGATAATACTTTATGGTGGCGAGTATTATCTCGTGGATGCGCTTTGTTATCTCGGTGTCTATCTGCTGCTTGAAGAAGAGCTTGACGGTCTTGCTTACGTAGACGGGCTCGGCAGCCTCTGCCTTGGCGCGAGCCTCAGCCTCTGCCTTTTCCCTTGCCTCCCGTTCTGCCCTTATGCGGGCCTCTTCCTCGGCGCGCTCGCGCTCGAGTCTTGCTGCCTCGGCGGCACGGCGCTCCTCTTCTGCGCGTTTTTCTCTTTCCTCGCGCTCAAGAGCCTCGCGCTCTCTTGCCTCACGCTCAAGGCGCTCCTTCTGGAGAAGTGCCTCTCTTGCCGACTCGGCAAGGAGCTGCTTTTCGCGCAGCTCTGCACGTTCCTTTGCCTCAAGGCGGGCACGAAGCTCCTCAGCCTCCTGCTCCTTGCGCTTGAGCTCTGCCTCCATCTCGGCGCGTATCCTTGTCTCTATCTCATAGCGGATGCGCTCCTCGTCGATTTTGGGAGTGGAATATACCGTTTCAACCCTTACGGGCTCTGCTACCGCCACGGCAGCGGGCTCCTCGGTGGGAGCCTCTATTTCCTCCTCGTCAGGCTCTTCTGTTTCCTCTTCGGGCTCTTCTGCGAGCTTGACAAGCTCCTCGACGGGCTCGAAGGACTCCTGTGCCTGCGTTGCGGTAAGTCCGATTGCGGACTGGAGAAGCGCCTCAAGCTCTTCATCCACCTCCTCGGGCTCAATCTCGTCCTCATCGATGTCAAGTGAGGCGAGAAGTGCGGCAAGCTCGCTCGAGCGCTCGAGCTCGGGGGACGAGGGCTCTGATGTGAGGGAGGTGTACGCTGCCTCCTCGGGTGCGGCAGTGGGTGTCAGCTCCTCTGCCGCAGTATCCTGAGCTGCTGTATCCTCGACGAGGGCAACCTCGCCGCGGCGTATAACGCGGCGCATAACCTCGCGCCACTCGGTTATATTTTTTCTGCTCATTGCCGCCTGATACTTTTCTGTATCGATGGCTGTGAGATATCTGTATTCCTTCTCGCGAATTTTGCCGGGTACGTCCTCGGCAAGAGCGAATTCTATGCCACCTGCGGGGGCATTGTCGGACACGGTGTATACTCCGTTTGCGTCAAGCCTTGTCCATTTTATCCACAAATCTCTTGCGGCGCATCCGCGCGCCTTGATAAGCACGCGACGGTAGGTGGTGTTCTTCACTATATGCTCCATAAAGGTGCCCGGCTCAAACCTTATCTCAAGAACGACGCCCGAGGACGCAAGCCCCGATATAGAAAGCTCGCTCTCAATGAGGGAGGTAACCTTCTCTGCGAGAAGGTCGATAAAGCTCTGCGAATACTTTCCTGCAAGGAAGGTTTTGTCCTCGCTTGTGGAGGAAAGAATAACGGGAACTGCAGTGCCCTCTGCAGCATAGATACGCTTGCCTGCGGTGACGGCAAGGAGCTCATCGGACGGCTCATCCACAAGCTCGAACTCAAGAGGCTCACGCCCCTTGTAGGTAAAGGGATTGAACTTATCGTAATTACGGTAGTTAGAAACCTGCCACTTAACAAATCTGACTCTGGGCACACCGCTGACGACGACGGTGAGAGGATAGAAGAACTCACCGTTTATGCGAAGCCCCTCAGTTAGATGATCCTCATAAAACTGAATCCCGTCAAGGGCTGAGCCATATTCGGAGATAAGGTACGGCACAAGATTGTCGCCAAAGCTCTCCATGAAGCTGTTCGTCACGGTATCACGAATTATTTGATTATGCGTAAAATCGATATTCATTCCTTTGCCTCCGCTATCTTCATATTTCTCTGTATAAGAATATTTTAACATACAAAATATAAAAAATCAATATATTTACAAGGGCAGAATGCGGTTTTTTTAAGAGTTTTTGCGACTTTTTTCACCCATTTTTATCCATCGGGGCAGCTCTTGCTTGACAATGAGAAAAATCTTGTGTAAAATAAACTCACACCGGGAGGAGCTACTATGAAGATTATTGCCAGGATATATACAGATTTTAAGGAAAAGTTTGGCATACCGCGTCAAAGCGGAATCTCGACGGGTGAGGGGCGAATCGTGTTTGAGCCCGAGTACCGTGTGAGAGAGGCGCTCACGGGACTGGACGGCTACTCTCACCTATGGCTGATATGGCAATTCTCCGAGGCGCAGCGAGAAGGTTGGAGCCCCACAGTAAGACCGCCGAGGCTGGGAGGAAACAAACGGGTCGGCGTGTTTGCGACGCGCTCGCCCTACCGCCCTAACCCGATAGGGCTCTCGAGCGTTATGATAAAGGATATAAGCTACACCGAGGAGGGTCCCGTTATCACGGTTGTGGGGGCGGATATTCTCGATGGCACACCGATATATGACATAAAGCCATATCTCGCCTACACCGACAGCCATCCCGATGCGCGCGGAGGCTTTTCCGACGGGGTGCGCGAGTATGCTCTGGAGGTAAGGATACCCGACGAAGAGCTCAAAAAACTTGACACGGGTCTATGCTCGGAGTTATATTCGGTGCTGGAGCACGACCCCCGTCCGTCGTATCAGGACGACCCCGAAAGAGAATACGGAATGCTGTTCTCACACTATGAGGTGTTCTTCAAGGTTGACGGGGCGGTGCTCACTGTGACAAGGATAGAATACAGATAGAAAGGACTCGGCATGGAAGGAATTAAGGAAAAGCTAAAGAGGTTTCCCTTCTGGGCATATATACTTCGTGGCATAGGTATATTTTTTATGGTTCTTGCTATAAAAAGTGTAATCGGCATACGCGTGCTCACCATCTATGAGGATATGAAGCTCAACTTCGGCTCGGGTGCAGCAAACGAGCTGCCCTTCTTCGCAATCTCCATTATATATTTTGTCGGCACGTTTTTTCTTCTCAACTCGGTGCTAAACCTTTTCTCCACCTATGACCGACGCACGATGGAGCGATTTATCGAGGCGGGGCACGAAAGGGTGACACCTCTTGCCTCCTTCCGACGCTCGCTTGTGAGTATTGAATACTGGGTTGAGACTATTCCTCTCCTTCTTCTTACCCTTATCGGTGCTACGGTGGGCTGGTATCCCGAGATTTCATATAGCTTTATGGAAACGGGTGCAGGGGAGCAGCTGCTATACTGGCTGCCGACCTTAATCATGCTGCCGCTCACGTTTCTTCTCACTCTCTGGCGCAGATATGAGGCAGAGCGCTACTGGCACCATCTGAAGCGTGCAAACAGCACCGAGAAGCTATACCGAGTATCAAGGCTACTCTTCCGTTTTGTTTTAATAATCGTTTTATATACAATATTTTATCCCGTGGCACCCGCGATGGGACTTGTATTCGTCTCGCTGTCGGCGTTTTTCGTGCTGCTTATCGACTTTCTGTCCCTCCTTGGCTTTGTGCTGGCGGTGGCGATATTCATTCTGCTCCTATGCGGAATCTATACCCTGCGCTCAATCTCTAAAAGGAAAAAGCTCATAAAGCGGCTGCGCGAGGTTTCGGCAGAGAGTGGCTATACACTCTCCGAGATAAAGCGACCCTACGCATCTCTGTTCAAGAAGGTTAAGGAATGCAGCTTTACACTTGAGAAGGACGGCAAGGTCTTTTCCTGCCGACTGATCGGCTCTCCCTGGCAGAGGGCGCCGATGTTCTTTGTGTCCGACAGCCTTGCATATTTCCGTCACAGAATAGGCACGAAAAACCATCATCTGACACTGTTATCCACCTTTGAATATGACTTTGAGGGGGATGGTGACAAGATAATCCTGGTGAATCCCGTGCCGAGGAGAATCTACGTTTCAAACGATGAGCGTCTTGAGGGCAACTATGACGTTGACCCGTCGGTGAGCACCACCGCCTATGCAGGGCACGAAAGAGCGCCCTACCTCGCGCTGCGCCACGGCTTGAGGAAAAATGCAAAGAGCGTGCGTGAGCTGGTGCCCGGGGACAAAATCTGGGGCTATGCGATATACAACACCACGAGCTTTATCAGCGCTATTGACAGAAAATGTCTCGGTCGCTATAACGGAATGTTTGAGTAACAAAAGAGGCACTACGCAAAAAACGTAATGCCTCTTTTTTCGTTTGGTTATTTCCAAATAGAAATCCCTGTATTTAATATTCTGCGTTGCCCACTGTTCTGGGATAAGGAAGGACGTCGCGGATATTGGACACACCCGTGAGGTACATTATAATTCTCTCAAAGCCGAGACCGAAGCCCGCATGCTTGGTGCCGCCAAACTTGCGCAGGTTCATATACCACCAGTAATCCTCCTCCTTGAGTCCAAGCTCCTTCATTCTGGCGGAGAGAACCTCGAGCCTTTCCTCACGCTGGGAGCCACCGATTATCTCGCCTACACCGGGTACAAGGAGGTCCATTGCTGCAACGGTCCTACCATCGTCGTTCTGACGCATGTAGAATGCCTTTATCTCCTTCGGGTAATCGATGAGGAATATGGGCTTCTTATACACCTGCTCGGTGAGGTATCTCTCGTGCTCGGTCTGGAGGTCAACACCCCAATATACGGGGAACTTGAAATCAGCCTTTGCCTTCTCAAGTATCTCGATAGCCTCGGTATAGGTGACCTTGGCATAGTCTGCGTTGCGCAGATCGGTCAGACGGGCGAGGAGAGTCTTATCGACGAAGCTGTTGAAGAACTCAAGCTCTGCCTTGCAGTTATCCATTACGTGGTTGATGATATACTTTATCATATCCCAGGCAAGCTGCATATCGTCGTTGAGGTCGGCAAATGCAATCTCGGGCTCTATCATCCAGAACTCTGCCGCGTGACGGGCGGTGTTGGAATTCTCCGCACGGAAGGTGGGACCGAAGGTATATATATTTCCGAATGCCATCGCATAGGTCTCGCCCTCAAGCTGACCAGATACGGTGAGGTTAGCGCTCTTGCCGAAGAAATCCCGGCTGAAATCGACCTCTCCATTCTCAAGGCGTGGGGGATTGCTCATATCGAGGGTGGTAACTCGGAACATCTCGCCCGCTCCCTCTGCATCAGAGCCCGTGATAATAGGTGTGTGAACGTAGACAAAGCCACGCTCGTGGAAGAATGAATGAATAGCATATGCTACCTCACTCCTCACTCTGAACACCGCGGAGAAGAGGTTTGTCCTCGGACGCAGGTATGCCTGCTCGCGAAGAAATTCAACACTGTGTCGCTTGGGCTGGAGGGGGTAATCGGGAGTAGAAGTACCCTCTACCTCGACCTTGGTTGCCTTGAGCTCAAAGGGCTGCTTTGCACCGGGGGTGAGGGTAAGCACACCTGTCACAACAAGGGCAGCACCTACGTTCTGCGAGGCGATGAGGTCGTAGTTATCTATTTTGTCCCTCTCGAAGACTACCTGTATGCTCTTGAAGTACGAGCCGTCATTGAGGTCTATAAAGCCGAACGCCTTTGAGTCGCGCAGGTTTCTTACCCAGCCGCCGACTGTAACGGTCTTGCCGCCGAAGGCCTCGCTGTCGGCGTATATCTGTCTTATCAGAGTTCTTTCCATTTCTTCATCTCCGTATTTTAAAAAGTTTTAAATATAATAATCAAGTATAGCATAAACAAAAGGGCATTTCAACTCTTTTGACAAATTTTTTAGCCAAAAGAATCAAAATGCCCACTTTTTAAGAGAAGAACGGAGATGCGATGAAATAATACAGGATCAGGGATATCGCATCGACCGAGGTTGTTATGAAGGGAGAGGCGACCACCGCTGGGTCAAGTCCAATCTTGGAGGCTATAAGCGGCAGGGTCGAGCCTATAAGCTTGGCAATCATTATCGTTATCGAGAGAGTTACACCGACAACGAGCGCAACGAGCCAGCTGACCTCATCATTCTGCATTATTAGGTGATCGATGAGCATTATCTTGCCGAAGGCAACTACACCGAGGCAAATGCCGCACATAAGTCCGACGCGCAACTCGCGCCACCACACCTTCAGAAAGTCTGCGCGCTTTACCTCACCGAGAGATAGTCCGCGCACAAGAGTGACGGACGCCTGGTTGCCCGAGTTTCCGCCCGTGTCCATCAGCATAGGCACGAAGAGAACGAGTATGCTGGCAAGATTTCGCTCAAAGAAGCTGAGAATCGTGCTCGATACCGTGGCGGAGATCATAAGCAGCAGAAGCCAGGGTATTCTCGACTTGAATACCGATATGACGGAGGTCTTGAGGTATGGGGTTTCGGTGGGGGTGATACCCGCCATCTTAGCAAAGTCCTCCTCTGCCTCCTCCTTTATGACGTCGATGGCGTCATCGACGGTTATGATACCGACGAGCCTCTGCTCGGCATCTACGACGGGAAGGGCAAGAAATCCGTATTTCTCGAACTTACCCGCAACGTATTCCTTGTCGTCGGTGGTGTTTACGTAGATGACAGACTCCTCCATTATGTCGGAAAGGTCGGTGTCAAGAGAGGATATAAGTAAATCCTTTGCCGTTACGATTCCAAGAAGGCGTCTGTATGGGTCGGTGACGTAGCAGGTGTAGATGGTTTCCTTATCTATGGCGACACTGCGTATATGGTCGAGTGCCTCCCTGACGGTCATATCTGCACGGAAGCGCACGTACTCCGTTGTCATAATCGTGCCCGCAGAGTCCTTTGGGTAGTGCAGAAGCTGATTTATCATGCTTCTGTTCTCATGGGTGGAGTTGCGGATTATTCGCTTCACCACACTTGCGGGCATCTCCTCGATAATATCGACCGTATCGTCCAGATACAGCTCCTCGAGCATTGAGGCAAGCTCTCGGTCATTGAAGCCTGCTATGATATCCTCCTGGGCATCGCTGCCTATATCAACGAACACCTCGGAGGCTATCTCCTTGGGTAAAAGCCTGAAGAAGCGGGGGCGGTAAGCCTCCTCCACCTCATCAAGCAGCTCGGCAATATCTGCCGTAGGCACCTCCGAGATTATTCTGACAAACTCGGTGTACCTCTTTTCATCTATCAGGGCGATTAGCTCATCAAGCTTCGGAAGAAGCTCATCGCTCGTGATAGCCTGCACGCTCTCGTCGGAGAGCATCTCATCAAAATTCTTGTTTTCCTGCATTCAGCTGTCCTTTCTCCGACGCCAAATGCAACAAGGCAATCAGCTGTCCTGCACGCACGGACGTCGGATATTATTTTGTTGTCGGTAGTCGCTACTTCGACCAACGTCCATCAGTGAAAAACCGCCTTTCTTTTAGTTTTTGTTATTCCCTTGGGGATTATGCCATTATTTTACTCTCCAAAGGCGAGATTGTCAAGTTTTTTCTTGAGGAAAAAGAGTATTTTTTATCTCTCTCATATCTGCCGCTCCCATTAGAGCTACACAGCCCTCCGTTTTGTCGAGCAAGCGGAGAAGCTGCCGCGAATCCGACAGATAATAGGCACCCACATCACGCGCAAGTCTCTCGGCGCTGATTCCTTCTATTTTTCCCTCTCTGACCCCATCTATGCTACCGATTATTGCATAGTCGGCAAGGCGAAGCGAGGCTGTGAAGTCCTCCCATAGCGCAGCAGTGCGCGAATAGGTGTGTGGCAGAAAAACAACCGTTACACCCCCGTGCACAGATCCGAGCGCCCGAATCCCCTCGCGGATTTCGGTGGGGTGATGAGCATAGTCGTAATACACTGCCCTACCCTTGTATTCACCTATAAGCTCAAGCCGCCTTGCCACGCCCGAGAAGCCTCCGAGAGCCTCCTTTACCACATCAAAGGGCACTCCGCATTCGATAGAGACAGCAGTTGCCGCGGCGGCATTGGTCAGATTGAAATCTCCAAGCAAGCTCACGGATATCTCCCCAAGTAAGCTCCCCTTGTGAAAAAGCTCTGCCACCCCCTGCCCCACCTTGCGGTAGGAATAGGTGCAAAAATCGACGTCCTCGCCAAAATAAATGGGGGGCGTGTCAAGTTTTTCCGCTATTTTCCGCAAGGCTGGGTCGCCTGCGTAAACGACGGGGAGACGCGCCCTTTTCATGGCGGTAAGAAAGCTATCGGATAGCTGTGCCGCACTTTTAAAATAGTCGGGATGGTCAAGCTCGAGATTTAGAAAAACACCCACGTCGGGTGTGAAATACAGAAAGGAATCCTTATATTCACAGCTTTCAAATATCAGATAATCAAGCGACCCATGCGAAAAATGGCACATCTCGCCCGAAAGAGGTGCACCCGAAAGTGTCGTGGGCAAAAGCCCTGCCGCCTTGAATACCGTGTGGAGCATTGAGGTGACCGTGCTCTTTCCGTGCGTTCCGCTGACGGCAACCTTAAATTTGTACGGCTCAACAAGTGCACTCATATACTCCGCACGCGAGACGGTCATAATTCCCTTCTCCTCCGCCTCTCGCAGCGCTGCATCATCCTCCGAGACGGCAAGTGAATAGACAAGGAGAGTTGTATTTCCGGGCAGCGGTCTGTGTTCTCCTACCCAGACGTCTCCCACGTCACATGCAAGCGTCCTTATGTATTCGCCTTGTGCCCGATCCTCTCCGCTCACGCTTATACCGAAGCGCCTGCTGAGAGCAAAAAGAGATGACATACTGACTCCACCTACGCCAAGGAAATGCACGTGCGCCCCCTCGGCTGCGAGTGCCCTCAAAACGTTAAGCCTTCCACGTGAAGAATTGTTTTTTGACATTATAACCTCATTTGCGCACATAGTTAATTTTTTGGACATTATTTGTTTGCAGATTGTAAACACATAGTTTTTAAAGTCTTATATTTTTGGGGTATTATTCGTAATATAATTATTGTATAATAAATCCAGATTTTAAAAAGCACACCAAGGAAGGAAACAAACAATGCAGATCACAGATATCAAGGTCAGAAAATTTTTCGACGAGGGTCCTATGAAGGCTATCGTCTCGGTTACCTTTGACGATTGCCTCGCAGTACACGACGTCAAGGTCATTTATGCAAGAGAGCGCTTCTTTATCGTGATGCCCTCGCGCAAGAATCCCGACGGCAGCTACCGCGACATCGTTCACCCCATCAACGCTGATTTCAGAGCGAAGCTCGAGGAGGCTGTTATAGACGCATACCACGTTCAGCTCGTTGCCTCCGCACACGATGACGCAGACGATGACGCTGTTATCATCTGATTACATTATATAGAAAAGGTCCGCAGCTTGTTACTGCGGACCTTTTCCTTTTTATGTATCCGAATCCTCGCCGCCATCTGTGGGGGGTGTCTTGGGATCCTGCGGCTTCACCCTTCTCGACAGCTTGCGCTGTGCGCTCACTGCCTCCTTCTGCAGCTGTGCAATCTCAGCCTGCTTATCTATCAGCTCGCGCTGGATATCAAGATTCTTGGCGTTTGACTGGATTATTCCCTTCTGCGCCTGGATAGAGGACTTGACAGACTCCTCAACCGAGCTCTGCGCCTCCATAATTGCCTCAACCGCCTGCACTGCGGCTGCCTGAGCCTCAGCAAGCTCTGCCTGCTTCTCACCTATCAGCCTCTGCTGCTGAAGGATAAGCTCCTCCGACTCGACGAGCGCCATTTGCTCCTCGTTGACGAGCTTCTGCTTTACCTGCATACCCTGCATCTCTCGAGCAAGAGTGCGCTGCATATCGTTAACTGCGCGCTGAGCCTCGAGGACGGTGCCGATTTTCTCACCCACGCCGTCAAGCTCGGACACAACCGTGTCAAGCAGCTCGGAGAGCTTTCTTGCCTTGTCCGAAATTTCCTCACACTTAAGGACAGCACCTTCATCAGGCTCTGCGGACTCTGCCACAGCGGTTTCCTCAGCAGAAGGTTCCTTTGTCTCCGTCTCGGCTGCGACTGTTGCATCCTCGGTTGCCTCAACCTTGTCGTTCAACTCGACAGGCTCTGCTTTGAGGGAGGCAGCTATTATCTGCTCGAGCTTTTGCTCTATCTGAGTAATGAAGGGTGCGAGCTGCTCCTCGAGAGCCTCCTTGACTGCCGCCTTCACGTCCTCGAGCTTAATTGAGGAGGACGAGCTTCCGTCCATATATGCAGGAACAAAATAGAAGGGCGGCGGAGCACCTGCAGGCGGTGTGGACGGGTGCGACGGACGCTCGGGAGTCGCTGCCTTGGCATCGCGAGTCTCCTCCTCTGTCGGGGAGCCGCTCATAAGCTGGGAGATAGGCGCGTATACCGATTCAAGAGACTCCTCCTTACATCTGACGTATTTGTCGCATATCTTAGTGTATTTTTTTGATTTTCCTTTTTTACCTGCAAGCATAAAGTGAATCGCGGTTTCGTCATATACCTCCGCAATTTTCTCAAGAATCGCTTTCGCGTTTCTTCGCTCGACCAGTGCCTCATTCAGAGCGGAGTCGCACTCGTGTTGAGCGCGCGACAGCTTGGTAAGATTGCGTGAGTTACGCTTTGCTTCCGCCTTTTTTCTTGTCTTCTCAAGTGTCTTTGCCGCACCGAGGGCGAGCTTTACCACTCTCTTGCAATCGTCGAGCTTTATCTTGAATTCCGCTCTAAGGCTCTGCGCATCGGCTAATGCAGCCTCCTCTGTGGTGAAGCTCCAGTCAGAACGTGTATCTACACTCATATTTTTCCTCCTAATGAAAGACTTACTTCTTCTTATATTAAAATTATACAAACAAAATACCGATTCGTCAACCCTAAAAATCAAGAATATTGACGAATCGGTAAACAATTATTTACTTAATCTGATATTTTTCTTCATTTTCTGCCTTTTCCGACTCTTCTGCTTTTTTCTCTTCTGAGCGCATGGCAGTGAAATTGATCGCCTTTGGCATATTCCACTTGAACAGTGTGGCAAGCACGCGGATAACGATGGTAGTCAGCGCACCGACTATCATAGCGATAACCTTAGCCTCGTGATCAATATACCAGATTACATAGAAAACCGCAGCTCCCGCCGCAGCAGCAAGGGCATATATCCGCTTGCGAAGGACGAAGGGCACGTCGTTAAGAATTATGTCACGAAGCATGCCTCCGCCAATGCAGGCAATCATACCCATAAGAATTGGAACGAACGGATTAACGTGACCGAGGTCGATTGCAAGCATAGCGCCCGATACGGTAAAGGCACCGATACCCACGGCATCTATGTAGTTATTGACAGAGTCGAGGAATTTTTCCTCCTTGATAAACCTTTTCTTAAATATCATAGCAAAGAAGAATACCGCAAGGGCGGCTATGAAACAAACGATAATAAGCGACAGGTATCTCCTCGTGAAGAAAAGAGGAATACCGCGACTTAATATGAGGTCTCTCATAATTCCTCCGCCAAAGGCGGTGATAAAGGAAAGGAAAACAACGCCGAATATATCCGTCTCGCGGTCGATGGCAACTATAGCGCCCGATATGGCAAAGGCAATAACGCCGATATGCTCCATTATATTCCAGATGAGATCTACCGTCATGCCTTAACCTCCCATTTTACAAAGAAGTCCGCTAAGTGCCATTGCCCTATGGCTGATGGCATTTTTCTCCTCGTCACTCATCTCGGCAACGGTGCGCTCCTCCCCCTCGGGAACGAAGATAGGATCGTAGCCAAAGCCCCTCTCGCCGCGAGGCGTGTCAATTATTCTGCCGTGCATATAACCCTCGCTCACCAGCTCTGTGCCATCTGGATAGACGAGCGCAATTGCGGCGGTGTAGTAGGCGCGCTTGTCCTCCTTGTCCGAGAGGCGCTTGATAAGGAGCTTGTTATTGTCCTCATCGTTGCCGTGTCCGCCGGAGTAACGGGCGCTGTATATGCCCGGCTCATTGCCAAGGGCACACGCGGTAATTCCGCTGTCATCAGCGAGCGCCGCCTTGCCGGATATCTCGGTAATCTCGCGCGCCTTCTTGAGCGCATTTTCCATAAAGGTTGTGCCGTCCTCAACCGTTTCGTGGTTGATGCCTGCCTCACCGAGAGAAAGGATACTCTCGAACTTATCGCCGAGTATTTTCTTTATTTCATATATTTTGTGCTTGTTATTGGATGCAATTATAAGCTCCACGTTACACCTCATATAACGGTCGGGGACTGCCGCGATGGCAGTCCCGTTTTTTTAGAACAGTCCTGTAATTTTGCCGCTCTCGTCTACGTCAATTCTCTCTGCGGCGGGAGATTTGGGAAGTCCGGGCATAGTCATAATATCACCCGTGAGAACTACAACGAAGCCTGCACCTGCCGATACCTTAACGTTCTTGATGGTAACGGTAAAGCCCGAGGGGGCGCCAAGCTTTGTCTGGTCGTCGGAGAAGGAATACTGCGTCTTTGCCATACAGACGGGCACCTTGTCAAAGCCAAGGGCTGTGAGCGCCGCTATCTGCTTCTTAGCTGCGGGGAGGACCGATATACCGTCACCGCCGTATATCTTCTTGACGAGTGCCTCGATTTTTTCCTCAATTGTGGTATCAAGGTCGTATGCAAAGGTAAAGTCGCCCTTTTCCTCCTCACAGAGCCTGATGACCTCGCGAGCGAGCTCCTCACCGCCACGGCCGCCCTCAGCCCATACGGTAGAGAGAACGACGTTGACTCCGAGCTCGCGGCACTTCTCAATGATAAAGCTTATCTCCGCGTCGGTGTCGGTCGGAAAACGGTTAACCGCTACGACGGAGGGGAGCTTATATACGTTCTTGATGTTGGATACGTGACGAAGGAGGTTGGGAATACCGCGCTCGAGTGCCTCGAGGTTTTCCGAGCCGAGCTCGGTCTTTGCAAGACCGCCGTGCATCTTGAGCGCCCTTACGGTTGCAACGATGACGACAGCCGAGGGGGTGAGCCCTGCCATGCGGCATTTGATATCAAGGAACTTCTCTGCACCGAGATCGGCACCGAAGCCTGCCTCAGTGATTGCGTAGTCACCCATCTTCATTGCCGTCTTGGTTGCTATAACCGAGTTGCAGCCGTGTGCAATATTGGCAAAGGGACCGCCGTGCACGAATGCGGGGGTGCCCTCGAGCGTCTGAACGAGGTTGGGCTTGAGTGCATCCTTGAGCAGGGCTGTCATAGCGCCATCTGCCTTGAGGTCCTTAGCAGTTACGGGCTTCTCGTCGTAGGTGTAGCCAACTATAATTCTACCGAGCCTCTCCTTGAGGTCAGTGATAGAGCTTGCCAGACAGAGCACCGCCATAATCTCAGAGGCAACGGTGATGTCATAGCCGTCCTCACGGGGTACACCGTTTACTCTTCCGCCAAGTCCGTCAGTGACGAAGCGGAGCTGACGGTCGTTCATATCAACGCATCTCTTCCAGGTTATTCTTCTGGGGTCAATGTTAAGAGCGTTGCCCTGGTAAATATGGTTGTCGAGCATTGCCGCAAGAAGGTTGTTTGCAGCACCGATTGCATGGAAGTCACCCGTGAAGTGAAGGTTGATGTCCTCCATAGGAATAACCTGCGCCCAGCCACCGCCGGCAGCACCGCCTTTAACACCAAATACGGGGCCGAGAGAGGGCTCGCGGAGTGCTACCGCTACCCTCTTGCCAAGGCGGTGCATACCGTCTGCGAGTCCGATGGTGGTGGTAGTCTTACCCTCGCCTGCGGGTGTGGGGGTTATCGCGGTAACAAGTATAAGCTTACCGTCGGACTTGTCCTTTGAATCACTCAAAAGTGACAGATCGAGCTTTGCCTTCGTGTTGCCGTACAGCTCCACATATTTCTCGTCAATTCCTGCCTCTTTTGCTATTTCAAGAATGCTTCGCGGTGTAACAGACTGAGCTATTTCAATATCGGTCATCATTGCGCTATCCTCCAAAAAAACAAAGCTTATATACTTTGTATATATTTTTCATAAGTTGATTATACAACATTACAATTTGATTGTCAACAAATTGCCATAAAAGAAAAAATAAGTTTTTTATAAAAAGCTCTTGACTTTACACCCCCGAAGATATATAATATAGTGTACGACTTTGGGACTATAGCCTAAACTATGCCCAAATGCCGAAATTAGCTATTATCCATAGCACTCGGAGGTGTTTTCTTGAAGCTTGATCTCAGACCGCTTCTTGCGGGCGAGCGATTGCTCGACATTGACTACGAGCTTACCGTTGACACTGACGGGGAGGATACCGCAGACTTTCTTTACGGTGTAAGTTTTCCTTCTCCCATGAAGGTTAAGGGTGATATCACCAACACCGCCGGCTACATGAGAATGAGGCTGGATGCCACCATCGATTACCACACGATGTGTGCCAGATGCCTAAAAGCATTAGACGGCAGTTTCACCTTTAGCCTTGAGAAAACCGTCGCCCCAAAGGAGGTACTTTCGGACCTTGATGAGGACAAGTTGGATGACTATGCAATAATCGAGGATGGATTTCTCGATATCGACGAGCACCTTCTTATGGAATTGGAAACCGAGTTTCCTCTCCGTTTTTTGTGCCGCGAGGATTGCAAGGGACTTTGTCAGAAATGCGGCAAGGATCTGAACGAGGGTGAGTGCGATTGTCCGAAGAAGGAAATCGACCCAAGACTCGCACCGCTTCAGAGGCTGCTCGATGAAATGAATAATAAAAAATAACATAGTTAGAGAATGCGTGTTTGCAGACTCACATAGGAGGTAATCAAAATGGCAGTACCAAAGAAAAAGGTTTCTCATTCGAGAAAGATGAAGAGACGCTCCAGCGTATGGAAGCTCGAGACTCCCACCAACCTTGTAAAGTGCCCCCAGTGCGGCGAGGTTAATCTTGCTTACCGTGTATGCAAGGCTTGCGGCTACTACAAGGGTGTTGAGGTTGTTGCAAAGAGCAACGACGCGAAGTAATCTCCCTATAAAGAAAGCGACCCAAAATGGGTCGCTTTCTTTTTTTACATAACGCAAAGACACGGGTGCGCGATGAGCGCACCCGTGTGATTTTATTTGAGGAGAGAGGCGACCTCCGAAGGAGTCGCGGCAAGGTAGGTGAAGCCTGATGCGGCAAGCTCCTCCCGAGTGCCGTGACCGTATCTGACACCGAGCGAATCTATACCGCAGATGCTTGCGCCCTCTGCGTCGTACATACGGTCGCCAACGAGAATACAGCGGTCTCGGTCGGTAATGCCCATCTCGGCAAGTGCATACTCGATGACCTGCCACTTCTTGTCTCGGGTGGTGTCGAGGGTTGCGGCACCGATAAACTCAAAATATTCCGTGAGGGCGAATTTATCGAGTATCTTTTTCGCAAAAATCTCGGGCTTTGAGGTGGCAAGCGCAAGCCTTTTTCCGCTATTTCCCAGTGCAATGAGCATTTCACGAACTCCGTCGTAGACCTTGTTATCCCACCAGCCGTATACGGAGAAATACTCACGGAAGAGGCGTATCGCCTCTCTCGTCTCATCGGGTGAAAATCCAAAGTCCTCCTGCCAGATATCAAAAAGCGTCGGACCGATGTAACGGCGCAAAGCGGATTTATCCTTTATTTCGATGCCCATCTTCGTAAGCCCGTAGTAGTGGGACTCAATAAGTCCGTGCTCCGGGTCGGTAAGTGTACCGTCAAGATCAAATAATATAACGTCGTAGCTCTTCATTTTATTTATCATACAGCGCTATTGTTTTTTTAAGTGTTGCAAGCAGCTCGTCGCATACACCGTCCGGGGAGAGGATGCGCACCTTATCGCCGAAGCCGAGTATCCACGCAAAGAAGGTGGGGCTCACCATTACTCGCAGAGAAACCTTAAATCCAAAATCGGTCTTGATAAAGGTGTGGTCGCTGCCGAACCTGTCGATAACAACACCCGCAAGGCTATCAGCAAATTCTATTGTAACGAGCTCTTCCCTACCGCCATACATAGCAAATATCTTCTTTGAGTAATCGGAGGGGTTGAAGCTCTGCACCTTCTCGCTCTGTGAGCGAGTGTTGGCGCTCATTCTTGCCTCCTTGATTTTATCAACCCTAAAGTTCTTTACTATATTCTCCTCCTCATCGTAAGCAACGAGATAGTAATTCTCATCATTCCACATAAGAGTCAGGGGAGTAGTGTCGTAGCGCTTTCCGCCGTGGCGGAATACAACCTCCTTCTTCGAATTGTAGTCGAAGTATTTGAAGGTAAGCCTCTTTCCCTCGTTTATTGCGCGATGTATCTCATCTATGGTGTAGAGGGTGACGTTGTTTTCTGTCCTAGCCTTATCCTCCACGTACACCTGACGGGAGAGCTCGTATGACTTACGCCCTGCGAAGCGCTGCAGCTTTGCGATTATTTCCCGACTTTTCTTTCCCGTTATAAACTTTGACACCTGGACAGCATCAACCAGCATCTTCAGCTCGGGCAGGTCAAATACCCTACTCTCAAGCGTATAAGTCGGCGGTTTGCCCTGAATTTTTAACACGGGGTAGCCCATTTCCTCCAGTGTGAGAAAGTCATCGTATATACTTTTACGTTCTGCGCGAATGCCGTATTCGTCAAGTCGGCTGATTATACCGTTCATTGAAATACCGTTTTCTTCGTCAGTCTCGCGCATCAATATCTCGAGAATACGAAACAGCTTTTGCTTCTGCTTTTCACTCTTTGCCATATCTGCCTCCATCAAAAAAGGTGTACCCTTTATCGTACACCTTAAGTATAATATATGTTCGGCACATTGTCAATCCCAAAAACCAAAAAAAGCCTTGCCGTTTGGCAAGACCGTATACGTACCTTATTTGCGCACAAAATACGCATTGAAAACCGAATTAGTATAATCGACGAATTGTTTGCTCTCGCGCTTTGCCGAACTGCAATTCACAAAAAGCAGTTCGAGTATTCATACTCCGCCCTCCGGTCAATTAGTATCGCTCGGGCTGAATACATTACCAATTATAACATTTTTCGGAAAATTTATTTTCCGATG
>JAFQOP010000016.1 GCA_017403155.1 Clostridia bacterium | reverse complement strand
TACATGGGCTCAGAGTTGCAAGCAACTCGCCAAGAATGCATTCGCATTCTTGCAGTAGGTTCGAGCCCTACTCACTGCTAGCCATTCTCTGTTCCATTTACCTTCTTGGTGGAAAGTACAGGGCTCGAACCTGTGACCCTCTGCTTGTAAGGCAGATGCTCTCCCAACTGAGCTAACCTTCCATAGACGCTAAATCATTATAGCAGAGGGGAGGCGGTTTGTCAAGTATTTTTTTAAAAAAATATGAAAAATTTAAAAAACTGCCGAATTATGACACCAAAAAAAATTACGAATAGCAGATGCCGAGAATAGCAAAAAAGTGAAAGAGACTTCCCGCAAGCACGAGCGCGTGCCAAGCGACGTGCATATATTTTAGCTCCCTCCTTCTATAGAAGAAGATGCCACCCGTGTAGCAAATAACGCCCCCAAGCAGGAGCATCCCTCCTTCGCTCCCGACCTTGTGCGGATGGAGAAGGAGCGCGAGAATGACAAAAAAAGCAGCACCGATATAGAGAGCAAAGCCGACGGAGCGAAGCGCTCCGAGATTTATAACAGAAACAGCAGCGCCCGCAACAGCGCAGGTGGCGCAAAGCGCAAAAAGCACGTATCCGACCGTATCGTCAAGTCTGATGAGTAAGATCGGCAAATAGGTGCCGAGTATCATAAAGTATATTGCCGAATGGTCAAAAACCTCGAGCACCGCCCTCGTCCGCGTGCCGTGCGACGCAGAGTGAAAAAGGAAGGATGCGGAAAAGGTCGCCACCACCGATGCTCCATAGAGCAGAGCAGAAAGAGCTGCTGCAGAGCCGAGCCCTCCCGAACGGGATACAAGAAATGCAGTCAGGGCAAAAAACACGATAGCCCCCACACCGTGCAGTCCCGAGTGCAAAAGCTCCTCGACAGCCGTATATACCCTTCTCTCCGCCTGCATCACGCCACCCTCCGCGCCCTTTTTTCCTATACTCTGCCCACTCCCAACCATTTTTATTCCTTAATAAGCATTTTACATATCACACCGCCTAAACGTGCCTCCGCTGTGATGAAATGGTGCGCATCTTTTGACCTTTAGTTGTCGCTCGTGGGCTCTCGCCCCTGTAACTCCAAAAAAGAAAGACACCCACACGGGGTGTCGGAGAGGCGGGGCTCCAAGGCGTGCGCATAGTGCTTCATGGGCGCACGCAGGAGTTTGCCCTTGGCACCGTGGGTCGGCGCCATTTGCTATTCGCAAAATCGGGCAAGCCTCCACTCGCGACGGGTGCTATGCAAAAAAAGGTTGACCTTTAGTTGTCGCTCGTGGGCTCTCGCCCCTGTAACTCCAAAAAAGAAAGACACCCACACGGGGTGTCTTTCTTTTTGGAGCGGATTACGGGGCTCGAACCCGCCACCTCGACCTTGGCAAGGTCGCGCTCTACCAAATGAGCTAAATCCGCAGGTGGTTATTTTGTCTAGCAAGGTTATGGCGACTCGGATGGGGCTCGATTCTCGCGCGAACTGCGCGCTCGGTCTTCCGCGGCTCTGACAGTTATTAACTGTCATTCACTACCGCTCCCCTTCGACCCCCGATGGAGCTGCGTCCAAAGTTATGGCGACTCGGATGGGGCTCGAACCCACGACCTCTAGCGTGACAGGCTAGCGCTCTAACCAACTGAGCTACCAAGCCGTGCTAAACTTTGTTTTAAGAAGATACCTTCTTGGTGGAAAGTACATGATTGGTGGAAAGTACATGGGCTCAGAGTTGCAAGCAACTCGCCAAGAATGCATTCACATTCTTGCAGTAGGTTCGAGCCCTACTCGCTGCTAGCCAATCTCTGTTCCATTTACCTTCTTGGTGGAAAGTACAGGGCTCGAACCTGTGACCCTCTGCTTGTAAGGCAGATGCTCTCCCAACTGAGCTAACCTTCCGTTTCGTGCCCTATTATTATAGCAAAGGTTTTTTTATTTGTCAAGCCCCTTTTTATATATTTTTTATCTTTTTGCCCCCCTCTTCTCCTATGGATTTTTCACCTTAGCATCCCACCCTTGCGCCTCATATTCCATACGAACACACAGCCTGCACCTATCGGAGACATTAGCTTTAGGTTCTTTGCTATAAAATATTTATTTTATTATTATATTTTCCTTGACACAAAGATTGACGATATGTTAAAATATTATAAAATGTTGAATTATGGAGAATGCCGTCGTGTCAAAGCGCGGCTATTCCAAAGCGCGAAGAGGGTTTTATGGCACTTGACGAAGCAAAAATACTGAAAAACAAATTCATTTTCCTAAGCTACAGTCACGCGGACAAGGACACCGTAAAGGAGGATATGACCGCGTTGCTCGCTCGCGGAGTGCGTGTATGGTATGATGAAAACATGCACCTCGGCGACAACTGGCTGGAGATTGCAGAGCGAGTGATATCGCACGAAAACTGCGTAGGCGTACTGTTCTACAATTCTCCGAGCTCCCTGGTAAGCGACGCTGTTCAGAAGGAGCAGAGCCGAGCAAGGGAGCGTATGAAAAACGAAGAATTTCACATCTGGTCGGTGCACGTCGATGGCAAGGATATAGCAACAATGGTTATGGAGGCACTCAACGTCGCAAAGGACAGGAACAGGTATTTTGCCGAGATCATGCCGACGCAAATAGAGATGTTCGACCCCAAAATACTTTGCTCGCTGCGCACCGATTCCGAATCCACGGTTGACTACGTCTACGACAACATCGCTATGCCGTACGGCATTGTCGATAACGAAGACAATTTTATGGACAATGTACATAAATCCGGTGCATCCGCAAGCGAAAGAGCCGAAATCGCGCTCGGCAGATATCCTGCCGCGAAGTATATCGGCCCGGAGCAGCCAAAAGGTCCCGAGGACCAGCGCTTTGGCATTCAGGGAAATCTGGTGCAGCTCGACGGCGTATGTTACACTACCCGAGACCTGCGCTGGAGGCTTCTCTACGTAAAAGACGGCAAAGCCGTGCTTCTCTGCACACAAATCCTCACGCAAGCATCGTTTGAACACGGTAAGAGCTTCCTTGAGGGCAGCTTTTCCGACATTGTTTTTTCGGCAGAGGAGAAGGCGCGGCTGAACGGAGCGAAGCCACGCTACATGACGGCTGAGGATGCCGCTCGGTGCATAGACGTGCACAACGAGGACTCTCTCGCCCTTTCCTCCGTGTCCGACTTCGCCCATTGGTGGATTGACGAGCCGGGTCTGACAGAATTCTGGAAGCAGACGTTTTGTGACGGGTTTTGCTACAAAAAGGGGTTCCTCAGCTTCATCAAAAAGGGAGTACGTCCCATTCTTGAGGTACCCACCGACAGCTTCTTCAATTAAAAGTATAAATCAAAGGAGATAAACGAATATGGCGAAAAGCAAACTTATTAAAGCCGAATTACAGGACCTGAGTCCTGAGCTCCAGGAGCTTGCAACCGACAAAGCGGGTTGCTTCTATAAATATGAGTCAAGGGATTATGCCGGCTCTAAAATTTACGCCGAGCTTCTCAAAAAATATACAAACGACGGCAACCGCTTCCTTTTTTCCGAGGACTTTCCCGAGAGCGGAATCCTTTCCGCCTGCCAGGGCCTTGCCGCGCTTGTTTCTACCGTAGAATCCCTCGGAGCAAAGGGCGAAAAGCAAAAGGAAACCATCGACGCGCTTATAAACGAGCTTCTGACAGAAACGGCGTCGGGTAGCGGATACTGCATCACCCCCGCCCCCTATGCCATAAAGGGCAATTTCTTCTCAAAGCACGTATACATAGACAGCGCAACGTGGATAATCAGTGCTCTGCTCGGTGTCCTGAGATTGCATATCAACGGCAAGCACAAGCTTGACGATGCGCGTCTGGATAAGATTATCGACCTATATAAGTTCACCCTCTCCTCAATCAACAAGAGCTTTATTTCCAAGGAAGACTCCCCCCGTCCGTTCAAGCACGGCTGGAACTTTACCGACGGCTGCGACGAGCCCTCGCTTTATTTCACTTTTGCGGTAAGCGAGATTCTGATCGACATGCTCACAACCTTTGAGAATGTCATACGTGTAGCGGATATTAAGCTGATTCAGGGAAGAATTGTCGAAGAGCTCGACAAGGGCTCCCTTCTCACCTCGCAGAGATACCTGACGCAAAAGGACCGCATTGACGAGGCTCTTTCTGCGACTCTCTCCGAAGACTACACCGGCGACGGTGACGCCCTCGCCACCTTCCGCGAATTTTCTGCGGACGAAAAGGCGCTCATCCTTGAGGTCTTCCAGAAATCTCGTTTCATAGAGGAGCAGTGTGAGGATCACCTTATAAAGCTAGAGAAAAACAGCATAGAGGTTCAGCGCGAGCTTGACATTTTCAAGCGCATCAACGACGGCCTTGCTCCCTATGACAGCGGCTCACAGTATATGCTGCTTGAGGACAACTGCAAGAAGAGCGCGAGAAACGTCTGGGAGCTCACCGGCAAAAGGCTCTCCGAGGAGTTTTATTCCGCTGACCTTTCTACGGTTATCTCTCGCTCGACCATTGAAGCCAGCGTATCCTCTGACGCAGTCTTCAACGTTATTTTCGCTATCAATACAATAATCAACTCGGGTCTTGACGAGGATCTTGAGGACAGAATCAATTACTTCACCTTTAACGGCTCCGCCGAGTACAACAATTCTATCGAGGAATATGACAATATGCGAGACACTCTGCGACTTGCATATGAAAATTGCTACCAGTTCTACACCTATCTTCGTAAGAGCAACAAGGAGTACAAGGTAAACGAGTACACTCTTAATTTCGACGAGAGCTTCTCAAAGAAGGAATATGCCGACATCACCAACGATATGAGACGGGCAAGAATCCGTATATTCTCTCTTATGCCCCTCGTTGTGAGAACGAAGACGACCATCGGCGAGTTCCTTATCCAGTATCCACAGTACGATATGATACTGTTCCTTGAGCAGATTCTGAAGCACCGCTGTTGGGACAAGGAGAACGCCTCCTACCAGTGGATTTGGGAAACCAACGGATATTCAGCCTCCAGCAACTATTACTTTATTTCAGCTCTGGCTGCCTTCTACGAATACTACGAGAACTACGAAAACTCCTTCATCAAAAATGCAAACAGCAACAAATCCGCCAAAAAAGCAATAGAAGAAAGATACCACAAGTCGCTCCTCGAAAGAGGCAAGGCTGCCGACAAGGATATTAGCGAGTTTGAAGCACAGAAGGCAAGAATCGAAGAGCTCGAGGCAGAAACCGAGCGACTGAGAGCACAGGTGCAGGGCTACCGCGACGACCCTCTCAGGTCTGCGCTCACCGGCTTTGTATCGGGCATCATCAAGGAAACGGTTATCGATATTCTTGCGGCAGAGCTCTCCGCAGAGGCGCAGAAAATTCTTGCGGCAACCAAGGATAACGTTACCTCCCGTGCTCAGAGCTTCAGCGAAAGAAACGATGGCTCTGCTCCCACAATCTCCGATTGGGACAGCAAGGATGCTGCCGCCGAGGAGAGAACTCCCTTCGAGAAGGGAATGGGTGAGCTTCTGATTGCACTTCTTGCCGGGCATCTCGGCGAGGTGCTGTACAGCACAAAGCCCACAAACGACGAGCGCGAATCCAGCCTTGGCAGCATTCATACCTACACGAAATACCTCACCAAGGATATTCACCAGGCTCTCAGATATTATATGCGCGGCATTGCAGACAGGCACAGAAGTGACTACGTAGCAAACGGCGGCGAATCTATGCTGCCCCCGTCAGAATACAGACTGCTTGACCAGCTTATCCGAGAAAGACAAACTAAAAAAGGAGAGGACAACTGATGTCTACCTGTAAATACATTTCCTGCTTTTCCTACAAGGGCGGCGCGGGCAGAAGCACGCTCGCAATAAACGTAGTGCCCTACCTTGCCGAGATGCTCGGGGCGAGCGAGAAGCACCCCCTCGTTCTTGTCGATATGGATATCGACAGCTGCGGTCTCACCTATCTTTTCAACCTCGATAAGCAAAATATAAAGGAAAGGTGCGTGCAGGGCTGGTTTCACCCCAAATATTCTACCATGCCCGTAGAGGATGATGACGAAATCGAGAGCGCTACCGAGCACATAATGTTCCGCCACCTTTTTCCCGTCGGCAGCTTCTTCAACCTTAAAAACGAGGCTATTCTTTGTCTGCCTGCCAATCCGGGCGAGACAATGGGAAGCGAGTCGAACTACGATGCGGCGCAGAGCGGCAGCGTAAACGAATTCAAAAATATGTGTAAGGATATTGCCTGCGGAGTTCTTTTCGACTCTGCAGTCGGCAACCAGCTCACCGCCAACTGGAGCAACCGCTGTGCCAACTATATTATGTGCTGCATGCGTCCGACAAAGCAGTTCCGCGAGGGCACAAACCGCTTCTTTGACACCTATGACACCAAAGCACGCGACAAAAAGATAATAATTATTCCCAACGTCGTACCCACCGATGAGCTAACCCTCGACGACGAGAACGGTGAAACGCACAAATATCCGAAATACGCAAAGGAATCCATCGTACGCGACTTCTCCGACAACAGGGAGAGAAGCAACAATATCTATTTCCTCAACCTACTCGAGGGAGATAAGTTCGGTGTTCCGAAAATAGACCGCTTTATGTGGCAGGAGGGCGTGCTCAGAAACGCCCGCGGCCTGAGCGAGCTTGAGCATATTGCGCTTGAGAGATACAAGGAGATTGCATCTATCATCGCCAATTCGTAAATCCGCTTCTACCAACGGAGCGTAAGACAAGGATATAAAAATGATAACGCTACAAGATTTTGAAGCTCTCGTGCCCGACAAGGGTATAAGAGACTATATTACGTGTGCGATTGACGAGGACAATTTGTTTTCCGACGTGGCGAATTTTGTTCCCCTTTATCAGAATATCATCAACCTCGCGTTTATGTATGCCTTTTCCTGCTATCTTGATTTAAAGAACAATTCAAGAAACGGCACCTCGGTAAATCTGGAGGAGTGCAACAAAAAGGGCAATGCCAACTCTCAAAGAGTAATTCGCACAATGCAGCACATTTACAGCAGATACCCCCTCTCCACGGAGCTTATGCAGTTCGTGCTGTCGGATATCTATTACGACTTCATTCAGGGAGAGAACGCCTGCCTGAAGCGATATATGCCCAACTGCGTGAGCCAGGGGGATTATTGGTGCGACAAGGGCGTGGGACTGAACGATTATTTTGCCTTCGTTAACGAGCATGCGGAAAGCAGCCGTGTTGACAAGGACCTGGTCGGAGCAGACTTTACGCTGGATAGTGCATCCAAATATCTGCGTTCTCTTATTGGATTCTTCCCCTTTCTCAGCAAGACCTCGCTTTACTACGACAGTACAGCAGGCTGGTACGTATTCGGTATTAACGACTACGCAGGAAATCTGTTCCGCAACGGTGTAATCGACACCTTTGATTTAGTGCGCAAATTCGGAGGAAAGGAAAAGTATTTCTGCTTCCTCTCCGAAATCGAGAAGGATATATTGCGCTACGAAACTCCAAGGCTCAACCGCTTTATCTGCTGCCCCATGGTGGGAGTCGACGGCGAGGGCTCCTATGCAAAGGATAACGAGTCGATCAAAAAGCCATTTCATATTCCCACGGATTATGAAACGGTTATGTCCTATTTTTCTGCATACGACAAGAGTTTTAACGGCGCAAAAAAGGCACCGAGCATCACAATGGATCAGCTCTTCAATATAAATTATAAATACATGAAGAATCTCGCGCTGTCCATTGCCGACGTAATCGGCAAAAAGCATAACCAATCTGCCGCAAAAAGAATCACCGAGATTTTCTCCTCCAAGTATCCGCACGCATTCGCAAGCTATAACGAGGAGGACAAAAACTGGGATAACATCATCATTATCCTGCTGATTGAGGCAGGACCCTCGATGGTGCTGAACAAATTCCTGTTTTTCCTGGACGATGCGGGAGACGACGAGCTTGTGCGTAATATTCAGCGCCGATTTAAGGGCAGACTTTCCGGTGTGCTGAGCAATCCCGAGAGCGGTGACGAGTTTACCGATCTGGCAATGAGCCTTCTCGGTGACAGATACGTCAAAAACGCAAAAAGCCCCGAGCTGATTGAATACAACAAGGAGCTTGTCACCAAGGCAAAAACGCAGCTCATACTTTCTGCTATCGCAGAGGCTGAGCAGAGCGACGACTCGCTGGAGCTGAAGCTCGACCGCCTCCACACAGACGATATCCAGCAGCAAATCATCCTGCTGAAGGCTGCTGAGAACGATATCAGCTCAAAAAAGTGCGAGCTTGTAAAAAAATCGCTCGGCGACACTCTGCGCAGACTTATATGCTTCTACTCCGGTATTTTCGAGTATGGCAAGGAGAGAATCAAATATGAGAATGCCTCGAGAAAAAGATTGCTCCGCGTCCCCGAAATAAGGGAAGCGCAGCAAAGAGCGGAGCAGGCATTTCTGGCAAGAGCGCGCCAGCGCGCGGCAGAAATCAAGTCCATAAGCTCCGCCACCGAGCTTCTGAAGGAATTCATCCGCCTTTGCGACAATTGCTATCGCTCCGAAATATCAGTGGCACAAAAGCGCAGCGTGGAATCCAAGCAGCTTTACGCTGCACTCGGCAAGAATTTTATTATGGACAGGTCGGCGTTTGAACAAATTATAGAGACCGACAAAATCGTCGATATCTGCGAGGAAAATGCAGAGTGGTGGCGAGTCTGTGCCATTGAAATTCTCTCCTTCTTCTCCTTCGGCTCCTGCACGGATAAGGGCACCGCGCGTCTTTACGGAGCTATTGCTCCCGTGGTTGCAAGCTACAACAACCGCAACAACAGCAGAGACGGATACGACACGGCGACCTTTGCGCTCATCTTCGATGCCAATGAAATTAACGGTAAGGGAATGGAGATAAATCTGCTCAGCGAGTTTTCTTATGAAATAAGCATGAGATACTACTGCCTTCCCAACGTAGTCAGATCAAATGATAAATGGTGGATAGATCCCTTTATTATCAAATGCTCTGATTTTGACGCAATATTTTTTGAGAGGTAATAAAATGCCACACTTACATTTCATGATGGATGCCTACGGCTCTATCGAGGAAAATGCCAACAATCTCATGTCGGTAAACGAGCTGCTGAACGGCGTAACACACGAGCTCGGTCTTATTCCCGTGATGCCCCCCTTTCTCGTTCCCTATTACTACTGCAACGACTCCGAGGACGTTGGAATCAGCGCCTTTACAGTGTGCCGCGGAGGTCACGTAACAATCCATACCTTCCCGTACAGGGCATGCTACTTTGTGGATATACTGACGGATGAATTCTTCACCACCGCCTCGGCAGAGAGCTTCTTCAAGGAGAGGCTCTTCGCCAAGAAGGTATTCTCCAAGAGCGTGGACAGAAGAATGATTTACGACTCAAGAGAGCCCGCGATAGATACGAGCAAGGACTTTGGGCCGCACTATATGATAGAGGTCAAGGACGTCGAAATGACCTTTGAGGGAATATACCGTTGGCTTGATACCATAGCGCCCAGAATCAGCATGCTTCCTATCATACGCCCCTACGTGATCTACGATTCTCCGGAAAATCCCGAATATATATCGGGTGTTCTCGTGGTCGCGCAGAGCCATATCGCCGTGCACTACAATCTTGAGACTAAAATAGCACTCATCGATATTTTTTCCTGCGAGTTTTTGGATGACGCAACAATCAGAAGCATACTTCAAAGCTCCTTTGGTACAAATTATAAATGCTATCTTGTTTCAAGAGGAAGCAAGCACGATGACAATTACCGCCGCAAAACCGCGCGACTGAACGAAAGCGCGGAATGGAAGAAAAATATTTAAAACAAAAAAGGAACAGACAACGTCTGTTCCTTTTTGCTTTATGCATGCTTTTTTGCCTTTTTGGGCTGCTCGGTGGGATTTGCCTCCGAAACGGCGGCAGGGCGCTCGCTCTCGAGCGGCTTGCCGTTCTCGTCAAAGTGCATTCTGCCAAGCTCGTTGCAGCGCTCGCATAGCAGCCTTGCAACCTCCTCGCGGCTACCCGTGTGGGAAAGAAGCTCGGAGTATCTGACGGGCTTGTCGAATATGTAGGTATTGTCGCTCTTTCTGTAATAGGATACAACGATGGGCAGGTCCATGCCGCGTCTTCTGCAGACGTCTGCGAGGAAGGCAAAGCCTGCGTGGAAGCCCTCGAGCTCGGCAAGGTAGCCGTTGGTCGAGTCCTCGGGGAATACGACAATGCTCTCGCCGCTCTTGAGTACCTCGATGCTCTCGCGCACGGTCTTTACCATATTTACGTCGCGATAGGTGGAGATGAGGTCAAGACCCGAATAGAAGAGATTGGTAAGCGGACTCGCTATCAGACAGAAGAGGCGGGCAAGGAAGAGATTCCAGTGCTTCTTCTCATGATAGTAAACTCGGCTCTGGTACTTATACATCGCTATAAGTCCGGAGTTCATCTCGGAGGCGCCCCACATTCTTATGGGCTTGTTGAGATATATCTCAAGCGACATGGGCGCGTCGGTGCCCTCGTGGTTGCTGAGCACAAGCGAGCCGGGCTCGAACTCCTCGCCAAGGTAGATAAATCTCGGCTGCTTGTATTTCATTTTCATTATTTTTTTGAGAGCGCGGAAGTAGAGCTTTCTCTTTCTCATTACGGGCGCACCCTCATTTTGTACGTTTTTCTTTGCCATTTTGATACCTCGGTATAAAATTTTTCACCGTATAGTACCATAGAAAGATAAACTGAGAATAAACTATTTATTTTTCAAACGTATCCTTGACCCTTACAAGCAGCTCTCTTATCGGCAGCCTCTGCGGACAGGACTCCTCGCATGCGCCGCAGCCGATGCAATCGGACGCCTTGCCCGTGTCCTTGGTTATATTGCTGTAAAAGTATCCGCCCTGCCAGTTTTCAAACTTTACTTTATCGTTGAGGCAGGCAAAGAGGTCGGGGATAAGGATGCCCTGAGGGCATCCGCTGACGCAATAGCGGCAGCCTGTGCAGGCGATGAGGTTGTCCTTCCTCATTGCTTCCGCCGTGCGGAAAAGCACCTCGCGCTCATGCTCGGTGACGGGCTTGAAATCCTTCATAAACGAGGTGTTCTCGCTCATCATATCCATATTTCCCATTCCCGACAGAGTCATAAATACCCCCTCGAGGCTTGCCGCAAAGCGAATGGCGAGGCTCGCAGGCGAGCCTCCAAGCTCCCCGACAACGCTCCGCGCCGCAGGAGTGAGCGAGGCGAGGGTGCCGCCCTTTACGGGCTCCATAACCACGACGGGCTTGCCGTGCCTTACGCACACGTCGTAGCACGCCCTCGACTGCACCAGTGCATCGTGATAATCGTAGTAATTGAGCTGTATCTGAACGAGCTCGATATCGGGATAATCGTTCAGTATCCCCTCGAGCACCTCTGCCGTGTCGTGGAAGGACAGACCTACGTGGCGCACCCTTCCCTCCTCCTTCAGCCTGAACGCCTCCTCGTATGCGCCCTCTCTCTTATACTTTTTGTAATTGTGTTTATTCTGCGCATGCATGAGGTAAAAATCGAAATACTCTACCCCACACGCGGCAAGCTGACTCTCAAAGAAGGGGCGGATATCCTCGTGCTTCTCAAAGCACCAATCCGAGAGCTTATTCGTGAGGACGAAGCTCTCGCGCGGATATCTTGCCACAAGGCACTCGGCGAGTGCCGTCTCGCTCTTGCCGTCGAGGTAGCCGCGAGCTGTGTCAAAATAGTTGAAGCCCTCGGCAATAAATAAATCTATCATACGGGAGAACTCGACCGTGTCGACCTCCCCATCCTTCATAGGCAGCCTCATACAGCCGAAGCCGAGTCTGCCACATACCTTTTCAAAAGACATTTTTGCCTTCCCCTTATATTTTAAATTCGCAAAGAGGTCTGCGCGCCAGCTTGACTGCCCTTGCCTGTGCCCACGCCCTGCTCGTCTGCCGTGCAAAGAGCGTTGCCTCAAACTCCTTCGGGTCATCGTCGCCTAGCTCTATCGACGTGCCCTCGCCGGTGATGGCAATATGCATACCGCAGTTAAGATTGCCCGAGCCGACCCTCGTAACCGTGCTCGGAACGATCAGCTTCGCAATTTTTGTGCCCGAGATGGAGTCATCCTCCATAACGAGCAGACCGTCTCCGAGATATAGCCGCCGGAGCTTGGCGCAGTCCTTGAAGGCTCCGCTCTGTATCCTCGTCGCTCCTACAATAACAGCAGACTCGAGCTTGCTGTCTCTGAAGGCATTCTTCGGTATTATGCCTACTCCCTCGGGAACGACGATGCCTGTGAGGCTTTTCGTTCCCCTGAAGGCTCCGTCGCCAAGGAGGTTGAGCGTGTCGGGCAGCGATACGCATGAGAGGTTTGTGTTGTCAAATGCCTCTTTGCCTATTTCGGTGAGCCCCTCGGGGAGAGTGATCTGCTCGAGGGTTGAGTCGGCAAACGCTCTCTCTTCTATTATTCTTACGGTCGCGGGAAGATAGACTTTTTTTATATCACCGTCGTCGGCAAACGCCTCCTTGCCGATCTTGTACACACTACCAAGCTCACACGTCTCGGGCACTCTTATCTCTTCTGCACCGCCGAGGAATTTTTTTACGTACGCACCGCCGCTGTCCTTGTCAAACTCAATCAAACCCCCGTCGGTGAGGGGCTGCATATCGAGCCCTGCGAGCTGCTTGCCTATAAGGTCGCTGTAGGTGCAGTCGATGCATCTCGTCCGTTCATCGCCTATCGGCTTGCCGCAGGCGATACACTTGCTGTTCTTTATCATATCCGTCTCCTCTTAATACCGAATCAGAGATTATAATATCTGTCGAACTCAGCGGGGTGCGGTATCTTCGAGAGCTCTGCACACTCTGCCCTCTTCGCCTTTATGAAGGACACGATAAGCTCCTTCGGGAACACGCCGTCCGCTGTGAGGTAGTCGTTGTCCGCCTCGAGCGCGTCGAGCGCCTCGGGCAAGGAGGTGGGCAGACCCTTGAGCTTTGCCTTCTCCTCCTCGGGGAGGTGGAAGAGGTTGAAGTCGTAGGGACCCCAGCCCTCGGCGTGGGGGTCAATCTTATTCTTGATTCCGTCCAGACCTGCCATCAGTATTGCCGCATAGCAGAAATAGGGGTTGCAGGTTGCGTCGGGGTTGCGGAGCTCAAAGCGACGCTTGTCGGGGCTCTTTGCATAAGCGGGAATGCGGATAACCGCAGAGCGGTTAGAGGTCGCGTAGCCTACCGTTACGGGAGCCTCAAAGCCGGGAACGAGGCGCTTGAAGGAGTTGGTGGATGGGTTGGTGATAGCGCAAAGAGATGCAATGTGCTTGAGAAGTCCGCCCATAAAGTAGTGCGCGGTCTCGGAGAGATGTGCGTAGCCGTTATCATCGGAGAAGACGGGCACACCGTCCTTCATAAGGAGCATATGCACGTGCATACCGCTGCCTGCCTCGCCGTAGATGGGCTTGGGCATAAAGGTCGCGGTCTTGCCGTATTTGAGCGCGGTGTTGTGGATGATATACTTTATCATCATCGTGGCATCCGCCATATGAACGACCTCACCAAGCTGCGGCTCTATCTCAAACTGACCGGATGCCGCCACCTCGGGGTGGTGATAGTTTATCTCAATGCCCGCATCCTTCATCAGCATGCACATCTCGCTGCGGCACTCGTAGGAGATGTCGAAGGGCTTTGCTATATGGTAGTTTTTCTGCTTGGGAACGATTACTCCCTTGCCCTCTGCCGCACTGTTCCAGTAGGACTGCACTGCATCCACCGATGCGGCAACACAGCTGGGCTCCACACTCCAGGACACGTTGTCAAAGAGGTAGAACTCAAACTCGGGGAGGATATACATAGTGTCGGCAACACCGCTGTCCTGCATAGCCTTGACTGCCGCCTTGATAATGTTTCTCGGATACTGGGGGAGGGGTCTGTTCTCGGGCGAGTCGATGATCATCGCGTTGCCCGTCATGGTGAGGGTAGGAACCGCGCAGAAGGGGTCTATCATTGCCGTATCGGGATCGGGGATAAACACCATATCGCTCTTTTCAACAACGGCATAGCCGTAGTTGGAGGCATCAAAGCCGATGCCGTATTTCATCGTCTCTTCCGAGAAGTTCTCGGCAGGAATAGTTACGTGGCGGTACTGACCGTTGATGTCAACCATCTTGAAGTCCACCATCTTAATGCCACCCTCCTCGATGAGGGCGAGTACGTCCTTTACGCTCTTCGCCATTTTTTTGCTCCTTTTTTGAATATATTTATTTATTTTTAATATTTTGATTACCAATTAAAATTATACCATCCCCCGCGCGCGGTGTCAATGCCCTATTTGTCAAGCAAAAGAGGAGCAGACAAGTTAATATTTTTTTGTTTTTGCTATTGCTTTTTCAAAAAATATATGCTATACTCTTATGCGTACCCCTCGGAGGCATAGCTCAGTTGGTTAGAGTACTTGCTTGACATGCAAGGGGTCAGTGGTTCGAGTCCACTTGTCTCCACCAAAAAGAAAAAGCACCCTTGCGGTGCTTTTTCTTTTTGATCGACAAGGGACGAGAACCACGCGAGCGACAACAACGAAGAAAACCGATAGCACGCACTGACGGAGCGAGGGGAGATTGCACGGTTTTGCGAACAGCAAATGGCACCGACTGCGGTGCCAAGAGCAAGCTCCTTGCGTGCGCCATTGTCTCACTTTGCGCACGCCTTCGAGATCCACTTGTCTCCACCAAAAAGAAAAGCACCCACGTGGGTGCTTTTTTGTTTTTGAGACAACAACTGCGAGAACTTGCCGAGCGACAACAACGAAGAAAACCAATAGCACGCACTAACGGAGCGAGGGGAGATTGCACGGTTTTGCGAACAGCAAATGGCACCGACTGCGGTGCCAAGAGCAAGCTCCTTGCGTGCGCCTATGTCTCACTTTGCGCACGCCTTTGAGATCCACTTGTCTCCACCAGAAAAAAACTCATCCGAACAGGGTGAGGTTTTTTCTTATCCAAGTCGCAGACTTGGTATATCATCAGACTTTAGTCTGTATCTCATCACCGAAGGTGTATTTCATCACGCTTTAGCGTGTATTCATCTGCGACTTGATGATATACAAGGTTACACCTTGATGATATACAAAACTATGTTTTGATGATATACACGCCACGGGCGTGATTAGATATAACGGTTCGATTTTCGTTAAGCTTGTCTCAACCAAAAAGGAAAGCACCCTTGCGGTGCTTTTTCTTTTCCTCCCCACTTGCATTTTGGCGGATTATGTTGTATTATATACACAAGTACATTATTTGACATCAAAACAATGATAAAAGGATTTGTTCGACTATGAAAAGTTACGTGCTGAACGAAGACGAGGTCGTTCTTTTTAGGAGCGAGGTAATAATTCTGCCGGGCGGAAAGCGACCCGAAAAGGAAGAAGCCAGCGAGCTTATGCTGACTAATCACAATATCGTTATCACCTCAAAGTTGAAAAGACTGTTAAAAACGGTGGATGAGGCAACTGCTTACAGCCTCAGCGACGTTAAGGTCTACGACGAAACAGTTCAGATAATCAGGAGCAAAGCAATAGTCAGCATATATTTGAAAGACAGTGAAATATACGTTGATTTTGGCAAAGAAAAGCTCGCAAAGGAATTCTGCGACAAGGCTTTGAGAACGATAACCGGATTTTCCAAATTCGTTCGCACGGTGAAAAAGACCCAAAAGGCAATAAGAGAAACAAACGAGGCTCTAGACGTTGACGTCGTGAAAATTGCAAAGAACGTCGGTACGTTTGCCTGCGAGGTGGTTGTCGGCGTAGGTGCCGCAAAGGGCGCGGGAAAGGGCGTCAAGGCAGCCGGCAGAGTGGCGGGAGCAGTCCTTACTGCGAAGAAGAAACAGGAAGAGGAAAAGAAAAAGGAAGAAGAGGCTCTCCCCGAAGGAAAATCCCCTGCCCTGATAACAGACGGCAAGGGCGAAGAGGACAAGTAAGAGCTGAATTTACTGCAAAAATACAAACCCAACGAAAGTGAGGTAGACTGCTATGGCAAGTCGTTTTGTTGTGCCCTGCGAGGACGGGGCGGTGGATTTCGTCGCGGACGGAGTCGGCTTTAGGTACGTGGAGCTCTCCGCAGAGGAGGAGGCACGGGTGCGTGCCGAGGCGGCAAAATATTTTGTGCGCAAGGAGGAGATAGAGCACTACGACCACGATGACTACGGCAAATACGATTACGTAGAGGACGTTATCGACTATGAGATAAACGAGGTCAAATCCCTCTCCGAGAGGATATGGCTGGAAAAGGAGGGCGCGTGCGACGTCATCGTCGCAGACGGAGTATTCGTCGGCGTTGTTTTCTTCACGGGCTTTACCGATTACAGAGGACTTCCCGAAAACGGCTTCACGCCTATTGAGAAGCTCGGCTCTCGCGAGGGGCTGACGAGGTTTTGCTCGGTGGATATAAGCATCCTTTCGCGCGACGAGAAGGAGCTGCCTGCCGCAACGCGAACAACTACCGCGCAGTATAACCTCTCGGGCAGAGCAACAACCTCCTATTCGACGCACTATTACCTGGTAAAAAGGTGACACGGGTCGCGTGTCAGAAGTAAAAAAGCACCCTCACGGGTGCTTTTTTCTTTACCCTTCGCCCCCGTCGGGGTCGGGCGCGTCGGTCTTGGAAGATGCGGTCGGCTTCGGGGTCTTTTTCTTGGCGGTGAGCGCCATTTCTCCCGAAAGGTACATGAGTATTATACCGAAGAGCACCAGCACCGTTGTGGTATAGGTTATCACGGGGATAAGATAGCTCTTGATAAAGGCGCAGATGGCTGCAGCGGCATCCCCACCGAGGATTAAGGCAACGAGGTAGCCGAGCAGAAGCGAGCCGCCCGCAAAGAGGGTGAGCATTATGCCGTAGCCGAATATCAGCTTGCATACGGCAACGGGGCGCTCGAGCTTTTTTATCAGCCTCGCCTTGAATTCCTTATAGGAGGCACGGAAATTATTTAGCTTTTCTCTCATTTTCATATCCTCCTTTTTTACAGTCCCATAATGGGTAGCAGTCCCATCAGCACCAATACCTGCATCAGGAATTGAGCACCGACCCACCACAGATTGTTCTTAAACGTTTTGCTGAAGTCGGACTCTGCCAGCGACATTCCTGCATACATACCAAGCCCGAGGGGGGGTGTGATGCCGCACATGACTCCACAGATGCAGGGCAGCATTGCCGCAGCGAGAACGGGGTCGATGCCAACGGAGGCGAAGCTCGCAATAAACACGCCGCCGAAGGTGGCAACGAGCGAGGAGCCCGGAATAACCATACCGAGGAAGCAGGTCAGAAGGCAGATAATGAGTACAAGCCCGAGCTTGCTCATATCGGCGTCAACGATGAACGCCTCCATCTCCCTGTCAACACCGAGGTCGGCAAAAATCGCACCTATCATATAGCCAATGACGCACACACCGACGGTGGGCGCGATAGACTTTATGCTCTTGGCAAAGCCCACTGCAATCTTATGAGGGGTTACCTCCCTCTTATCCTTCGACATAAGGATACAGACGAGGGCAACGAGACCCGGAATGAATATCAGCAGTGCGCTCGAGAAGGACTTTGCGCCTGCCGCGCCCAGCCTTTCGGTGAAGAAGCTGTCCTTGAAGAGGTAGTCAAGCACGAAGGGCACAGTAAGTATTACAGGAAGGAGGAGTCCGCGCCAGCCCGTCCTCAGCGTTTGGCGAAGGCTGGGTATCTCCTCTTTTGGCATAGGCTTCACCTTGTAGTAGGCGCAGAAGACAAAGACCATTATCAGCCTCTGGAGAATAAACCATATGGCTATACCCCACAGCACGGTCCAGAAGGAGCCTTGAGAAAGGGAGCCCTCTCCGTAGATGGCGCCATATGCGGCAAGGGCGGCAAAGATGTTGCTCGAGGGGGGTATCATATTACCCATATAGCTCGCGTTGCTCTCTATGTTGGCGGCAAGCTCGGGAGGAAAGCCCGAGCGCTTCATGGCGGGGATTGTTATCGTGCCCGTTGCCATAACGTTGCCGGGGCCGCTGCCCGAGAGAGAGCCCATAAATGCCGAGGCTACAACCGAGGCATAGCCGACACCGCCGGGAATTCTGCCGAGCAGGGAGAGAATTATGTATACACAGCTGTCGATAATCTTGGTTTTGGTAAGAATGATGGACATTGCAACGAATGCGACCATCGAATAAAGCAAAGAGGAGGAGAGCCCCTCGTTTATGTAGCTCCAGATATTGCCCCAGGTGTCCGTCACCGCAACGAGGATGAGAAAGCTGATGATCATTGCCTCGTATACGGGTCTTTTAAAGACCATAAACCACACGATAACAACTCCGAGAAGAATACCTAAATAAATAAATGCCGACGGCATCGTTTACACCTCACTTTTCCTTTTTTCTTCTGTTTCCACAATGCACCTGATAAGCTCGCGCTCGGCGGCGGTGAGGAACTGCGCTCTGCGGTAGAAGAGGCATACGCGCCTCACTCGCTCCCCCGTCAGCTCGCCGCCCAGAGGGAGCAGACGAAGCCCGTCAGTCCTACCCCGTGCGACGTAAGAGGGCACCAGCATAGCACCGATGCCCCGTCTGACAAGGGCGAGAGCCGACTCGATGGACTGGCACTCTATCTCAGGGGCGGGCAGGTCAAGCTCGCGCACTATCTCGCTTAGCGTCTGCCACATCACCTGACCGCGCCCAACGCTTATAAGAGGGAAGCCCGAGAGAATCTCACGGGCGTCATCCCCCTCTCTCACGGCACCCTCGGGTGCGGCAAGCATAACTCTCTCGTCGAAGAGCTCGACGCGCTCAAACTCCGCCGTGTCACGGTCCAGGAGGCTTATCACAAGGTCAAGCTCCCCCTCTGTCAGCCGCTTGTTAAGCTCGGCGGTGGTGCGCTCCTCGATAACGACGGTGACACTCGGGCACCTTTGCTTATAAAGGGCAATTATATCGGGGAGCATATACTGCGAGCGGGAGGGGCTGATGCCTATGCGCACGACGGTGCTGCCGCCGGAGCGTATCTCCTCCAGCTGCTTTGAGAGCTGTCTGTCCACGTCTATCATCCTCTTGCCCGCCTCGACAAAGCACTTCCCCGCCTCCGTCAGACGCAGCGGCAGGGTGCTGCGGTCGAAGAGCTCCACACCGAGCTCTCCTTCAATCTTTTTCAGATATTTGCTGAAGGTCGGCTGGGAGACACCGAGGTGCTCCGCCGCCTGGGATATGCCGCCGTGCTTGGCAACGGCAATAACGTATTCATATTTCTTTAGGTAGGACATTTTCTCCTCCCGACTTCAAAATTCCTTTTTTGCTATATGCTATTCCAATTTTGCTATACTATTATTATACTCCTCTCGTCCACTCTTGTCAAGAGGGGGAGACACTTTTTTTTAATGACATTTTTACCGCAATCACTATTGACAAAGAGGACGGAATGAGATAAAATGCAGTAGATAAATTAAGCATTACAGAGGTTTTTATGTCTGAACGCAATTACAAAATGACGAAGCTGGCATGCTACTCGGCATACTTCACTATGTCGTCGATATTCTGTCTGCCGCCGCTTCTTTTCGTAATCTTCCACGAGAGCTACGGCATATCCTGGACCCTACTCGGCACGCTGGTGCTCACCAACTTCTGCACGCAGCTGGCAGTGGACCTGATATTCACACTCTTCTCAAAAAAGTTCAACGTCGCCCTTGTAGTCAGAGTGATGCCCATCATCACAGCGACGGGTATGCTCATCTACGCGCTCTCCCCTCTCCTCTTCCCGAATGCGGTGTACGTTGGACTGCTTATCGGCACGGTGATATTCTCGGTGTCAGCAGGACTGTCGGAGGTGCTGCTCAGCCCACTTATCGCGGCAATCCCCTCAAAGAACCCACAGAGGGATATGAGCCTTCTGCATTCCCTCTACGCCTTCGGCGTGTTCTTCGTGGTGGTCGTTGGAACTCTGTCGCTGAAGCTCGTCGGTGAAGAGAATTGGCAATACGTGACTGCCTTCTTCGCTCTGCTGCCTGTTATTGCGGCAGTGCTCTTCATGCTCTCTCCCATGCCCGATATGTCGGGAGGCGAGAGCGGCAGTACAAGAAAAGGTGGCGACAAAAGAAATTATATCGGCATCGCGCTGTGCGCTCTGTGCATTTTCCTCGGCAGCTGCGCAGAAAACGTAATGTCCAACTGGATATCCAGCTTTATGGACGCGCACCTCGGCATAGACAAGGCTCTCGGAGATATTATCGGCGTGGCGGCATTTGCCATACTTCTCGGCATAACGAGAATCAGCTATGCCAAGTGGGGCAAGCATATTGAAAAAATGCTGCTTGTCGGAATGATTGGCTCTGCGGTATGCTACCTTGTGGCAGGACTTGTGACAAGCGTCGCCGTGGCAACGGTCGCCTGCGTGCTCACGGGTGTGTTCGTGGCAATGCTGTGGCCCGGCACCCTTATTCTTATGGAGGAGAAGATACCCGGGGTTGGCGTGGCGGCATTCGCTCTCATGGCGGCGAGCGGCGATCTCGGCGCCTCGGTGGCACCCCAGCTTATGGGAATTATAGCCGACAATGCAGGACTCGACACGGGTATGCTCGTTACGGCAATCTTCCCCACCCTCGGCACCGCTCTTGTACTGGTGATCATACGCTTCTTCGGAAGGAAGAAGGATTGCCCCTCACTCAAGCTGACCGAGAGCGAATAAAAAAGGACGGAAAAAGGTTCCTTCTCATAAGGATATTAAGTAAAATCCAAGAGAAAATGCCGATTGAGAGTGACTAAACAAGAAAAATGCAACATGGACGAAAGGTCTGTGTTGCATTTTCTTTATGCTTCCGCTCCCCAAAATTTGCGCCGCAATAAACAAAGAATAAGCCCGGCGAAAAAGGTTGGTTTTATTTTTGAAAAAGTGCTGGACATCCGCAACCTTCTGTGGTATGTTGTTGTGCTAACAGGAGGTGCAACCTATGAAAAATATAATCAACGAACTATGGCACGGAAACATAATACCGCAAGAGGACAGCAGAAATAACTCGAAGGAGATGAAGGAGCTACTCGGATACATGGCAAGGCATCATGAGGACTTAGAAAAGAGCTTCACAGATGAGCAGAAGGAAACGTTCGAAAAGTTCCACGATTGCTGGAGCGAGTACATGAGCCTTGCCGAAGCAGCTATCTTCGAATACGCCTTCCGCCTCGGAGCGAGGTTGGCCATGGAAACGCTACAAGACACTGAATAAAAGCACAGCGGCAAGGATTTTTAAGTCCTTGCCGCTAAGTTATTATTTACTGAAAACAACAGTAACGGTCGTACCGACACCGAATTTGCTTTCGATGGAAAGCTCCGCGTTCGAAATAGCGCAGATGTGCTTGACGATTGCAAGACCAAGTCCCGTGCCGCCGATACGCTTGGAGTGGGATTTGTCCACTCGGTAGAAGCGTTCGCAAAGACGCGGCAGATGCTCTTTTTCAATACCGATACCCGTATCCTCAACCTTAAGACAAACGCCTGTGTCCGTTTCGGTAATGGAAACCGTTACCGAGCCACCGTCCTTATTGTATTTGATGGCGTTGGAAACAAGATTCTCAACAAGCTCAAAAATCATGGTTTGATCGGCGCATATTTTGGCAGAGCCAACGATTTTGGCTGTGATATTTCTGCTTTGTGCCTTTTCGGAAAGACCGTCGAGAACCTCTTTAGCAATATCCTCAAGAGCCACCTCGGAAAGCGCTCTTATGGGAGTATCTCCGCTTTCAATTTTTGAAAGCATCAGCATATCCGATATCAGAGAGCCGAGCCTAAGGCATTCCTTATAAATCCGTCCAAGCTGTTTTTTGGAGGTATCGTCCATACCTTCCTTGTTCATCAAAACCTCGGCAAAGCCTTGCATAACCGTAATAGGTGTTTTTAACTCGTGAGAAGCGTTGGCAAAGAAATCACTCTTTTGCTTCTCAATCATCTTTTCATTCGTAATATCCGTAACGATAATGATAGCGGAGATATCGTCGCAGATGACCTCGTTTGCTACTTTG
>JAFQOP010000015.1 GCA_017403155.1 Clostridia bacterium | reverse complement strand
CGTATTCGGCATCAAGAAGGCAAACGACCCATTCACCGACCTTGTGATGGAGTCGGAGCTCAATGTTCACTACGTCCAGGACGACTACAAGGTAACGGGTGTCAGCATCGGCACAGAGCCGATAAACGGCTACCTCATCACTTACTCTAACGGTGACACGCTCTCGAAGAAGATTGCCGAGGACTTCCGCGACAAGCTCTACGCCAACACAGGTATATGGCTCGACGTTAAGCGCGCCGACAAGGCAGACGAAAACGCGAAGACCCTCCACATAGAGCTCATCGACAACGACGGTGAGGGCGGCGGCTTCTACTTCAACATTGACAAGACAAGCGGCAACGCAACACTCGAGTGCGAATACTCCACCCTCTTCAAGAGTCAGGCGGAGGGCTTCTTCCACGAGCGCATCTTTGCCGACGGCATAAGAGGAAAGGTTACCCTCTCCGACTTCAACCCCAACTACCGCGATATCTACTACTCCGCCTTCGGTGCGGTGGGCGACGGTATTACCGACGACTTCTTCGCTATCCAGGCGGCACACAACACTGCAAACGCAGAGCTGCTCAACGTCCATGCCGACTCTGATGCAGTCTACTACATAGGCGCAGAAAACGGATACGAGACCGTTACCGTAAAGACAAACACCTACTGGCACGGCTGCACCTTTATCTTTGACGATGAGGACGTGCACTACGGTGCCGAAAGAAACACGAGCATTTTCACCTTTGCTCCCGACAACCCCTCCGTCACCTTCCGTGAGAGCAACGGAGATCTGCCCATCACCTCCCTCAAGCGCGGACAGCAGAATATCGGCTGGGCTCCGGGTGCTACCGTTATGCTCATTATGTATAACGATGCAGTAAAGCACTACATCCGCTTCGGTGCAAATGAAAACTCGGGTGACCCTCAGCACGAGCTTATCATAGTTGACGCAGAGGGTAACGTAGACCCCACCACACCCATACAGTGGGATTATGACAGATTCTCAAAAATCGTTATGTACAACGTTGACGACACACCCATTGAGGTTGTCGGCTACGGCGATAACGGTGAGAAAACCAAGATAATCACTCGCTACAACGACGGTCCGAACGCATATCTGTATTATGCGCGCAACCTTTACATCACCCGTTCAAACATCACCATCAAGGGCATCGACCACTCCTTTGCGGCAGACTCCTGGACTCCCTATGAGGAGGGCGGAAAGGGCTGTCCCTACGGTGGCTTTACCAAGGTTCAGTATTGCTCCAACGTTGCGCTCGACGACTTTATCATCGAGTGCCCCGAGACCTACTACTCCAAGGACGTCGTTCCCGGACTCGCCGAGAATCCCAACGGCACGAATATGGGCTCGTATGAAATGAGTGCAAACGAGGCAAACAACGTGCGCTACTCCAACTTCGTTCAGTCAAACTTCTTCGACCCCGACGGAACAAAGAAGTTTGACGGCTGTATGGGTACCAACTTCTGCAAGAACCTCTCCTTCGACAATATGTATACCTGCTCGTTCGACGCGCACTGCGGTGTATACAACGCATATATCCGCAACTCCACCGTCGACCACCTCAACTTCATCGGTGACGGCGAGATAATTATCGAAAATACCGTTATCTATTCGGGCGGCGTGGGCTGCGTCAACGCGGCACTCAACCTCCGATACGACTACGGCGCAACCTGGCAGGGCAGCGTATATATTGACGGACTAACCTTCAAATATCCGACAAACCATATAAGCCTTACCTACAACCCGCTCTCCATCGTTAACGCAACCTTCTCTAACCACTTCTTCGGCTACACCTGCTATCTGCCGCAGAGCTTCGTGCTTAAGAACGTGCGCACCGAGGAATACAGCTTCGAGCTTGTGGGCGAGGGCAACGGCAACACCAACAGAGTCGAGCACCACGTAAGCTACAATTCAATGCCGGTTGACCTCTTCTCCTCCGACTTCCAGACGGGAAACAAGGACTACTCTCACGAATCCTTCGGCTCATACGGCTCGAACGCAGAGGTAAACCTCAACCCCACCGTGCCGACCAAGACCGTCGTTCTCTTCACCGAGTATACGGGGGACTACGCGGATACCAACAAGCCTCTTGTCTTCAATTACCCCACCTCCAAGACCATGAAGGACACTAATTATTACACAGTCAGCGAGGGCGAGTGGACGGAAGCACTCAACGTTGGTGCGACCAACCTGGCAATGACGCAGGAGGATAAGGATGCCGACGGCAACACCACAGGCACCACGACTATCCGCATCTCGGACACGAAGAAGCACTTCATCTGTACCGACAGCATAAACACCACCGAGATGTATCTCACGGTGGAGGAATCTACGTATTACAGCTACGTAAAGCTCGGCAACGAGTGGATAATGGGAGAGGCAAACAAGAGCGATTACGATTCGGTAACCCCCTGCTTCGACTACAACACGATGTTCAGCTTCTCCGACTTCACCTTTGATACCGAGTCGCTCACCTACAAGTGCGATGAGCTGACAGCCGACGGCACCACCCTAACCGACGTCGAGCTCACCGTCTACAACGGAAGGCTTCACGCCCTCAGCTATACCGATGCCGAAACGGGATACTCCCACACCGTCACCTATTCGTACAGCGACCAGACAATTAACATCCCCTCGGTTTAATATTTTCATACTCGCCCCACAGCGCCAATTTCCGCGCTGTGGGGCTTTTTCTCTATTGACAAAGCGCTCCTCATTCGGTAAAATATAAGCAATAATAAAACAAGAGGAGAAGGAAAATGAAAAAGATTATCTCCGTTATACTTCTTGCGCTTATGCTTTTGAGCGCGCTGTCAGCTCTTTCCGCCTGCGGCGGCGAGGAGCCAAATCCCCCCGAGGTGTGCACAAGCCACACGGACGCGGACGGCGACGGTGTGTGCGACAGCGAGGGCTGTGGCGAGAGTGTGGCGCCGCCCGAGGACGGAGGCACCGACGTGCCGACAAGCGTGACCTACTCCTTCACCGTTATGAGCGAGGGAGGCTACCTGCTCACAGAGGGCATAACCCTCGATATATATGACAGCGAAACGGGCAACACCGTCGGCTACGTGATTACCGACAACCCGAGAAAGAACACCGTCACCCTGCCGAAAAAGAGCACCTACGTGGCACGCATCAATAGTGATAAGAACCCCCTTGTCGGCTACGCGACAGACGGGGAGTATCCCCTCACAGAAGGGGTGACAGAGATACGTCTTGGCACCTCTCTGCCCGCCGACGGCTTTGCAGGTAAGTCGCTCTCCGTCCACGATATTATGCCCGACTTTACCCTCACAGCAACCGACGGCAGGACCCTCACCCTCTCCGAGCTTCTCGGTGAGAAGAAGGCTGTCGTGCTCAACCTCTGGTTTGTTAACTGCAATTTCTGCAAGCAGGAGTTCCCCGATATGATAGCCGCATACGAGTCCGAGATAGAGGGCACGGACGGCAAAAAATACAAGGACGAGATAGAGCTCATAGCCCTCAATCCAATCGACAAAAGCGACAGCGCCATTGCAGGCATTGTGAGCGACTATTCCCTCAGTTGCCCCGTAGCAAAGGACTCCTGCGGCATTGCGAACGCCTTTGGCATCTCGGGCTACCCCACCACGGTAATCATCGACCGCTACGGCATGATAACCCTCGTTCACTCAAATCCAATAATGGGAGTTGGCGCCTGGTGCTCCCTCTTTGACACATATATTGCACAGGACTACGTTCAGGAGAACTAATCCATTCTAATAAATTAGAAACTAAAATCAAACGTTTGTAATTTTGTAGCAACCAAAGGGGCGATTTTTGTTCAAGTGCAACAAATGTCGCCCCTAAAAACTGTTAAAATGGCAATTGAAAAATTGTCTCCTTTTTGCTAGAATAAGAATAGCAAAAAATAAAATATTACATATTTAAGGAGAAACAAAATGGCAGGTCTTTCGCTCAGACACATTTACAAGAAGTATCCCGGCGGCGTTGTAGCCGTATCCGACTTCAACCTTGAGATCAAGGATAAGGAGTTCCTTATCTTCGTCGGTCCCTCGGGTTGCGGTAAGTCCACCACTCTTCGTATGATTGCAGGTCTTGAGGAAATTTCCGAGGGCGAGCTCTACATCGGTGACAGATACGTTAACGATATCGCTCCTAAGGACAGAGACATCGCGATGGTGTTCCAGAACTATGCTCTTTATCCCCACATGACCGTATTTGATAACATGGCATTCGGTCTTAAGCTGCGCAAGGTTCCCAAGGAGGAGATCAAGCGCCGCGTTGAGGAGGCTGCAAGAATCCTCGACATCGCTCACCTTCTCGAGCGCCGCCCCAAGGCTCTTTCGGGTGGTCAGAAGCAGCGTGTTGCACTCGGCCGTGCAATCGTTCGTAACCCCAAGGTATTCCTTCTCGACGAGCCCCTTTCCAACCTCGACGCAAAGCTCCGTGCAAGCATGAGAACCGAGCTTACCAAGCTTCACAAGAAGGTTGAGACTACCTTCATCTACGTAACGCACGACCAGGTCGAGGCTATGACCATGGCTAGCCGTATCGTTGTTATGAGAGACGGTCTTATCCAGCAGGTTGACACTCCCCAGAACCTCTACGATTCTCCCTGCAACCTCTTCGTTGCAGGCTTCATAGGCACACCTCAGATGAACTTCATCCACGGCAAGCTCATCAAGCGCGACACCGACCTCTACGCTATGTTCGGCACCACCGAGATCAAGCTCCCCGCAGACAAGGCTAACAACCCTGCTCTCAAGGAGTACATCGACCAGGAGGTTATCTTCGGTATCCGTCCCGAGTGTATCCACGACGAGCCCATGTACCTCTCCACCTTCGCTGATGCTACCCTCAAGGTTAACGTCGACGTTACCGAGCTTATGGGTGCTGAGATTTACCTCTACCTCGGCTTCGAGGGCATGGAGGATGCTACCAACGGCAAGAACATTATCGCAAGAGTTTCCTCTCGCTCCCAGGCTCACTCGGGTGACGATATCGTTGTGGCTGTTGATGCATCTCGTATCCACATCTTTGATAAGGACACCGAGAAGTGCATTTGCCACTAAAACGGATAATTTTGCCCAGAACGTAAAATAAAAGGTTTTGGACAATTATTAAGATGTTGAAAGCCTCCCAATCGGGAGGCTTTCTTCTTTTTAATCGTTTTTATTTTACTAGTCGCCTTTTCCCCCCTCGGCGTACCCTTGTACGCCTCTCGGTGGGAAGAAGCCGCCTTCTGTACAAAATTCCCTCGTTTTATCCTCTTAGCAAAGCGGACAGGACGAGCTTTGCATTAAACCTAGCAGCTTTGCCCGGAACGTAAAATAAAAGGTTTTGGACAATTATTGAAAGACAAAAAGAGGATAGAGACCCTCCGTGGGCTCTATCCTCTTTTTCTACGCGCCGATCGGCGCATATCACGCGCTCGCAGGGCGCATATCACGCGCACGCAGGGCGCATATCACGCGCTCGCAGGGCGCATATCACGCGCTCCGAGGAGCGCATATTTATTTCTTCCCGTATTCCTCTGCGAGTGCACGGAAGGCAGGGAGCGCGTTAACGATGCGGCTCTTGTCAACACAGTAGGCAATGCGGACGTAGCCCGGCGTGCCGAAGTCGTCGCATGGGACGACGAGAATCTCCTTTGCCTTTGCGCGCTCGAAGAATTTGTATGCATCGGGCTCGAGCGCCTTGACGAAGAGGTAGAAGGCACCGTCGGGCTTGACGCATTCATAGCCGTACTCGGTGAGTGCGCTGTATAGTATATCGCGGTTTTCCTTATAGATACCGACGTCGACCGTGGCTCCCTGCGTCTGTCTTATCACTGCCTGGAAAAGGCTGGGCGCGCAAACGTAGCCGAGCGAGCGACCTGCACCGCAGACGGCAAGATAGACCTTGCGCTCCTCTGCCATTCTCGGACATACGGCAATATATCCGATGCGCTCACCGGGGAGGGAAAGAGCCTTGGAGTAGGAGTAGCACACGACGGTATCGTCATAAAGGTTCATAAGATAGGGCACCTCTATGCCGTCAAACACAAGCTCGCGGTAGGGCTCGTCGGCAATGAGGTAAATAGGATGGCCGTATTCAGCCTCCTTGCGTCTGAGGAGGTCGGAGAGCTCTGTGAGCTTTTCTCTCGTATAAACGACACCGCTCGGATTGTTCGGAGAATTAACGATCAGTGCCTTGGTATTGCCGTTTATTCTGCCCTCGAGGTCAGCGAGGTCTATCTGGAAGGTGGAGGGCTCGGGCTTGGATACCACTACCCTTCCGCCCGCATTCTCGATAAATACGCGATATTCTGTGAAGAAGGGGGCAAACACTATGCACTCATCCCCCTCGTTTAAGAGCGCGCGCAGCGTTATGGTGAGGGATGCCGCCGCACCGCAGGTCATATAGATGCTGTCTGCACTGACACCTGCGCCAAAGCGCGCGTTTACCGTTTCGGCTATCGCGGTGCGGCAGCCGAGATCCCCCTGCGCCGAGGTGTAGCCGTGCAGGGCGGTAGCATTCCCCTCTGTAACAAGGCGGACTATCGCCTCCTCAATCTCACGGGGCGGCTCAACGCTCGGGTTGCCTATACTGAAGTCGAACACCTTGTCCGCACCGATTTCTGAGGCGCGGGTCTTGCAGTATTCGAATATCTCTCTTATTATCGAGCGCTTGCTTCCAAGCGCATACATTTTTTCGTTCAACATTTTCGTCACCTATCAAGTCCTAATAGCTTCATCGCATTTTTTGCCAGAATCTTTTCCTCTGCCGTCGCGGTAAGCCCGTATGAGCGGATATGCTCGATTTCCGAGCCAACATCCCGCCACGGAGAGTCGGAGGCAAAGAGTATTCTGTCCTCGCCGTGCTTCTCAAGAATAGCGAAAAACTCCGCACGGGTAGCCACCTTCAGCACGTAGGAGGTATCAAAATACACGTCGGTGCCGGCGAGAGAGGCTATAACCTCACCAAACAGCTCGTTTCCGCCGAGGTGCGCCAGCACGAGGCGCGGATATCCGCCGATAGCATCGAGCGCGCGCAAAACGCGCTTTGGCGTGCACTTTATCTCCTCGTTCGGAAAGCCGACGTCATAGCCCGCGTGGGTCACGGTGATAAGCCCGGCATCCCTTGCCGCGCGAAGTATGCGTATATACCTCGCGTCGTCGAAGAAGGTGCGCTGATAATCGGGGTGCAGCTTTATGCCGAGGAAGCCTGCCGCACGTATCTCGGCAATCCTCTGTTCAACATCCTCGCTGTCGGGATGAATACCCGCGAAGGATATTATTCTCTTCCCGACCTCGCTGCCGTTTATCCCACTTGCAAAGGCAGTTATGCTGTCAAACTGCGTTGGGGAGGTCAGGACGGGCAGATTCACAGCAATGTCGCACCCACATCTGTCCATCGATGATATGAGCCCCCCGACCGTGCCGTCCGAATGGGCGGGGATTCCACCCTTCCTTGAAAGCGCGGCAACCGTCCTCTCGGCTATTCTGTCGGGAAAGACGTGCGTATGAAAATCTATTATCATATCAGAGCTTTGCTATCTCGTCGCTTGTGAGGGTATCTATGCCTGCCGCGCGGAGCACGTCGCAGGCGACGGCGAGGTCGTTGGTCTTCATTACTATGCTCGCATCCTTCTCCTCAACCGACAGTCCGTACATATACTCGATATTCACGTTCTTGTCCGAGATGAGCTCAAGGGTGCTCTGAAGCGCGCCCGCAACGTGGGGCACCTTTATGATAAGCACCTCTGTAATAATGCTGGAGAAGCCGCCCTCAATAAGCACGTCGCGCCCTGCCTCGGGATTGTTTACGATAAGGCGGAGAATGCCGTACTCGGTGGTGTCTGCAAGGCTCATAGAAAGGATATTCACACCGTTCTCCTTGAGAACGTGGAGCACCTCACCGAGTCTGCCCTGTCTGTTTTCTATAAATACGGATAACTGCTTTGCGGTCATTTTTATATCCTCCTTAATATAGCTTTCGGTTGTCAATTACGTGGACTGCCTTGCCCTCACTGCGCTTGAGAGTGTTCGGGCCCATCAGCTTTATTTTTGCGCTGATGCCGAGGGCGGACTGAATAACGCCCGATATCTTCTTGGTGAGCTTCTCTATTCCGCGGATTTCATCGGAGTAGTATTTTGCATCTACCTCCACCTGAATCTCAAGGGTGTCAAGGTTGCCCACTCTGTCCACTATCATCATATAGTGAGGAGTTACCTCCTCCACGTTGATGAGCGCCGCCTCTACCTGGCTCGGGAAGACGTTTACGCCTCTTATGATAAGCATATCGTCGCTCCTGCCCTTGAAGCGGGAGATACGCGCGCTGGTTCTGCCGCACTCGCATCTTTGGTGGGTGATGCTGGTGAGGTCCTTCGTTCTGTAACGGATGAGGGGTATGCCCTCCTTGGTCAGCGTGGTGATAACGAGCTCGCCCACCTCCCCGTCTGCAACGGGGGTGAGTGTCTTGGGGTCTATAATCTCGGGATAGAAGTGATCGTCACAGAAGTGCAGACCCGTGTGATATTTACAGTCGCAGGCAACACCCGGGCCCATAATCTCGCTGAGTCCGTATATATCGTGCGCGCTGACGCCGAGGCGGCTCTCTATCTCGTGGTGCATCTTCTCCGTCCAGGGCTCAGCACCGCAGATTGCCGACTTGAGCTTAATCTTGTCAAGCAGGCCCTCGTCGCGAAGCACCTCGGAGAGGTGAAGCAGGTATGAGGGGGTGCAAGCGATTGCCGTAGCACCGAAGTCTACCATCATCGTGGTGAGCTTCTTCGAGTTTCCCGTGCTCATCGGCACAACCATAGCACCGAGCTTCTCCGCACCGTAGTGCGCGCCGAGTCCTCCCGTAAACAGACCGTAGCCGTAGGCTACCTGAACAATATCGTCCTTCGTTACCCCTGCCATCGTCATACATCTGGCAACGCACTCGCTCCAGACGTCGATGTCATTCTGCGTGTAGCCGACGACGGTCGCCTTGCCCGTCGTGCCCGAGGATGCGTGTATTCTCACGATATCCGAGTGAGGTGCGGCAAACAGACCGAAGGGATAGGTATCGCGCAGGTCATCCTTGGTGGTATAGGGGAGCTTTACGATATCGTCGATACTCTTGATATCCTCGGGGGAGACTCCCGCCTCGTCCATTCTCTTGCGGTAGAGCTCGACGTTGTCGTATATATATCTGACGAGCTTCACGAGTCTGTCGGACTGAAGCTGCTTTTTCTCCTGTGCCTCAAGGCACTCCATTTCCTTATTCCAGATCATACCGTCACGCCTTCCCCTCGTACCCTCTCTTAAAGGCACGGGTGTTTATTTCAACCGTCTTGGCAGGTACCGTGGCGGCAAGCACCCCGAGCCACTCCTCCTCGGAGAAGCCGATGTGCTTTGCTGCAACGCCGAGCACCACGGTGTTGAGAACCTTGCTGTTTCCGAGCTCCCTTGCAACAGCGGCGCCGTCTATCGAATAGACTCTGTGCTCCGCTGAGAGCTGCTCTATTATCCCCTCGGGATAGCTCTTTGCCCCGATTACAACCGTCATCGGGTCGATTCTGGTATCGTTTACTATCATGACACCGTCCTTCTTCAGGAAGTGCGCATATCGGAGTGCCTCAAGCCTCTCGAAGGAGACGAGGACGTCTACCTCCCCCTCCTCAACGACGGGCTCGTACACGCGCTCTCCGAATCTGACGAAGGTAACGACGCTGCCGCCCCTCTGTGCCATACCGTGCACCTCGGAGAGCTTGACGTCATACCCTGCGGCAAGAGCGGTTTTTCCTATTATTCTGCTGGTGAGCAGAGTGCCCTGTCCACCGACGCCGACTACCATAATATTCATATATTCTCTCCTCCCTTGCCTTTTATACCTTCGGTACCTGCTTTATTGCATCAAAGCGGCACCTCTTCATGCAAAGGCCGCAGCCGTTGCACATCGTTTCATCTATTTTTACCGTTCCGTCTGTGTTTTTGGTAATTGCGGGGCAGCCGATTTTAAGGCAGGCGCCGCACCTCTTGCATTTCTCGGTATCACAAACGCATCTGTTCGGGAAGGTCTGTCCCTTCAGAAGGGCGCAGGGTGCCTTTGCGATAATTACGGTAAGCTCGTCGCCGGCATTGCTCTCCTTGATAACTCTCTCAAGTCCGTCAACGTCGAAGGCGTCAATCTCTATAACACGTGCCACACCCACCGAGCGACAAAGCGCGGCAAGGTCGATAGCATAGGTGTCCTCCCCCTTCAGTGTTTTGCCCGTTGCGGCGTGCTCCTGGTGTCCCGTCATACCGGTGGTGCGGTTGTCGAGAATCATAACGGTGCCCGTCGCCTTGTTATAAACCATATTGATAAGCGAATTGATACCCGTATGCAGGAAGGTGGAGTCGCCAATCGTCGCAACCCAGTTTCTTATGTATTCCTTGCCCTTTGCCATCTCCATGCCGTGAAGGATGGAAATGCTCGAGCCCATACAAACCGTGGTGTCAATTACGTTCAGGGGTGCCACCGCACCGAGGGTGTAGCAGCCGATATCTCCCGCTGCGTGTATCTTGAGCTTATTCAGAACGGAGAACACGCTTCTGTGAGGACAGCCCGGGCAAAGAATGGGAGGACGCGCAGGCACGTCGGGTGCCGCCTTTATCTCCTCCGCACCGTAGAGCACACGGCGGAGCATGTTCGCACTGTATTCTCCCTGCTTTGTAAACAATTCTTTACCCTTTACATCGTGACCCCAGGCTCTTACCTGCTCCTCGATAACGGGCTCAAGCTCCTCAAAGACGTATACCGTGTCGCACTGTGAGATAAATTCCTCGACAAGTCTCTTCGGAAGGGGGTTGACAACACCGAGCTTCAGAACGCTTGCGGTGGGCGCTGCCTCCTTGACGTACTGATAGGCTATACCCGAGGTGATAAAGCCGACCCTCTTATCCTGCCACTCTATGCGGTTTATCTCGAAGGTGGCACCCTCCTCTGCCATTCTGTCCTCGCGCGCCTCGACAACCCTGTGTCTTGCAATGGCGGAGGCGGGCATCATAACGTACTTGGGTACACTTCTCTCATAGGTCCTGTCCTCGGGCACGACCCTCTCTCCGATTTCAACGATGCTCTGCGAGTGTGAGAGCTTTGTCGTCGTTCTGAATATGACTGGCGTGTCATACCTTTCGCTGAGCTCAAAGGCATACTTGAAGAACTCCTTTGCCTCATTGCTGTCAGAGGGCTCTACCACGGGCAGATGCGCGCTCCTTGCTATCATTCTGGTGTCCTGCTCATTCTGCGAGGAGGCAATGCCGGGGTCGTCCGCAACCACGATAACCAGTCCTGCATTCACACCCGTGTACGCAAGGGTGTAGAGGGGGTCGGAGGCTACGTTTAGTCCGACGTGCTTCATACACGCCATGCTTCTCACGCCTGCGATACAGGCGCCTGCCGCCACCTCGAGCGCAACCTTCTCGTTGGGTGCCCACTCGGTATATACCTCGTCGTATTTTGCCAGAAATTCACTTATCTCGGTGCTTGGGGTGCCGGGGTATGCGCTTGACACCTTAACACCTGCCTCATAGGCACCGCGCGCTATGGCGTCGTTGCCGAGCATTATTCTCTTTTCCATATTAATCTCCATTCTGTCGCCCGAAGGCGACCGCACAAATGCTTAATAAATTTTCGGAACCGCTTTGGCGGCTATTCGGAATAAGGCTCCGAATAGCGAAAATTTGCGCGTGAATTAACCAAAGGCACGACTGTTACGTTGTAATGATTCACGCTATTCTCCATTTTTTTATGCCTTTGGTCTTAAATCCTTGACGCGCTTTGCCTTGCCCTCAAAGCGAGCAAGCGTGTTGGGTGACTCGAGCTTTACCTTCGCGTCGAGTCCGAGCATGACCTTCAGCTTTCCTCTTACGCTCTTCTCGATAGTCTCGAGGGTCTTGAAGGAGTCGGTGTGGGTAGCAAGCTCCACTCTGACGGTGAGCTTGTCGTTGTAGCCCTCCCTCTCCACGATTATCTCATAGTGCGGACCGAGTCCCTCCACCGAGAGGACGACCTCCTCTATCTGGCTCGGGAATACGTTGACTCCGCGAATCTTCAGCATATCGTCGCTTCTGCCCGTGAGATTTTCCATACGGCAGGTCGTTCTTCCGCACTTGCATCTCCGGTAGTGCAGTCGCGTTATATCCTTTGTTCTGTAACGGATAAGGGGCAGAGCCTCCTTCTTTATGCAGGTGATAACGAGCTCTCCCCACTCTCCCTCGGGAAGCACCTGTCCCGTCTCGGGATTGATTATCTCGGGGATAAAGAAGTCCTCGTTAATATGCATACCGCAGATATGCTCACACTCGCCCGACACACCGGGGCCCATAAGCTCACTCATGCCGTAGTTTGAGGTAACGAGCATATCCTCGCCCCACACCTTGTGCATCTCCTCACGCATCGCATCGGTGAGCAGCTCGCTTCCGACAAGTCCGATTTTGACGTTCAAATCAGTTTTTGGGTCTATGCCCATCTCGCGAGCAACCTCAGCAAGCCTGAGCGCGTAGGAGGGAGTGGCAACGAGAAGAGTCGTGCCGAAGTCCTTCATATACATTATCTGCTTTTCCGAGTTGCCCGTTGAGGAGGGGACTATCGCCGCGCCTATTTTCTCAAGACCGTAGTGAAGTCCGAGCGCACCCGTAAACATACCGTAGCCGAAGCATATCTGTGCGACGTCGGTAGGGGCGGCGCCGCCCGCGCAGGCGATACGCGCCACGCACTCGGTCCAGGTATCAAGGTCTGCCTCGGTGTAGCCGACAACGGTGGGCTTGCCCGTCGTGCCCGAGGAGGCGTGTATTCTGACGAGCTTATCCTTTGGCACTGCAAAAAGCCCGAAGGGATAGTTGTCCCTCATATCCTGCTTTGTTACAAACGGTAGCCTTGCAAGGTCGGAAAGCTCCTTTATATCCTCGGGGCTGACCCCTGCTTCTATCATTTTCTGCCTGTATGCAGGCACCTTATCGTACACTCGCCTGACCGTTTCGCGAAGACGCTCGAGCTGCAGTGCATTCATCTCCTCACGGGAGAGTGTTTCTTCCTTTGACCAGATCATTTTGCCATAAATTCCTTGTTTTTACTTTATTTCGTTTTCTATGGGCTTGTCAAATGCCTCGGATACAATCTCCTCTGAGGGTGCCTTGGTAAGAAGGCTGACGGCTACCGTAACGACAACAGAGAATGCCATACAGATAACGCCTATCATAGGCGAGCAGCCGACACCGTCGGAGAGTGCCTTGCCAAAGGAGCACTCAAAGCCGTTCTTATGATAACCGAAGAAGAAGATAAGCGCTACGGTGAGCACAAGGGAGGATACGATGGACGTCCATACCGCGCTCCCTGTCACCCTGCGCCAGATAACACCGAGGACATACGGTCCCATAAAGCAGCCCGCCAGGGTGCCCCAGCTTATGCCCATCATATAAGCGATCGCCGTAATACCAATCTGCTCGTTGAGAATAGCTAGCACGACCGAGATTACTACGAATATAAGGCAGAGCGACTTCATAACGACGTTGACTCTTTTGTCGGAGGCGGAGGTGTTTATCCTGCCCTTATAGAGGTCTACCGCCACAACCGATGCCGATGCCAGCGATACGGAGGAAAGGGTAGACATGCTTGCCGAGAGAATGAGCACCGCAATAACACCCATAAGTCCCGTAGGAATTACCTTGGCAAGCAGGGTGGGAATAATGTTGTCTCCCACAACGCCCGCAATATCCTCGGGGAAGAGGGCGGCAAGACCGCCGACGAAATATGCACCGAAGCCGATTATAAGCGCGAACAGAGTGCTGACCACGGTGCCCTGCTGTATCGCCCTCTTGTCTCTTATCGCATAGTATTTATGTATTGTCTGCGGCAGAGCCCACACACCGAAGGAGGTGAGGAAGATGAGAGAGAGGAGGGTCACGGTATTTCCGTACAGACCCGTGTTCTCGCTTCCGAAGGTAAACCAGCTCTTCTCCACGTCACCGACAAGCTCGGACAGATCCCACGCAACGTTGTCGGTGTTCATAAAGCAGATCACCATCAGCACAACGCCGATAAGCATTATAATTCCCTGAATAAAATCTGAGAGCGCTGTCGCAAAGTAGCCGCCGAAGAAAAGATAGAGTGCGGTGAGCGCCGCAAGAGCTATCATAACAACCCATCCGGGGATGCCGAACACGATGCCGAACAGGCTCGACAGACCGTTATATACCGATGCAGAGTAAGGAATAAGGAATATGAAGATTATAACAGCGCTGACGAGCTTGAGGTTCCTCGAGCCGTATCTCTTTTCAAAGAACTCGGGCATCGTCTTTGCACCGAGGCGCACAGTCATATTCTTCGTTCTCTTCGCGAGCACCATCCAGGCAAACAGAGAGCCGATTATCGCGTTGGCGATGCCGATCCACACTGCCGCAAGTCCGTATTTCTGACCGAAATTGCCCGCATAGCCGATGAATATTACCGCCGAGAAATAGGTCGTGCCATAGGCAAACGCACTCATCCAGCCGTTTAGGCCGCGCTTGCCCGCAAGGAGAAAGTCGTTTACCGACCTTGAGCGGTTTCTTGTGTAGAGCGCGATAGCAACCATGCTGAGTGCATACAGCGCCAGAATAACGTAATCGAGTACCATAGTCTTTGCTCCGGAAAATGTTTTTATTGCTTTCGTATCCCTCGGGGTTCACTTATGCATAAAAATTGCATCCTTGACAGCAATGCCGCGATATAGCCGTCGGCATGCCTCCCCCTAAAATAAAAATTTATAACTATTATACACCTTGCGCCCCTCTTTGTCAATACAAAATCGAGTGTTTTCTCTCTTTTTTGCATAAAAAAACGATGCATAACCGAATAATTATGCATCGTTATTTACATTTCGTTATACCTCGTCGGCAATCCTCTTCAGCTTCTCGCACAAGGAGGCGTCAAGCTCGGAGGGCACGAAGCTGACCCCGAGCGGGCTCTTGCCCGTGAAGAATTTATAGAGCACAAGTCCTGCAAGATACTCACCGTATCCGTTGAGATGGAAGCCGTCGGCGACGGTTATGGGGGAGCCGCCTCCTCTTGTATCGAGCTCAGGCAGCTCTCTTGCTCGCTCTACGGCAACGCCCGAGGGTATTACGGGGAGGTTATGCCTTGAGGCAATCTCGCTGACGGTCCTTTCTATCATCTCATACATTCTCTCGCGGGAGCGGGAGTAATATTCGAAGGCGGGGTGCTCCGAGCTGTCCTCGTATGCCCACGTGCGGTGGAACACGAGCTGCGCCACGGGCTTCTTCTCCCTTATATGTGCCAAAAGCTCTGTGATATAGGGCTCGTAGCTGTCGGCAATTCCCGAGAGGGAGCTTACCTGCTGGACGGATACCGCATCCCAATCCTCGGCATCAAGCGCTCCGTCAAGAGAAATCATTCCCGTGCTTACCGCGTCCTTCTGATATTCATAGGACGGCTCACCCGTGTGAATATTCTCCACGTGAAGCGAGAGCGGACAGCCTCCGATGTAGAGGTTTCGAACGAATAGCTCCCCATCGGCTATTGCCTCGACGTAGCGAGTCGCATTCTGGGAAAAGCTGTTTCCGACGAAAAGGATTTTTTTCATTTTAATCTCCATTCTGTCGCCCGAAGGCGACAGCACAAATGCTTAATAAATTTTCGGAACCGCCTTGGCGGCTATTCGGAATAAGGCTCCGAATGGCGAAAATTTGCGCGTGAATTAACCAAAGGCTCGACCATCACATTGTAATAATTCACGCTAATCTCCTCAGAAGCCAAAATATCTCTTTGCGTTGTAGTAGCAGATATCCTTCACGATTTTCGTGAGGGTTTCCATATCGGCAGGATACTCTCCCTCGTCGACCCACTTTCCGATAAGGCTGCAGAGTATGCGGCGGAAGTATTCGTGCCTTGTGTAGGAAACGAAGCTGCGGCTGTCGGTGAGCATACCGACGAATTTAGACAGCATTCCGAGATTTGCGAGCGCCCTCATCTGCGCCTCCATGCCGTCGCGCTGATCGTTGAACCACCAGCCCGAGCCAAACTGCACCTTTCCTGCTATACTTCCGTCCTGGAAGTTGCCTATCATCGTGCCGAGCACGTAGTTGTGTATCGGGTTGAGGGTGTAGAGTATGGTCTTCGGCAGGTTACCCTCATATGCAAAGCTGTTGAGAAGGGCGGATAACGGCTCGGCAATGAGAAAATCGTTCATGGAGTCAAAGCCGACGTCAGCACCGAGCCTTTCAAACATACGCTTGTTGTTGTTGCGAAGTGCGCCGATATGCAGCTGCATGCACCAGCCGTGCGCCGCATATTCCTTTGCGAGCAGCTTCATTATCTCGGTTCTGAATATATCTGCCTCTCCTTCGCTTATAGCCTCGCCCGACACCCTTCTTGCAAAGACGGCGGCAGCATCCCCCTCGGCATACGGCACCTTCTCCAGAGAATGGTCACTGAGGCGGCACCCGTGTGAAGCAAAATACTCTATTCTCTCCTTCACCCAGGCACAAAGTCCCTCATAGGTGGTGATACCGACAGACTCGATATATGGGAGGAAGGTATCCTTTCCTATCTCAACGAGCTTGTCGGGGCGGAAGGTGGGCAGCACCCTGCACTCGAAGTCTGCGAGAGCCTCGTGATACTCAAGCGTGTCGGCGGGGTCGTCGGTGGTGCACAGCGCCTCAACACGGGAGCGCAGGATAAGATTTCTCGCGCTGTATTCGTCCGTTGCGAGCAGCTCGTTGCACCTGTTCCATATTCTCTCGCAGCTCTCGGGGGAGAGGGGCTCGTCAATATCAAAATATCTCTTTAGCTCAAGGTGAGTCCAGTGATATATCGGGTTGCCGATAAGATAGGGCATCATCTCGGCAAAGCGGGCAAACTTCTCGCGGTCGTCCCCGTCTCCCGTGATATACCTCTCGTCTATTCCCGCAGTCCTCATCTGACGCCACTTGTAGTGGTCGCCTCCGAGAAAGAGGTCGGTCGCATTCTTAAATTTATAGTCCTCGGCAATCTGCTTCGGCGACAGGTGGCAGTGGTAGTCTATTATCGGCAGCTCGCGCACCTCGTCATATAGTCTCCTTGCGCAGTCTCCCTTGAGCATAAATGTATCGTTTATAATTCCCATAGGTGCCTCCTCGGTTATTTTTCATACATAAATTATACAATATCCTTCTCCATTCAGTCAAGCAAATTTTAATATTTTATAAAAAGCGTGTAAAAGGGGTTGACAAAGGGTGTGCTGTTGGTGTATCATAGACGGGATTTGAGACTTATTCTCATTTTTGAGAGGAGATATATGAAATACAACACCGAAAAGAAGGCGGCACTTCTCGCCTTTCTTAAAGAAAACTCGTCCCGCGCCTTTACAGTCGACCAGATTGTAAGCGCGCTCTCCCCGTCGGGCGACGGCCGAAGCACCTATTACAGAATAATATCCGATATGGTAAAGGAGAGCAAGGTCAAGCGCATTGCCGACGACCACACCCGACACACCACCTATCAGTATCTCGGAGACGGTCACTGCACCGAGCACCTGCACCTCAAGTGCAAGTCCTGCGGCAGGCTCATCCACCTCGACTGCGAGGCATCTCACAGAATCGAGACCGAGATACTCGCGCTCGGCTCCTTTTCTATCGACGAGGGCTCGATGCTCTTCGGCAAATGCGCCGAGTGCAAGGGAGGCGCCGTATGATGAAGATGCTTGCACACGCACACGGCGCTCACACGGGCACAGAGAGCATATTTGACGGGTGCCTTTGGGACGTTATCCTCGACACCCTGCTCGAGACGCTCTTTATAGTTCCCTTTCTCTTCCTCGCCTACCTCATAATGGAGTTTATCGAGCACAAGGCGTCCGAGAGGACACTCTCCCTGCTCACAAAATCGGGCAAGGCGGGCCCTGCCGTTGGCTCACTGCTCGGCGCCGCACCGCAGTGCGCCTTCTCTGCAATTGCCGCAAATCTTTACACGGGTAGGGTCATAACCGTCGGCACGCTTATTGCCGTCTTCCTATCCACCTCCGACGAGATGCTCCTCATTATGATAAGCGAGGGTGTCAGCGCGGCCGGTATTTTCATCTCCCTCGGCTACAAAATGCTCGTCGGCTGCGCCGTCGGCTTTGCCCTGGATTTTGTTATGCGCCTTTTTGGCAAGGGGCAGATAAGCAAGGAAACGATAACTCACCCCGAAGGATGTGACCACCGCTGCGAGCGAGGCATTCTCCGCTCCGCCGTGCACCACACTCTTACCGTATCCGCCCTTATCCTTGCTGTGACGGGAGCGGTAAATCTGCTCGTCTTCTTCGTTGGCTCGGATGCCATAGGCTCTCTCATCAGCTCCATCCCCGTCCTCTCCCACCTTCTCAGCGCCCTTATCGGTCTTATCCCGGGCTGTGCAACCTCCGTCGCCCTCACAACCCTGTGCACCGACGGCATTATCAGCGGCGGCGTTATGATGTCGGGACTTTTCTCGGGTGCGGGCGTAGGTCTGCTCGTTCTTCTGCGTATGAACAACCGCTGGCGCGATAACCTCGCGGTTATGGGGCTTCTCGCCCTCTCGGGCTTCGTCTTCGGTCTTCTTTTTGACCTCACGGGGCTTTCCGCATTCATCGCGTAAGCTCGCCCGAGACCGTCAATAATACCGAGAGAGATAAATTCACCTGAAATACGAAAAAATGGGTGTTGTGCGCAACACCCATTTTACACCTCACGAATAATTTAAGAATATGGAAAGCTATAAGAAAAGATTAGTTGAACTGGTATCAAACCTCGCCTTTGAGTACAAGGATTATCCTGCGGTAATCCCCTACTCCCCCTCGAAGTGCAGACTCTGCCCCGAGGACCCAACCCCCTCGCGCCTCTTCGTCCCCGAGGCATTCGGCATCCCCTCGGACGCACTCACCTCCCTTCTCTCGGCTCTTGAGGCTGACGAGGGAGCCAACGTGCACTCTATCGTCGTATCATACCGAGAGCAGGTGCTCCTCCGCGCCTCTCGCCCGGGCTACTCCTCCCTCACACCCCATCTTGCCCATTCGATGTCAAAGAGCGTGACAGCAATACTCATTATGCTCCTCATAGACGACAAAAAGCTTGACACGGGTGCGGCGGTATGCGACTTTTTCCCCGAATATACTCCCACCGACGAGCGCGCTCGCGAGCTCACCGTCGAGCACCTTCTCACCATGTCGAGCGGTGTCGGCTTCGGTGAGGCAGGCGTGGTCAGCGAGACGGAATGGACCCGTGCATTCATCGAGGCGGATCTGAGCTTTGCCCCCGGAGAGCGCTTTGCCTACAACAGCATGAACTCATATATACTCATGCACATAGCCGACAGAATATGCAACAGGGAATACGGCATCTCGGCAGAGAGCTTTCTCTACGACCGCCTCTTTCTCCCTCTCGGCATTCCCCGTCCCCTGTGGGAAAGCTCCCCCGAGGGCATACCGAAGGGCGGCTTCGGTCTGTATTTAAGCGCAGACAGCTTTGCCAAAATCGGTGCAATGCTGCTCGGCGGCGGTGTCTACCGCGAAAGGCGCATTCTGAGCGAGAGCGTTGTTGTGGAGGCAACCTCCACCCAAGCAATAACCCCCGAGCGCACGGGTGATTTCAACTACGGATATCACATCTGGACCGCGCGCGAGGGCAACGACTTCCTCTTCAACGGTATGCTCGGTCAGAACGTGTGGGTGAGCCCGGACAACGGCATCGTGGTAGCGCTCACCTCGGGCAACAACGAGCTCTTCTCCAAGGGCTCCGCCCTCAGAATAATTCGCGAGCACCTTCTTCCGATAAGGACGGGTGCGCGCATTCACCGCCCTCTGCGCGCGGCAAGAGCGCTCGACGAGAGGGTGCGCCGTTTCTTCGACTCGCGCTGCTGGCTAACGCCCAAGAAGCCGACGGGCGGCATTCTCGCCAAGCTCGGCTTGCGTGAAAGGGAGCCGTTTGACCCCGCCTTTGACTCGCTCCTCGGCGAGTACCTTTTCCCAAGGAACAACCAGGGCATTTTCCCCGCATTCGTCAGAGTAATGCAGAGCAACTATCAGGGCGGTATGCGCTCGCTGCGCTTTGAGAGGCGTGGGGAGGGGCTGTATATGACCTCCCTCGAGGGAGAGTGTGAGATAACGGCGGAGCTCGGACTCTATTCGTACAAGAGGAGCGAAATTGACCTCTCGGGCGAGAAATACGCAGTTATGGCAATGGCGTCTGCCCTCGAGGAGGACAACGGAAGCATCATATACAAAATCGAGCTGGTCTTCCCCGAGCTACCCAACACTCGCAGGCTGACCCTCTCCCTCTCCCCTCTCGGCAGGCTCCTCGTCGGCATGCGCGAAATACCCGACGACAGAATAGCCGCCGCCTACGTTGATGCCATTCCCACCCTGTCGGGAAAGGCGGGCTTCCTCTACGGTCTGCTCGAGCGCAACCTCGGCAAGAACTTCATCGAGGGAAAGGTGCGCGAGCTCTTCTCCCCAACACTCACCGCCATATCCGCCGAGGCTCCCGACCGCGACGCCGCCCTCGCAGAGCTGAACGATGCGACAGACGAGAGGATAGCCTCCTCTGCCCTTGTGCGCCGCCTCATCTTCTCCTTCCTCGGCAACGGAGAAAAAACGAAGGATACGGGCACGGGTGCTCTCGGCAGACTTGCAGGGCTTCTCGGCAAATTCTTCTGACAAAAAAAGAAGGCGCGGAGCGATTTTCGCTCCGCGCTTGCAGACTATGTTACACTGCGGGAATTGCAGGGGTGTCTCCGTTGCCGATGTCAACAGGAGGTGTCGTATCGCTGGTTGAAATTACGTCGGCGTCGGTAGCCACGTATTCCAGCACTGGTGCCTCGTATTCCTTCATTGTTTCTCCTTCCACACGTCGCCCGTGCCACGTGTTCGACATTTTTTACTGTATTATTATACAACAAACTATTGCAAAAAGCAACCCCTTTATAAAATAATTATCTTACCCTATCTGCTTTCGCACGGGGAGAACGACCTTCTTGATAAAATCGGTCAGCTCCGCGGCAAAGCGCCTCTGTGCCAAAGCACTCGGATGTCCGTTGGCGCCTATCTCGTCGGGCTTGCCCTCGATAGGCTCGGTGGGCAGATAATAAAGGTGCGCGTCACGGCGCAAAAGCTCATCCATCACAAGTGCAAAGTCCTCCGCCAGCGGCACTCCCATAGCGCCGTAAAAGAAGATTATCTCCGCGCGCGGATATTTCTCTCTGGCAAGAGCATACAGCTCCCTCACCCCCTCGACAAACTCCCCTGCCTGCAGCTTACCGCTGCCGCCGTCGTTGGTGCCTCCGTTGATGACGAGAATATCAGGCTGCCACTCACCGAAGTCGTGCATACCGTATTTCTTCAGCCTTGCTCGCTGGGTAAAGAACTCGCAGAACTTCTCCGCAATTCTTCCGTCCCAGGCGCGCACGATTCCCCTGCCCGACCAGGATATAATGCGTGTTTCGGCATCAAGCGCCTCACCCGTGAGAAATCCGTACGCGGCAGTTGCGTCCTCCTCGTGATGAACGAAGGTATCGCCCGCACCGAGTGCACCGTAGCCGCAGGTGATAGAATCACCGACAACCTCGAGCTTCAGCTCGTGCCTCTCGTGCCACTCAAGCACCTCGGGCGACTCTCCGAGAACAGAGAGGTCGCGCAGGAATATCGGCTCGTTTGACTCGCCTATCTTGTATATGCGCGCTATATGCTCCCCCTCACCGAGCCCGTCGGCAAAGAGAGTGAGGGCACCGCCCTCCACGACGAGCGCCTTGTGTGCAACACCGTCAACCTCGAGCTTCATCGCTACGTTGAAGAGGTCGGAGTCATCGTTCTTATACGGCATAAGGGTCACGGATATCGCATTGCCCGAAAAGCGCAGCGCCGCACCCGACGCACTCCACGGGAGCGCGAGATTGCCATCCTCGAACCACACCCTTCCGATAAGGGTTATTCTGTCCTTTATATGAAAAAAGGTCTCGTTTAAGGTTTTCATTCCTTCACCTCGTATTTTTCTATCACCATTTTATCCTACTTTTACAAGAATGTCAACAAGAAAGGAAAATTTCCTATGATATACATAACAGGCGACACCCACGGTGAGCTCGGGCGCTTTTTCGGTCCGCAGAGGCTTCCCGACGACTCTCTCACCGAGGAGGATTACCTCATTGTAGCGGGCGACTTCGGCTTCGTCTTTCAGCAGTGCGGCACACCCTACCACGCCGAGGAGCGCGCAGCGCTCGACGCCCTCGAGGAAAAGCCGTATACAATTCTGTTCGTCGACGGCAACCACGAAAACTTCGACCGCCTCGCCTCCGAATTTCCCGAAGAGGACTGGCACGGCGGCAGAGTCCGCCGCATCAGGCGCAACGTACTCCACCTTATGCGCGGCTACGTATACGATATAGACGGAAGACGGGTATTCGCCATGGGCGGCGGCTACAGCCACGACAAAGCAACGCGCCGCGAGGACTTCGACTGGTGGCGTGAGGAAATGCCCTCAAACGAGGAATACCGTCGCGCTACGCGCTCGCTCGCCGAGCACCAAAACCGCGTCGACCTCATAGTCACCCACACCGCGCCCGACAAGGTGCTCTTTGCCCTCGGCAAAGCCGCCGACCCCCACGAGGCAGAGCTCACGGGCTTCCTCCAGTGGGTGATGGACACCGTCTCCTTCGACCGCTGGTTCTTCGGTCACTGGCACCTCGACGAGCGTCTCACGGGCATCTTCTCCCCCTTCACCGCCGTCCACTGCTCACTCCACCCCCTCCCCTGACGCCCCCACCCCCCCCTCAAAAGCAAAAACAGACCGCCGCGACAAATATCGCGGCGGTTTTTTACGAAAAACCTGCATACATAAGACGAAGAAAAGACATATCGGTTGAAAAGTTCATAAAAATATGGTATAATATCTTATAAACAAACAGTAGCTTAACGGAGATAATAATGGGAGATATTTTAATTAAAATACTTGTGTGCTTTATCGCGGGTGCAGGCGCGGGTATTGGAACAGGCTTTGCCGGTATGAGTGCCGCCGCGGTGATAGGCCCAATGCTCATAACCTTTTTAGGGGTGCCCGCCTACGATGCGGTTGGTATAGGACTAATCAGCGACGTTCTGGCAAGCCTTGTCAGCGCGTATACCTATAAGAAAAGCGGAAACCTAGACGTGAAAAACAGCCTGCCGTTGCTTGTGAGCGTGCTGGTCGTAACGATGATCGGCAGCTTCGTAGCAAGCTTTTTGCCCGAACAGGCTATGAGCGGCACGATGCAGATTGCGCTGATTATTATTGGCTTGCGATTCCTTCTGGCACCCGTCAAAAAAACGAGAGAGGAATTGGAGGAGAGCTCCCCAAAAGGCAGACTGATCAAGGCAATCGTCGGCGGTATATTCGTCGGTTTTATTTGCGGCTTTGCAGGCGCAGGAGGCGGAATGATGCTGCTTCTCGTTCTGACCTCTTTCCTTGGATATCCTATGCACTTGGCAGTTGGCACGAGCGTATTTATTATGGCATTTACTGCCTTGACCGGAGGTGTCAGCCATTTTGTAATCGGAGGAATGCCCGATATCCTTTGCCTCGCGTTGTGCGTTGTGTTTACGCTTATTTGGGCGAGAATTGCCGCCAAAATCGCCAACAAGGCTAATGCCAAGGTCTTAAATCGCGTGGTCGGCATCGTCATGATCGTCACGAGCGTTGTGATCCTGGCGGTTAATTATCTGTGATAAAAATACAAAAATCATAATTTACAAGCAGAGGAGAAAAGATATTATGAGAATTGCACTTACACATGAAAACGGACAGATTTTTCAACATTTCGGTCACACCGAGCAATTCAAGGTATATACCGTGGAGAACGGCAAAATTACAGAAAAGGTCATTGTTGACACCAACGGGCGGGGACACGGAGCGCTAGCATCCGTTTTGATGTCTCTTGGCGCAGACGTGCTGATTTGCGGCGGCATCGGCGGTGGCGCACAGATGGCGCTCGCCAATGCAGGCATCAAGCTCTTTAGCGGTGTCAGCGGAGATTGTGATGAAGCGGTTAAGGCTTTTATTGAAGGCAATCTCGGCTACAATCCCAACGCCAAATGCACTCACCACGACCATGAGCATGGAGAAGGCGAGCATACCTGCGCAGATCACGGTTGCGGCTCACATAACTGCGGTGAGCATAGCTGTCGCTAACCCCAAAAACAGAACCGCTCGCAAGCGGCAATACTCGCATCCTGCTTCGCAAGACGAAGAAAAGCCATGTCGGTTGAAAATCTCACGGAATATGATACGATAAGCTCACCGATAAGTAAGAATTTACAGGAGTATATATGAATAGCGTAAACAAAACACTATACATCCCCTTATACGGTAAGTCCTACGTGAGCAAGAAGGGCTTGTTCCTTGATGATAAAAAATCCGAAGAGATTTGGGAGACAGAAGGATTTTCGCTGAAGGGTAAATCCAAATCCAAATGGCTTGCTTATTATATGGGAGTTCGTTCTGCCGTATTTGATGAATGGGTAAAGCAGCAAATATCAAATGCATCGGATGCCGTGATCATTCATATCGGGTGCGGAATGGATAGCCGAGTCATAAGAGTCGGAGATAAAGATCACAAGTGGTATGACGTGGATTTTACGGAAGTTATTGAAGAAAGAAAACGCTACTATGCCGAAACGGATAACTATAAAATGATTGCAGGCGATGCAAGAGATTGCGGTTGGCTGACAGCTATCCCGGAGAAGAAATCTGCCATCGTCGTTATGGAAGGCGTGAGTATGTATTTGACCACAGATGAAATGCGAACTTTAACAGATAGCCTTTGCACTCATTTTGAAAGCATTATGCTTTTAGTGGATGCCTATACCTCTTTTGCCGCTAAAATGTCAAGGCGAAGAAACCCTATAAATGACGTAGGCGTTACAGAGGTTTACGGTATAGACAACCCACGATCTTATCAAAACGAGAAGCTTGCTTTCGTAAAAGAACACACGATGATACCGCAGAAATATATAGACGAGTTGAAAGGTTTTGAAAGGTTCATATTTGCGAAGCTTTATGCAGGCGGTTTCTCAAAAAAACTGTATCGCTTGTTTGAATACAAAAAGAATTGATCAAATTCCAATTTGTCGGGATGATGATAAGAGCGAGGGCTGGCGGAAAACAACCGTCAGCCCTCATAATTTGATTCACCGAAAGCAAAGAAAACGCCGAGAGAAAAAACAATCTCTACAAGTGTTAACTGTGAGCGATTAAAAATCCCTCATTTTAGAAATAAAATTGAGGAAATATTCCCTTAAACCGTTGACAATTCCCTTATATTATGGTACTATTTAAGGGAACGAAAGCGAGGTTAAGGTTATGAGAATATTTAACTACTCCAAAATTAACGAACAAAAATGGGATTCGGAGCTTCTCAGCTTAATAGCGGCAATCTACAAAGAAGCCGGAAAGCAGGAGATATATCTCAAACAACGTCCCGAAGAACTCGAAAAGCTTGTTGAGATTGCAAAAGTACAAAGCACGGAGAGTTCGAATGCTATTGAAGGTATCGTTACCACGAACACGAGAATCAGGCAAATCGTAGAGGATAAGACAACTCCCAAAAACAGAAATGAGCAAGAAATTGCAGGCTACCGCGATGTGTTAAACATCATCCATGAGAGCTTTGATGCCATCCCTATTACGCCTAACTATATTCTGCAGCTCCATAAAATTCTGTATAGCCATATGAACAATCCTGTGGCAGGCAGAACAAAAAGCGTGCAGAATTATATCAGCGCGACTTATCCCGACGGCAGCACAAGAACGCTATTCACTCCTCTCGATCCGTTTGAAACACCGACCGCACTCGAAAGCATATGTAACGAGTTTAATAGAGTAATCGGCAACAATGAATTAGAACCGTTGATTGCCATTCCAATATTCATTCACGACTTCCTTTGCATTCACCCATTCAATGACGGAAACGGAAGAATGAGCCGTTTGCTCACGACTCTGCTACTTTACAGAAGTGGCTTCTACGTTGGAAAATATATATCGCTCGAAGCAAAGATCGCCAAGAATAAAGATTTGTACTATGATGCACTTGGCGAAGCGCAGAACGGTTGGCACGAAGGAAATGCGGATGCAGTTCCGTTCATAAAATATCTGCTCGGCACGATACTTGCAGCCTATAAGGATTTTGAAGATAGATTTGCACTAGTCGAAACAAAGCTGCCGGCACTTGAAACTGTGCGTCGCGCAACGATGAATATGATCGGCAGATTTTCCAAGCAAGACATCAGGGAGCTGTGTCCTTCACTTAGCATAAGCTCTATCGAAGGTGCGCTTCGCAAGTTGGTTGCCGAAGGAGAGTTAAAGCGTGAAGGTAACGGAAAGAATATTCGTTATTTTAGACTCAAATAATGAAATGAAATTGGGGAACAGCGTATAACGACTATATGCGCGAGAAGCTCGACAGAAAGCAATCCTTCCTTGCGGAGATCATTGACGAACAGCCGGAGATAACCGTAACCTATTTTGTACCCGATAACCGTAAGGCAGGCGGCGAATATAAGACGGTAACAGGCAGAGCAACACTCCCAAGTTTACATCCCCAAAATAATTATAGCACACTTTGAAAATGCCGAGATTATTCATAGAGAGAGCGAAAATCTCGCCAAAAAAGTTTATAGTTTCTATTTCTACTAAAATATAAAGCCGATGTGTCGTTAATGATACATCGGCTATTTTCATATATACATAAGCGCGAATCAAAAGGCTTTGGTTAGTTGTCTTTTTTATCGCCGTGGAGAATCCAATCAACATCGTAACCAAATTCCATAGCAATACTTTTTGCAAGTAGCGGAGATATAGTTTTATTTTGCTTTGTACCAGCACGACTATTGCCCGTGAGAATATAGATGTAATTTTCGGAAACACCAACT